>NZ_FPJC01000002.1:0-532372 GCF_900119265.1 Pseudomonas sp. NFACC04-2
CCGCGTGCATCCGCAATCCTTCTGTTCTGTGGGAGCGGGCTTGCTCGCGAAGAGGCCAGCACATTCAATATCTTCATTGACTGTGACGCCGCCTTCGCGGGCAAGCCCGCTCCCACAGGGGCCTGAGGGGCCATTGATCAAACTGTGGGAGCGAGCCCAGCCATCAGTCCACCTGCACCGTGACCTGACGCTGTTCGCCCAAGCCTTCGATTCCCAGGCGAATGGTCTGGCCCGGTCGCAGGAATACCGGGTCGGGCTTGATGCCCAAGCCGACGCCGGGCGGCGTGCCGGTGGAGATCACATCCCCCGGTTGCAGGCTCATGCAGCGGCTCAAGTAGGCAATCAGTTGCGGCACGCTGAAGATCAGCGTTCGGGTATTGCCGTTCTGGTAGCGGTGTCCGTCAACCTCCAGCCACAGATCCAGCGTATGCGGGTCGGCGATTTCATCCCGGGTCACCAGCCAGGGGCCGAGAGGGCCGAAGGTGTCGAAACCCTTGCCTTTGTCCCAGGTGCCGCCGCGCTCCAGTTGCCACTCGCGCTCGGACACATCGTTGATGACGCAGTAACCGGCGACATGCTCCATGGCATTGGCTTCGTCGATGTAGCGCCCGCCTTTACCGATGACCACGCCCAGCTCGACTTCCCAATCGGTCTTGAGCGAGCCGCGCGGGATCTGAATGTCGTCGTTCGGCCCGCAGATGGCACTGGTCCATTTGTTGAAGATGATCGGCTCTTTCGGCACCTCCATGTTCGACTCGGCCGCGTGATCGGCGTAGTTCAGACCGATGCAGATGAACTTGCCGACCTGGCCGACGCAGGCACCGATGCGCGGCTGGCCGGCAACGAGCGGCAGGCTGCGCGGGTCGAGGGCGGCGAGCGCTGCCAGGCTATCCGCGCCCAGGACCTGCCCGGCGATGTCCGGCACATGGCCGGAGAGGTCGCGCAGCTGATTGTCGGTATCCAGCAGCCCGGGTTTTTCCGAACCCTTTTCGCCGTAGCGCAATAGTTTCATGTCGTGCTCCTGCTCAAGTGAAGACCGATTTCAGAGGCTCATGCCACCGTCGATGACGTGAATGGTACCCGTGGTATAGGCAGACGCATCGCTGCCCAGGTACACCGCCAACTGGGCGATCTCTTCAGTGCTGCCGATGCGCCCCATGGGCTGGCGGCCGAGGAACTGCCGATAGACCTGCGCCTCATCGACGCCCTGTTGCACGGCCTGGTCGGCGATGCGCTGGCGCAGCGAAGGCGAGTCCACGGTGCCCGGGCAGATCGCGTTGCAGCGGATGCCCTGACTGACGAAGTCGATGGCGACAGCCTTGGTCAGACCCACCACCGCCGCCTTGCTGGCGGCATAGGCGAAGCGATTGGGCACGCCCTTGACGCTGGAGGCCACCGACGACATGTTGATGATCGAGCCGCCGCCACGGGCCAGCATCCCCGGAAGGAAGGCGCGGATCATGCGGTACATGGCCGTGACATTGAGGTCCATCGAGCGTGTCCAGGCTGCTTCGTCGCATTGCAGTATGTTGCCACTGTGCACATAGCCTGCGCAGTTGAACAGCACGTCGAGCCCGCCGATGCGCTCGCAGGCGGCGCTAATGGCGACGCTCGAGGTGACATCCAGGGGCATGGCGGTGACCTCTTCGATCCCCGCCAGCGCATGGATATCGATGTCCGTGGCAAACACCTCGGCCCCGGCCCGGGCGAAGGCAATGGCGCTGGCCAAGCCAATGCCCTGCCCCGCTGCCGTTACCAGAACGCGCTTGTTCTGCAGGTTCATGCGGTCTCCAGTTGCGCTGACGTGGTGGCGTGCTTGGGGGTCCTGCCGAGCATCGAAGCGGGGATGGCCAGGATCAGCCCGCCGCTGACCAAAAGACACAAGGCCAGTACATAAGTGCCGTTGTTGATGTTACCCGTGAGGGTTTCGGCCACGGCGGTGATCATCGAGCCGGTGAAGCCCGACAGGTTGCCGATGGCATTGATCATGCCGATGCCGGCTGCCGCGGCGACCCCCGACAGCACGGTGCCTGGCAGGGTCCAGAAAATCGGCATCAGGCTGAGGATCCCCGAAGCGGAGACGCTGAGAAAGAGCACGGACAACACCAGGTTGTCAGCGAAGAAGGCACTGAGGATCAGGCCGACGCCGCCAATGAATGCCGGGATCGCCGCATGCAAGCGCCGCTCACCGGTGCGGTTGGAGTGCCGGGCGTTGAGCAGCATCGCCACCACCGCCACCGAATAAGGGATGGCGGTGAGCAAACCGATGTGCAAGCTGTTGGTGATGCCGGTGCTCTTGATGATCGAAGGCATCCAGAACGCCAGGCCATAGAAACCGGTATTGAAGGTCAGCAGGATCAATACCAGCAACCACACCCGCGGGTTGAAGAACACTTCGCTCAAGCGCGTGGCCTTGCCCTGGTTGTCGGTTTGCAGATTGGCCTTGAGCAGGGCTTTTTCCGCGACCGTCAGCCATTTGGCTTTGTCGATGTTATCGGCCAGGCAGACGATCACCACGAACGCCATGATGATCGACGGAATGCCTTCGATGAGCAGCATCCATTGCCAACCAGACAGGCCATGCACCCCTTGCATGCTGTTCATCAGCCAGCCGGAGAGTATGCCGCCCAGGGTCAGGCTGACGGGCAGCGCCAGCAGGAACCCGGACATCACCCGGCTCTGCCGGTGGGTCGGAAACCAGTAGTTGAGATAGAGGATCACGCCAGGGAAAAAGCCCGCTTCGCAGATGCCCAACAGGAAGCGCAGCACATAGAACATCGTGCTCGATTCGATGTGGAAGAACGCCGCCAGCGGCACGGTGTAGGCCACGGCCATGGAAATCACCGCCCAACTGAGCATGATCCGGGCGATCCAGAACCGTGCGCCAAAGCGATGCAGCAACAGGTTGCTGGGCACTTCGAAGAGGAAATAGCCCCAGAAAAACATACTGGCGCCCAAGGCATACACGGTGTTGCTGAATTGCAGCTCGTTGAGCATGTCGAGCTTGGCGAACCCGATGTTCACCCGATCGAGGTACGCTGCCATGTAGCACAACAGCAACACGGGCAGGATCCGCCAGATCACCTTGCGGTAGGTCCGGTCTTCGAAATCCGGTTCGCAAGCGGCCTGGGCGGGCAACGGCTCGGAGATGGTTTGCATGAGGTAACCCCTGATTGTTTTTATTGGGTCACGTCGAATGATTGACTCATCCGGCGATTGAACGAGGACTCTACTGTCGGGGATCGATTCTTCCCAATGGCATTTTTGGATTAGTCGATAACGTATTGTTATCGAGACTTGGGTTTGGCAAACGGGTTACTGCGTAGCCCAGCGGGAGCAAGCTCCCTCGCCACAGGGTTCAGTGCAAGCTGATCCGCCGCCATCGCGAGCATGCTCGCTCCCACAGGGGCGGGAGTGTGGCGAATCTTTCAGTCAACACCAAACAACTGTGGGAGCGAGCTTGCTCGCGATGGCGGCGGCACATTCAACCGCTCAGACGGGCGTTGTCCTTGAGAATCTCGGCGAACTCCAGCGCCGCACCTACCAGCGGTTCATCCTTTCGCGTGAGGATGCCGTAGTCCTGCGGCACCAGGTGCAGCGGGGTATCGAGGGTCTTGAGCTGGCCGCTTTCAAGCAACGGATCGACCATGGCATTGGGCAGCATGCCGATCATGGGCCCGCGTTGAAGCACCTGGAGAAAGGTCTGCATGGAAATGGTGTCGATGGTATTGCGCGGCATCCCCACCCCGGCCTCGGCGAAGGCCAGTTCCATGCGCGCACGGATCGGCGTGCCGACCGGGTAGAGAATCCACGGCAGGTCCACCAGTTGCTGCAGGGAAGTCGGCCCGGCGTTCGCCAGGGGATGGCGGTCATTGACCACGATGCAGAACGGTTCCGGGGCCAGGGGTTGGAAGTCGTAGCGCTGTTGCTGGCTTTGCTCGGTAAACCGGGCTACCGCCAGGTCGAGTTTTTTCTCTTCAAGCATCTTCATCAAATGGTTGCTGGTCTGCTCCACCACCTCGATGGACAGCAAGGGCCAGCGTTGCTTGATCTGCAGAATCGCCTCGGGCAAGGCCACTGCCGTGGCGGCAAAGATACCGCCGACCTTGAGGTAGCCATGACCGCCTTCGCGCAGGCTGCTGATTTGCTCGACGAACGAACGGGCATCGTTCAAGGCGATCTGCGCGTAACGCAGCACATGTTCGCCCAATGCGGTGGGCGGCATGCTCCGGGGGCGGCGCTCGAACAGAGCGAAGCCGAGCAGGCTTTCGATTTCCTTGAGCATCTTGCTCACGGCGGGCTGGCTGAGGTTCATCTGCTCGGCCGCCAAATGCATGTTGCAGGTGCGCCCCAAGGTATCGATCAACAACAGATGACGGAATTTGAGCCAGCCGCAGAAGCTGGAAAAAGACAGATCGGACATGGGCAATCCTCGGCGATGCAATAACCGGACGTTATCAGATACTGAATATATCTCATTGGAGTTCATCAACCGCGCGCCCTAGCTTGAAAGCTTTACGAACCAGGAAAACTGCCCATGTCGCTGATGCTTACTCCCGAGAACACCCTGCCCGTCGATGGCGTCGCCGGCACCCTCATCGGTCGTGCCTGGGTGCCTGGCCGTGTCGCCGGGCCTTCACCCGTCGTGCTGCGCAGTGATGGGGTGTTCGACCTGTCGGATCGTTTCGCGACCTTGAGCGATTTGCTGGAAACGTCCTCACCGTTGGCGGCGGTCAGGCAAACGCCCGGCACTTTCATCGCCAGCGTCGAAGCGCTGCTGGCCAACACCGGCATTCATGCCGACCCGGCCAAGCCGTTTCTGTTGCCGCCGCTGGACTTGCAAGTGATCAAGGCCGCCGGTGTGACCTTCGCCGCCAGCATGATCGAGCGGGTGATCGAGGAACAGGCAGGCGGCGACGCGGCAAGGGCCGAGGCGGTACGCGTCACCGTGCACAGTGTGATTGGCGATAACCTGCGGGCGATCGTGCCGGGTTCCGAGCAAGCCATGCGCCTGAAAGCCTTGCTCATCGACCAGGGCATGTGGTCGCAGTACCTGGAAGTTGGCATCGGCCCCGATGCGGAGATCTTCACCAAAGCACCGGTCCTGGCCGCCGTGGGCAGCGGCAGCCAAATTGGCATTCATCCGATATCGCAATGGAACAACCCGGAACCGGAAGTGGTGCTGGCAGTAAACAGCCGTGGCCAGATCCACGGCGCCACCCTGGGCAATGACGTCAACCTGCGAGACATCGAAGGTCGCAGCGCGCTGTTGCTGAGCAAGGCCAAGGACAACAATGCGTCCTGCGCCATCGGGCCGTTCATTCGCCTGTTCGACGAGCACTTCAGCCTGGATGACGTACGCGCCTGCGTGGTCGACCTCCAGGTGCAAGGCGAAGATGGCTACCGCCTGCACGGTGCGAGTTCCATGAGCCAGATCAGCCGTGACCCGCAGGACCTGGCAAGCCAGACACTCAACGCCAACCACCAATATCCAGATGGTTTTGTACTGTTTCTCGGTACCCTGTTCGCCCCCACCGAAGACCGCGACCATCCCGGCAGCGGTTTCACCCACAAACGCGGGGACCGGGTCAGCATCAGCAGCCCATTGCTCGGCAGCCTGCATAACCAAGTGACCCACAGCTGCGACGCCGCCCCCTGGACCTTTGGCGTCAGCGCCTTGTTGCGCAACCTCGCCGCCCGCGGACTGCTGGGCCGCTGACGCTACGACCGTGATCGATTCATCCAATTACAAGAGAGACATGAATCATGAGTGACACGCCTAAACGCCGCCTGCGCAGCGAGCAATGGTTCAATGACCCGGCTCACGCGGACATGACCGCCCTGTATGTCGAACGCTACATGAACTACGGCATGACCCGCGAAGAGCTGCAATCGGGACGCCCGATCATCGGCATCGCCCAGACCGGCAGCGACCTGACCCCCTGCAACCGTCATCACCTGGAACTGGCCCAACGGGTCAAGGCCGGCATCCGTGACGCCGGTGGCATCCCCATGGAATTCCCGGTGCACCCGATCGCCGAACAGTCGCGTCGGCCCACCGCTGCCCTGGACCGCAACCTGGCCTACCTGGGCCTGGTGGAAATCCTCCACGGCTACCCGTTGGACGGCGTGGTGCTCACCACCGGTTGCGACAAGACCACGCCCGCCTGCCTGATGGCGGCGGCGACCACCGACTTGCCCGCCATTGTCTTGTCCGGCGGGCCGATGCTCGACGGCCATCACAAAGGCGAGCTGATCGGCTCGGGCACCGTGCTCTGGCATGCGCGCAACCTGATGGCCGCCGGCGAGATCGATTACGAAGGCTTCATGGAAATGACCACCGCGGCATCGCCATCGGTGGGTCACTGCAACACCATGGGCACCGCCTTGTCGATGAACGCCCTGGCCGAAGCCTTGGGCATGTCGCTGCCCGGTTGCGCGAGCATTCCGGCGCCCTATCGCGAGCGCGGGCAAATGGCCTATGCCACCGGCAAGCGCATCTGCGAGTTGGTGCTGCAAGACATTCGTCCGTCACAGATCATGACCCGCCAGGCCTTCGAGAACGCCATCGCCGTCGCCTCGGCCCTGGGTGCTTCGAGTAACTGCCCGCCGCACCTGATCGCCATCGCTCGGCACATGGGCGTCGAACTGAGCCTGGATGACTGGCAACGGATTGGCGAGGACGTGCCGCTGCTGGTCAATTGCATGCCCGCGGGCAAATACCTGGGTGAAGGTTTCCATCGGGCCGGCGGTGTGCCCTCGGTCATGCACGAACTGCAAAAAGCCGGGCGCCTGCACGAAGACTGCGCCACGGTCAGCGGCAGGACCATCGGCGAAATCGTCAGCAGCAGCCTGACCAGCAACGCCGACGTGATCTATCCCTTCGATACCCCGCTCAAGCACCGTGCCGGCTTCATCGTGCTCAGCGGCAATTTCTTCGACAGCGCGATCATGAAGATGTCGGTGGTGGGCGAAGCGTTTCGCAAGACCTACCTGTCCGAGCCCGGTGCCGAGAACAGTTTCGAAGCCCGGGCCATCGTGTTCGAAGGACCGGAGGATTACCACGCCCGCATCGACGACCCGGCGCTGGACATCGACGAGCGCTGCATCCTCGTCATTCGCGGTGTCGGCACCGTGGGCTACCCCGGCAGTGCCGAGGTGGTGAACATGGCGCCACCGGCCGCGCTGATCAAACAAGGCATCGACTCCCTGCCCTGCCTGGGCGACGGTCGCCAGAGCGGCACCTCGGCGAGCCCATCGATCCTCAACATGTCTCCTGAAGCCGCCGTGGGCGGCGGCCTGGCGTTGCTGCAAACCAACGACCGGCTGAAAGTGGACCTGAATACACGCACCGTGAACCTGCTGATCGACGACGAAGAGATGGCCCGGCGCCGACTCGAATGGACACCGAACATCCCACCGTCGCAAACACCTTGGCAGGAACTGTACCGGCAACTGGTCGGGCAATTGTCCACCGGGGGCTGCCTGGAGCCTGCGACGCTGCATCTGCGCGTGATCGCCCGCAGTGGCGAGCCGCGTCATTCGCACTGAGTCCAAGCGGCCGATTGTTCACGTACGTTGAATTGAGATGCCAATCCAGAAGGGTTTATTCCACAGGCGTAAAGGAGAAAGATGCGCGCCAGGGGCCATCGCCCCTGGCGAATCTTTCACACCTACGGAGTCGATCCATGCCATTTGCCAACTACAAATTCCCCGAAGGAATCCTGGACCACGCCCGCAAGGAAGAGATCATCCATCGCACCACGGAAATGTTCGTCGAATACTTCGGCGAAGGGGTCCGTCCATTCACCATGGTCCTGGTCGAAGAGGTGGCAGACGGTGGCTGGGGACGCGCCGATGAAACGCTGACGCTGGCGAAGATGGGGCTGCCTGCCAAAGGCCAATAATGCTGTTCGCTTAAGGTTGGTCTGGCCACAGGCTCATCGTTTTTCTTAAGTGAACAGCATTACCTTATATAGAAGAGATCGGGAAAGAAAAGTGAGAGGGGTGACCCTGTGCTAGAGCCACCCCTCGCCATGCCTCAGAAATCCACCGTGGCCGACAATTGCAATGTGCGCGGAGAACCTGGGGAGAAGGCATCGTACGAGGCAACCCCCGACCAGTACTCGCGATCAAAGACGTTCTGAACCGTGGCTCGGAAAGTCGTCGGTCGACCTTCGATCTTGGTGGCGTAGCGAGCGCCCGCATCGAAACGGGTCCAGGCATCCAGCTCCTGGGTGTTGGCCTGGTTCACGTATTGGCTGCTGGTGTAGATCGCGCCACTGGTGAGGGTAAAGCCTTCCACCCACGGGGTGTCCCATTCGGCCCACAGGTTGGCTTGTACGTCTGGCACGCCCACCGGCTTATTGCCACGGTTGGCCGCTGTGGCTGAATCCGTCAGCTCACCGTCGAGCAGTGTCACGCCACCCATCAAGCGTGTACCGGGGGCCACTTCGCCGAACACGCTCAGCTCCACGCCACGGTTGCGCTGCTCAGCCTGTACAGAGAAAACATTGTTCGCACCGATTTCGCCACTGGGCTTCTCGATCTGAAACAGCGCCAGGGTGGTCATGAACGTGCCATGCTCGTACTTGACCCCTATCTCATGCTGCTTGGATTCATAAGGTGCAAACGTTTCGCCGGCATTGCTCGCGTTGCCTGGCGCGACGTCACCTTTACTCAGCCCCTCGACATAGTTGTAGTAGAGCGACACATCCTCCCAGGGCTTGACCACCATGCCGACCATCGGGGTCGTGGCGCTGTCGTCATAACGGGAACTGACCGAGCCGCTGGCATTGTAGTTGCGCGACTCGATATTTTGCCGACGCAGCCCCAGGGTCAGTTGAAGGCGGTCATCCAGTACCGACAAGGTGTCGGTCAAGGCGAAGCCGGACAGCTGCGACTCGGAAACCCGCAGCACCTTGGGCGCATTGATGGCCGGCTTGGGCACGTCCACCGGGTGATAGATATTCGAGCGGACCTCCGGCCCGTTGTTGATCCCCCGGGACAGTTCATCCTGGTAAGTCGTCGCCATCAGCGTGGTCGTGTGGCTGACAGGGCCGGTGTCGAACACCCCACGAACCCCCACATCGGCTGTCGAACGGTCTACGTTGAATTTGTAATACCCCGGCGTGTTGCTGATATCGCCGGCGTTGTTGAGGATTCTTGGTACTTGGTCGGACATCCGCTTGACGTCCGAGCGACCACCACCTGCGTGGGCAAACACCGTGACCGCGTCCGTCAGGTCGTATTCGCCACCCAACAAGGCCGACTGCTCCTTGGTGTCGGACCAGCCCCATTTCTGTGACGCATTGGTACGACCGTTGGGGGCCGATGGGATTTCAACGCCAGGCGCGACGGTGAAGGGTCGCGAGGCGCCGTCAAAGCTCTCTTTCTGGCTGATGAAGTCGAGATTCAAGCGCAAACGCTCGCCCCGATAATCCAGGGCGATAGCACCGATGTCGAGTTCGCGTTCCTGGTCGTCGATGGCCGTGTCGCCCCCCTCGAGGCTGCCGTTGAAGCGCACGCCAAACTGGTTTTCCGAGCCGAATCGACGGCTGACATCCAGATGCCCGCCCACTTGGGAATCGGACGCGTAGCTGCCGGTAAAGCGCGTCAGGTCTTCGTCCAACGGACGCTTGGGAACGATATTGATCACCCCGCCCACCCCGCTGTTTGGAGAAATACCGTACATCAGTGCACCCGGCCCCTTGAGCACTTCGACCCGTTCGGCGTAGTCGGTGAACACCCGGTAGTTGGGTGCCACGCCGTATACGCCGTCGTAGGCCAACTCGCCGAGGTTGCCCTCGCCGATGGGAAAACCACGGATGAAAAACGAATCGACGATGCCGCCCACCTGCCCAGTCGAGCGCACCGAAGGATCTCGTTGCAGGGCGTCGGCCACGGTCACGGTTTGCAGGTCGGCCAGGGTCTTTTCGGTGTAGCTGGTCACGCTGAACGGTGTGTCCATCACGTCCTTGTTGCCCATCATCCCCAGGCGTGCACCACGCGCCACCTGACCGCCGGCCAGCGCCGGCGGCAGTGCGCCTGGGTCGTTGTGGGTGCCGCTGATGGTGGTGGCGTCAAGGGTCAAGCCTTGCCCGTTGTCCTTGGAGACGTCCAGGGTTTTATCGGCGGCAGGCGCCTGTTCGGGGGTTGCCGCCCAGGCGGTGGCGCTTCCTGCGACCAGAATGAAACTCAGCGTGGCGCTCCGAATCGCGAGGGATAACGCAGACTCACCACAAGGTCGACGTGCAACAGACATGGCTTAAGGATCCTTTCCAACGAGAGAAAATGGTAATCACTCCTATTGCCAGTCGACCTGCGGAAAAGTATCACCTCCCTGGGATTATTTTTTCAGACTGCACCGGATCCCTCAGGCATACAGGCGTTCCAGCGGTATCGCGACAACGGGCAGGGCCGGGTCGAACGCGTGCCGCGTGGTCTTGTAGGGGAACAGCTCGCCCCGGGCGATGGTGCTGAAAATCCGCGCCACCTCGAACGCCTTGCCGGTCTGCCAATGCCGCACACACACCCGCGGATCCGCGTAGTCGAGCTGGATGCACGGGACCCGCTTCAAGCCCAATTGCAGCGCCGCATTGAAGCGATGATTGCCGTCCATCACGATGCCTCGCGAACGCTCGACGATGATCGGTTCCAGCCAATGCCCGGCACGGACGATCGACTCCCGCAGCCATTGCACATTGGCCGGATCGACCTGCTCCGATTGCAGCACTTCGCACAGCGGTCGTAGCGCAATTTGATAACCCTGGTATTCCATGGCGAATCTCCTGGCCGGCAGCGGGTTCAGCAAGCGTCCGCCTTGGCGGGCACCGCGTAGAGGCTGGCCACATCCAGCAAACGCTGGGCATGTTCGATGAGCGGCAGATCCACCATCTCGCCGTCCACCTGCACCGCATGGGAGCCGCTGGCCACGGCACGCATCACGCGGTCGGCCCAGGCCAGTTGACCTGCATTGGGCAGGAAGGCCCGCTGGACGGTGTTCAACTGCACGGGATGGATACACAGCTTGGCGCCAAAGCCCAGGGACCTTGCGTAATGCGCATCGTGATTGACCATCGCCAGGTCGCTGATGGCCGGTGTCACACCATCGATCGGCGCAGGCAAACCGGCCGTGCGCGATGCCAGCACGATCCGATTGCGGGCGAACAGAAACGCCTCGGGCACCTGGCTGCAGTTGATGTCGAGGGAAAAATCCAGCGAACCGAACGCCAGGCGCGACAGCCCGGCAATGCCGGCAATCGCCTCGACCTGCTGCAAGCCCTTGGCCGTCTCGATGATGGCGACGATCTGCAACTCGGGCTGCCACGACAGCAACTGCTCGACCACTTGGCACAAGGCCTCGCCGTACTGCGCCTTAGGCAAGAAAATCCCCGCGCAACGCTCGGGATAGCGCATGTCTCCTAGCCATGTCAGGTCTTGGCGCAGGAAGGTGCTGTCAACGCTGTTCAGGCGGATGTAACGCTGGCAAGCAACACTCGGCACGCTTTCCTGCCAAGCCCAAATGGCCGCTCGGGCCGCGGCTTTGCTGTCGGGATGAACGGCATCCTCGAGGTCGAGAATGATCGCATCTGGCGTCGCGTCGACCGCCTTGGCGAACCGTTCGGGGCGGTTGCCGGGAACGAACAGGTAGCTGATGGGAAGCGTGGCGACGGTATGGGGACGTTCAGTTGTCATGGAGCTCTCCTGGGGGTGCGTCAATGGTGATCAGCGAAAATTTCATGTACCTCAGGCAGGGAAATCCCGGTCTCGGCTGTGGCCTGTTCCAGCGCTCCTTAATTCCTTTTCCATCAAGGCATTAAGGTATTTCTTCAACTGCGCAAGAACGCTTACAAGCACCTGCAAACAAGCGTTTATGCACGCTCGTTCAGCGAGTAATTATTTAAAATTTTTGAAAACCTTACTTGATAATCGTTCGCGTTAGCAATATGGTTCTCGCCATCGAGCTGATGCAAGCCACTCTTCAAAGGAAGTTTTCGTCATCACAGGAAGTGCATAGCAATGATGTCATTTGAATGCCAGTCATTGGCTGTTTAACACGGACCCGCCATCCGTCGATGGCGGCTATTCCGCTCTTCGGACAAACCTTAGGGAATGGGTTTCTTATGCCGTATTTCGTGAAATATCTATTACGTCCGGCCTGATGAATTTATCGTCAGGCTTGGTTTGGTTTACACCGCCAAACACTGAAATTTTCTTACGCCTGAAAATTTACATCTGTCTCGACAACAGCGGTTGTCGAACTATGAAAAATGGCATGTTCGACGCCAGGGGTTAACTATGCCTAACGTTTCTACGCCACTGTCCAACAATCGAACCAAAGTGCACCAACCCACACTATTGACGCCCCTACTCGACCCGGCGATCGGACAATTCATTCATGATCATTCACAAAGACTTATAGAACTTGTTTCACAACATGGATCGCCCCTCAACCTGATGTGGCCCCACGCATTTAAAGCCAATACGGCGGCGCTGCAGAGCGTATTGAAGAAATACGACGTGAATCACCTCATCTTCTATGGCGCCAAAGCCAACAAGTCCCAATGCCTGCTTCGCGCGGCAGAGGATTTGGGCATCGGCGTCGATGTCTCGAGCATTCACGAACTGAACGCAGCCCGGCGCGCCGGCACGGCGGGAGCGCTTTTGTGCGCAACGGGGCCGGCCAAAACGACTGTTTTCCACCGGGCACTGGTGGAGGCCGGTTCACTGATTTGTGTGGATTCACTGGAAGAATTCGCTCATCTCAAAACGCTGGTAAAAACCACGCGCCCTCCCCTACAGGCCAGGGTTTTACTGCGTTACCGGCCGCAGAGCTGCCTGGCGAGCCGCTTCGGAATGGGCACCCATGACTTGCTGGAGTGCCTGCGACAATTGACCGAAGAGGGCGAATATTTTCATTTCGAAGGCTTCCATTTCCATCTGGGCGGCTACGGGTACGAAACCCGCGTACAGGCCTTCCGTGAGGTGACCGCCTTTGTCGAGGCGGCGCACGAGATGGGCTTGAATCCCAGCATGATCGACATGGGTGGAGGGCTGCCTATTCGTTATGTCGATCCCGAGATCTATAACAGTTTTCTGCGGAACAACAATAAACCCGGTCATTACTATAACCATTCGGTGCCCGAGTCGTTTTATCCCTATGGCGGCACTTTGACGGCCAGCCAGTGGTTGGAACTTTTCCTGGAATCCGATCATTCATCCGATCATTCCATAGCGAATTACTTAAAGTCGCGCAATATCACTTTATCGTTGCAGCCTGGTCGTAGCCTGGTGGATCAAGCCGCCCTCTCGGTATTTCGAGTGACCCGCACCAAAAAGCTGGCCGACAATAAAACCGTGATCTTCGTCGAGGGCAGTAGTTTCAGCGCGTGTGAAACCTGGTTCGCGTCTGAATATCTGGTCGATCCCATCTTGATAAGCGCATCGCAATCGCCCCATAACCCGACTCAGGCATACATCGCCGGCCATAGTTGCCTGGATGATGACGTCATCAGTTACCGCCTTATCAACTTCGAATATTTACCCCAGCCCGGCGACTTATTGATCTACGCCAATACCGCCGGTTATCAGATGGATTTGCTGGAAAACGAATTCCATCGCCACCCCCTACCCCGTCGATTAATGGCAACTTGTTGTACACAAGGCCACTACGCGTTTTCACCTGACTGCTAAAGGGAGTACTTCACATGATACTTAATAAAGTTTCCGATCTGATCGGTAATACCCCCATGCTGGGCATTGATATACCCGACACTCATGCCAGGCTGTTGCTCAAGATTGAAAAGAACAACCCCGGCGGCAGCATCAAGGACCGCATGGCGCGGAACATGGTGCTGGCCGCGCTCAAGTCCGGACGCTTGAAGCCCGGCGGCGTGGTCGTGGAGTCCTCTTCCGGCAACACCGGCATCGGCCTGGCCATGGCCGCTGTCGAATTCGGCCTGCATTTTATCGCCGTGGTCGACCACCACGCCGCCCAGGACAAGATCGCCGTCATGAAAGCGCTGGGCGCCGACGTTCGATTTGTGGCAGGCCACTATCGCGAGGATGAAGTCGCGGTAGTCGAGCGCCAACGGATGGCTGCCGAACTCGCGCAACAGATCCCGGGCGCGGTGTTCATGAACCAGTCGGACAACGCCGCCAATGCCGGCGGCTACAGCGACTTCGTGCGCGAAACCATTGCCCAGGTGGAAGGCAAGGTCGGCGCCTACGTCGGTTGTGTCGGCACCGGCGGCTCGATGACCGGCATCGCCCGCGGGCTGAAACTGCACAACCCCGACACCGTGACCGTCGCCGTGGAACCCGCCGGCTCCATTGTCTTCGGTCATCCCGGCTACCCGTACTATCAATCCGGCACCGGTACCCCGGCCGGCGACACCGTGGGCCTGGTGCTCGACTACAGCTGCATCGACCTGGGCGTCCAGGTCACCGATTCCCAAGCCTTCGAAACCGCCCGTTATATCGCTCGCAACCTGGGGCTGCTGGTGGGCGGCTCTACCGGCGGGGCGATTTTCAAGGCCCTGGAATTCATTCACAAAGGTGTGCTGACCGGCAATGTCGTGGTCCCGATCGCCGACGGCGGCGAGAAGTACCTGCACACCGTGTTCGACGATCGATGGCTGCAAGAGCGCGACTTGCTCGACCCAGGCGTCGCCGTGCAACTGGACGGCTGGCTGGGCAAGACCCAGTGGCTGGAATCCAGTTCTGCGCCGCTGCAATTGAGTGTCGCATGACCCTCCACCCACACAGGAACGCCTCTTCATGAACGTGCTGAAAGTCGCCATTTGCGGCGGTGGCAGAACCGGCCATCTCAATGCCGTCCTGTTCAAGCAATTGCCTGATGTCCAGGTGTCGCTGCTCACCAGCAATCAGGACATCGTCGACCTCCACGCCCGCCAAACCCCCATGCAGGCGTTGATGCCCGATGGTTCGACGCTGAGCGCGCGGCCGGACCGGGTGACCACCGAGGCAAAAGTCGCCGTCGAAGACGCCGACATCGTCATCATCACAGTGCCGGCCCATGCCCGGCCGCAGGTCCTGCAGGACATCGCACCGTACCTGAGCACGACCAAGCCGGTGTACGTCGGTGCCATTCCAGGCTTCTGCGGTTTCGACTGGCTGGCCCAAGCCACACTGGCGGATAAACCGAACCTGGTGATCTGGGGCATGAAGGACGTCCCGCACACGGCGTTCGACCTGAAACCCGGAGGCTCGGTGAAGATGGGCGGCGGCAAAAGCCAGTTGTATGTCGCCACCCACGCCCGGGAAACCCAAGCGTCGCGCCAGCAGCTCCAGCAAATGCTCAGCAGGCTGTACGGCCCTTGCGTGACCCTGCTCGACCATTTCCTGGAGATCACCCTGACCCCGGGCAATCCGATCATGCACAGCTCGGTGATCTACGGCTTGATCGGCCCTTACGGCCAGTGGCACCGCAAGATCTTCCCGCAACGCCTGTGCTGGTGGACCGAGTGTCCGGAACTGGGCGCCTATTTCCTTGAACGCATGGATGAAGAAAGCCAGAACCTGTGCGCAGTCATCAGCCAGCGCATGGGCGTGGACCTGTCCTCGGTCAAGTCCTTGAAACAGGAGATCGTCGAGGCCTACGGCGAGCAGATCCGCGACCGCAGCAGCATGCTTTCGATCCTGCGCACCAACCGGGCCTACAACGACATCCTGGCGCCCATGGTGCCGGCCGACGGCAACCGCCCCGGCTATGTGATCGAACGCCAGAGCCGAGCCTTCAATGAAGACGTCGCCTATGGCCTGGTCCTGCTGGTGGAAATGGCCAAGCGTTTCGAACTGAAAGTCCCCTACATCGAGGAAGTCCTGCAGTGGAGCATCGCCTACATGGAAGGCTTGCGCGACTCGGCGCTGGACTACTTCCCGACCCACTGGCCGCGCTCGGCCTGAACCGGGCTTCACCCTCTTCTTATTCATCGACGAGCAGATACCGATATGGATGACTTCAAGACACTGGTCACTTACTCACGCAAAAACGCCATGCGACGCTTGGTTCGCTGCCTGTTTGCCGAGAACATTCTGGACCGTTCAGCCCTGAGCTTTTCCGCGGACGGCAGCGAGGCGACCTACCCGTTGAAAAATGCCCGGGCCCAGCTGTTTTTCTCGCAGATTACCCTGGCCCCCGCCGACACCTTGATCAGTGACGGCGACGTGGTCCTGCTGACCGACGAAGGCGTACGCCAAGTCATTCACAGCCATCAGGACTTGCTGGACGTGCTGCGCGACAGCTTCGACTTCGAACCCAGCGACGAAGGCGTGGCCGGCCTCAAGTCGGACATGGAAAACAGCCTGATGAACGATGCCAACGCCCGCCAGCATCGCCAGCAATGGAACGCGCGCCTGGCCCAAGCCGCCGAAAGCCACGGGCTCGCCAGCCTGACCGACTACTTGCGCCGATACACCAGCACCAAGGACGCCGCGATCCTGTTGGACCAATGGGGGTCGCTTGAAGGCCATCCGTATTATCCGACCTGGAAATCCCGTCCAGGCCTCAGCGATGCGGAAGTCGAACAACTGTCCCCCGAGTTCAACACCCAGGTCCCCCTGCGCATTGCCGCATTGCGCGCCGACATGGCCAAAAGTGAGAGCATGCCCCATGTCACCAGCTACCACCGATGGTTCGCCAGCAACTTCCCGGCGCAATGGGCGCAATGGACCGCCGCCCTCAATGCCAAGGGCCTGGACGAAAACCAATGGCTGCCGCTGCCCATCCATGCCTGGCATCTCCAGGCCTACGTGCTCAAGACCTTTGCCGCGGAAATCGAAGCCGGCATCCTGATCACCGAGGGCCCCGACCTCCAGACGCTGCCGACCATGTCCTATCGAACCATGATGCCGGTGCTGGACGAGACCGCGCCGCTGATCAAGTTGCCCATCGCCGTGTGGATGACCAGCGAGCTGCGCAGCCTGCAAGCCAAGTCGATCCACATGGGCCCGCGGATCAGCACGGTGATCACGAAAATCCTCGCCGCCGAAAACGGCTTCGACCAGCGCCTGGAAATCTTCCCGGAAGAGATCGGCGTACGGTACCGCAACGCGATCACCCAGGACGATGCCCCCGGACGACACCTGTCAGTGGTCTATCGCGCCAGCCGGGCGGCTTTCGAACGCAACGACGATTGCCTGCCCATCACCGTGGCCTCGTTGTTCACCCGCCTGCCTGGCGGCCGCCCGCTGTTTACCGACCTGATCGAGCGCGATGGGATTCGGGCCGATGCCCAGGGCGTTGAAGACTGGTTCCGGCAGTACGCCGCCGTGGTCACCCGTCCAGTGGTCGCGATCTACCTGATGTACGGCATCGGCCTTGAAGCCCATCAGCAAAACACCATGGTGCTGTTTGCCCCCGACGGCAAAGCGCGTAGCCTGCTGATCCGCGATTTCGGCGACGGCAGGACCTACGCGCCCCTGCTGGAAGAACGCGGGTACACCTTGCAACCTCATGTGCAGCCGGGCATCTTGCCGACCGTGTTCGTGGAAGATATCGAACCGGTGCGAATGTTCGTGCTCGACGCGGCGTTCCTCACTCACTTGCACGAGGTCGCCTTGTGGCTGACACGGGAATACGGGTTGGACGACACGCGACTGTGGAGGGTACTGCGCGAGGAAACCGAGGCGGCGTTCGAAGCCGTACGCGAGCGTGTCGCCGCACCATTGTGGGAGGCTGAACGCCAGGCGTTCATCCAGGACCCGTGGCCGACCCGGTCGTTGTTGCGCATGCACCTGTTGCAGTACTCCAACTATCGTTTACAGCACACGCTGACCAACCCGCTTGCGAGCGTTTAACCACCGAGGCTGAGTCATGTCCCACGCAGGTGCCATCCAGGGTTCGAACATCAGGTTCCTGATTTACCTTCTATTCGCGATCCAGCTCATCTCCATGGGCGCGATGGAAATGAGCGGGCCGTTCTGGCCGGTCCACCTGCGCGGGCTGACGTCCTCGGAGTCGGTCTTCAGCTTCGCCAGCATCGCCGTGTATGTCGGGCCGATGCTGGGCATCATTCTGACCAGCGCCTTCTGGGGTCGTATCGGTGATCGCTACGGTCATAAGTTGATGATGATCCGCGCCCTGGCGGGCCTGTCATTGACGCAGCTCGGGCTGGCGCTGTGCAACGACATCTGGCTCATCCTGGTGCTGCGCTTCCTGCAGGGCGCCTTTGCCGGGTACATCGCCCCGGCCCAGGCCTATGGCGTTAGCATCGAGGCCCCCTCGCGACGGGCGCGGCTGTTCGCGATCCTGCAAATATCCACCAACGTCGGCTCATTGCTCGGCGCGGTGGTCGGGGGCCTGATCCTCGACTACGCCACTTTCTTCTGGATCAACATCATCGCCTCGGCCTTGTGCGCGGTATGCACGGTGGTGGCCGCCGTGACCTTGCCGGACGTGCCACCGGTGAAAAAAACCGCGACCATCCAGGCCCCGACGACCGCGAGCCGTACCGACAGCGTCTGGCAAGGAACGCCATTGCTGTCATTGCTGTGGGTCATGGGCATCCTGCTGTTGGCAAGGATGCTGCCACAGACCTCATTCTCCTTGTATGTGAGCTCGGTATTCGACGTCAGCAACTCGGTGGTCGGCCTATGCTACGGCTTGCTGGCGTTGGGTTTCATCCTCTCGGCCACGACCTGGTCGCGCTATTTCGAACACCGTACCCAGCAGGACACCTTGCACCGCATCATCTACGTCGTGCTCGGTTGCATCGCCCTGACCGCCCTGGCGGGGGTCACGCGCAATGCCATCGTCTTTGTCGTCGTCTACTTCATCTGGGGGGTGCTGCTGGGGGCTACCACGCCGGTGCTGATGGCGCTGATCTCGAAATCCGCCGACAGCGCGCGCCAAGGCCAGGTGCTGGGCATTGCCCAGGGCACCGCGCAGTTCGCCTCGATCGCGGGCATCTCGGCCGGTGGGTTGCTCAGCCAGGTCTATGGATTGCAGTACACCTACCTGTTCGTTTGCCTGGCCTATGTGTTGGCACTGATTCCCATCGTCGCCTTGCGGTACTGGCCCGCGAGCTTGCAAGCCAGCCCCGCCCCGCCCGGGGACTGATCAAGGAGTTTCCCTTTGAACATTGAACAACTGCGCGCCGATACGCCCGGTGTCGCGCATCTGGTCCATTTCAACAACGCCGGTGCGGCACTGATGCCTGAACCGGTGATCGAGGCCGTGACCAACCATCTGCAACGGGAGGCGCGCCTCGGTGGTTACGAGGCCGCCGGGCAACAGGCCGCGGCGCTGGACAATGTCTATAACGCCATTGGTCGCCTGATCAACGCCCAGCCCGATGAAATCGCGGTGATCGAAAACGCCACCCGTGCCTGGGACATGGCCTTCTATTCATTGCCGCTGCGGCCCGGCGATGTGGTCCTGACGTCCACCACCGAATACGCCGGCAACTACATCCCCTACCTGCAACTGAAAAAACTCCGCGGTATCGAGCTGCGGATCATTCCCAACGATGAGCACGGCCAGGTGTCGCTGCCGGCCCTCAAGACGCTGTTGGAGGATGAGCGCGTCGCCTTGGTGTCCTTGCCGGTGATTGCCACCAACGGCGGACCGGTCCAACCCATCGAACAGATCGGCGCCCTGGCACGGGCCGCCGGGGTGCTGTTTCTGCTCGATGCCTGCCAAGGGGTCGGGCAAATGCCGATCGATGTGAAACGCATCGGCTGCCACATGCTCGCCGCGACCAGCCGAAAGTACCTGCGCGGCCCCAGGGGCATGGGTTTTCTCTATGTCGAAAAGGCCCTGTGCCGGAACCTTGAGCCGGCTTTTCTCGACCTGCACGCCGCCTCGCTGCAAACACCTGACACGTTCAGCCTGCGTGACGATGCCAAGCGCTTCGAGAACTGGGAGTGCAACGTGGCAGCCAAGCTGGGGCTCGGCGCGGCGGTGGAGTACGCACTGGCCCAAGGCATCGAGCCGATGTGGCAGCGCATTCAGCACCTGGCCAGCCATTTGCGCGAACGCCTGGCGGTGATTCCGGCGATCACGCTTCAAGACCAGGGCACGCTCCAATCCGGCATCGTCACATTCACCCACCGCCACGGCAGCGCGACCCAGGTCCAGCAATGGCTGGCGGGCCAGGCCAAACGGATCAACGTCAGCACATCGACGTTCCACTCGACGATGCTCGACATGCAGCAACGCGACTTGCTGGAAGTCAGCCGCGCCTCCGTACACGCCTACAATACCGAAGCTGAAATCGACACGCTGGCGGCCGCGCTGACGCACCTTCCGCGCCCCTGAGGGATGGTTCAGGGCTTTGCTCAAAACGGTGGGAGCGAGCTTGCTCGCGATGGCGCCGGCACAATCAACATCCCCGCAAGCTGACACATCGCTATCGCGAGCAGGCTCGCTCCCAATCGATGCCGCTTGCGTCGCGAGCAAGTTGTCCTTTAGCATTGGGAATACTTCTCAATTGCAAAAAACCGCAGCCATGAGCGAAACCCTGCCCGCGAACAACGACCAGCATCTGCGCGTGATCGAAGACCTGTACGCCGGCCATCACGGCTGGCTGTACAACACGCTGAAGAAGAAGCTGGGCAACGCCATGGATGCGGCGGACCTGGCGCAAGATACCTTCACGCGCATTCTCGCCTCCCAAGTCACGGCCATTGACCAGCCCCGGGCCTACCTGAGCTGCGTGGCCAAGGGCATTCTCATCAACTGGTATCAGCGCAAGGCCCTGGAACGTGCCTATCTGGAGGCGCTCGCGCATTTGCCGGCCCAGGAAGTGCCGTCCCCTGAATTGCGCTTTCTGGTACTGGAAACCCTGCACGAAATCGACGCCATGCTCGACACCCTCCCGGCGCCGGTCAAGCGGGCGTTCCTGCTGTCGCAGATCGGCGGCCTGAAATACGACGACATCGCCCAACAGCTGAACGTCTCGCTGATCACGGTCAAGCGCTACATGAAGCAGGCATTCGTGCAGTGCTTGATGCTGGTGGAATGAATGCTCACTCGTCGCCGTGAGCCGCCGCTCGACCCCAAGGTTCTCGAAGAAGCCGCCGAATGGCTGATGCGCTTGAGCGAAAGCGACCTCAGTGACACCGAGCGCGCCGAATGGGAATGTTGGAGGGCCAGCAGCCCCGAGCGCGGTCGGGCCTGGTCTCGTGCGCAATTGCTGCAAAGCAAGCTCGGCGGCTTGCCACGCGCGTTGGCGATGTCGGCACTGGATCGTCCAAGCAGCCCCGAACGACGCGCGGCACTCGGCAAACTGGCGTTGCTGCTGGCAGCAGTGCCTGTCGGTTGGGGCAGTTGGAAACTGGCGCGATCGCAGCAATGGTCCGCCGACTACCGCACCGCCATCGGCGAGCGCCACGAGTTGACCCTGGCCGACGGCTCTCACCTCACCCTCAATACCGGCACGGCCATCGACGTGCTGTTCGACACCCGGCAGCGGCTGCTCCATGTGCGCGAAGGGGAAGTCTTGGTGCAGACCGCGCCGGATGCCTCACCCCAGGCCCGACCGTTCCTGGTCAGCACCCGCGAGGGCCGGATGCAAGCCCTGGGTACGCGGTTCATCGTGCGCCAACTGCCATCGCGCACCCATCTGGCGGTACTCGAAGGCGCGGTGCGGATTGAGTTGGCCGAGGCTCGCCAGGCCGCGCCGCTCATCGCCAACGCCGGACAGCGCACCGACTTCTCGTCCCAGGCCTTCGGCCCGTTGACCCCGACAGATCGCAATGCCAGTGCCTGGACCCAAGGCATGCTGATGGCCGACAGGATGCGCCTGGCGGATTTCGTCGCCGAACTGGCGCGCTACCGCCGGGGCTTCGTGCGTTGCGACCCGGCCATTGCCGAGCTGCGGGTGTCCGGCGCTTTTCCCATCAGCGATACCCAGCGCACGCTCAACATGCTGGTGCAAACCTACCCGGTCCTGGTCACCGGTCATTTGAGCGGTTACTGGGTGACGCTCTCCCCGGCCTGACCCCCACAAAATTATTTGCTGCTCGGGTGATACTTTTTTTGATCTCAACTGGCAAAGAAAGGAATAACCATTTCACCTCGTCCATAGGGTCATCCATCCATGCTCGTTGCACGGCCCCTGCGTCCGGATCGTCCGTCCAAGCCCGTCATGCGCAGTGTGCTGTTGAGCCTTGCGTTGAGCACGGTCACCGGGTCGTTCGCCTTCGCCGCCGTGCCCGCGCAACTGGAAGCCATCGCTCCCCGCGCCTATGACATCGCCCCGGGGCCGCTCGGCCCCGCCCTGTCGCGCTTTGCGGTGACCGCCGGCATTGCCTTGTCGTTCCAGCCCTCGATCACTGAGGGCCTGGTCAGCCCGGGGCTTTCCGGCACTTATCCGGCAACGCAAGCACTCACCCATCTGCTGGCCGACAGCGGCGTGGAAATGGTTGCCCGCGACGATGGCAGCTACACACTGGTGCTGCGCCAGGTGTCCCTGCCGCAGATCAGCGTCGACGCCGCCGGCAGACGCAGCACCGACCTGTCACCTACCGACGCCAACGGCCAGGTCGCCCACGGCGCACGCCTCGGCCTGCTGGGCAACGCCGATGTGATGGATGCACCGTTCAGCGTCAGCAGCTACACCTCGACGATGATCAGGGATCAACAGGCGACCACCGTGGGCGACTTGCTGGAGCGCGACGCTTCGGTGCGCTCCACGGGCCAGGCGGGAGGCATCGTCGACTCGTTCTTCATCCGCGGTTTTCCGCTGGGGGAAGGCAACCTCGGGGAATTGGCTTTCGACGGTGTGTATGGCGTGGCGTCCAATTACCGGGTGTTCACCGATTACGCCGAGCGCATCGAACTGGTCAAGGGGCCCGCGGCGCTGCTCTATGGCATGTCGCCCAACAGCGCCGTGGGCGGAGTGATCAACGTGGTCCCCAAGCGCGCCCTCGACGAGGACCTGACCCGATTCACCAGCCGCTACGCCACGAACTCGCAACTGGGCGGCCACCTCGACGTCAGTCGGCGCTTTGGTGAAGAACGCCGGTTCGGAATCAGGCTCAACGGTAGCCTGCAGCAGGGTGACACGGCCATCGACAAGCAGTCCCGAGACGTCGGTACCGGCGCCATGTCCTTGGATTACCAAGGGGATCGCCTGCGCATGACCCTGGACCTGATCAGCCAGGATGAAAAATTCGACGCCGCCTCCCGCCCTTTCCTGATTGCCCCCGGCGTGCAAATTCCCTCCGCCGCCAACGGCCGCACCAGTGTCAGCCAGGACTGGGGACGCTCCCGGGCCCGGGACAAATCGGCGTTGTTGAGTGGCGAGTACGACCTCAACGACCAGCTGACCCTGTTTGCCCACACTGGCGGCGGAAAATCCGAGGTCGAGCGCATGTCCGACCAGACCCCGACCATCATCAACGCCGCCGGCGACACGTCATCGGTTCCCGGTTATTACAAATTCAACGTCCAACGCTACACCGTCGATGCCGGCGCGCGCCTGGGCTTCGACACCGGGCCGGTCAGCCACCGCGCGGTGCTGCAAGTCAGCCGTTATCGCGATGAATTGTCCCGGGGCATTGTTTCCGGCCCCGCCATCCTCTCGAACATCTATCACCCGGTCGACCGACCCAGACCCAACATCGCCGAACCTTCCACGCCAAAAGTCTCAGAAAGCGAGCTGTCGGGCGTCGCCCTGGTCGACACCTTGTCGGTGCTCGATGAGCGCCTGCAGGTCACCCTCGGGTTGCGCCGGCAAAACATCCAGTCGGACAACTACAACACCACCGTTGCCACCCCGTCCTACGACAAAAGCAAGACCACCCCACTGCTCGGTATCGTCACCAAGCCTTGGGACCATGTCGCGCTGTACTACAACTACATCGAAGGCCTGAGCAAGGGCGACATCGCGCCGGCTGCCGCCACGAACGCCGAAGAAGTTTTTTCACCCTACATCTCCCGTCAGCAGGAGATCGGGGTCAAGGTCGACTACGAGCGGTTCATGGCCACCCTGGCGCTGTTCCAGATCAAGAAACCCAGCGGCGAATTGTCGTCCGGGGTGTTTTCGGTCCAGGCCCAGCAACGCAACCGTGGCGTGGAACTGAACCTGTCCGGCGAGATTGCCCGGGGCACGCGCCTGCTCGGTGGCGTGACGCTACTCGATGGGGAACTGACCCGCACCAACGTCACCGCCAACCGCGGCAATACACCGGTGGGCGTCCCCAAGGTCCAGGCCAACCTCTGGGCCGAGTGGGACACCCCGGGCATCGACGGGCTGACACTGACCAGCGGTGCGATCTACACCGCCAGCCAGTACGTCGACCAGGCCAACACCCAGGAACTGGATGCCTGGACCCGCTTCGATGTCGGTGCCCGCTATGCCACGCGCATTGCCGAACGCCCCACGACATTTCGCGCCACGGTGCAGAACGTCTTTGACCGCGCCTATTGGTCGGGGGTCGCGTCCTATGGCGCGTTCTCCCAAGGCGCACCGCGCACGCTGTTGTTATCCGCCACCGTTGATTTCTGAAACCTGCGGGCCGGGGCGGCGACTTGCGCCGTTGTCCGGTCCGGCTTTTGTAAAGGCCTGAACCATGGTTACCGTTTTTCGCCGCCCTCACACCCTCGCCGCCCTGCTGTTCGCCGGGCTGCTCGGTGTGTCGTTTCTTTCGCTGACGCCCCGCAACGCCCTGGCCGCCGAGGCGGACCCTGCCCTGGGCAGCGTGACCGACCTGCTCGGGCGCCAGGTCAAGGTCCATCTCCCGGTCAGGCGGGTGATCCTCGGCGAAGGTCGCCAGTTGTATCTGGTGGCGGCGCTGGACACGCAAAATCCCATCGAACGCATCGTCGGTTGGCGCAAGGACCTGATCCAGTCAGACCCGGACACCTACGGTGCCTACCTGCGCAAGTTTCCCGAGATTGCCAAGATCCCGACCTTCGGCGGGTTCGAGGACGGCACCTTTGACATCGAACAGGCGATCTCCCAGCGTCCGGATGTAATCATCCTCAATATCGAAGCCCAGCACGCCACCGAGGATGCGCGCTACATCGAGAAGCTCGACGCCTTGGGCATCCCGGTGGTCTACGTCGACTTTCGCAACAACCCGATGCAGAACACCGAGCCGACCATGCGCCTGTTCGGCCAACTGTTCGGCAAGCAAGCCCGCGCCGAAGCCTTCATCGATTTTCGCAACCAACAGATTCGACGGGTCACCGACGTCATTGAAGCGCGCCACCCTGCCCGGCCCAAGGTCTTCATCGAGCGCATCGGCGGTTACACCGATGATTGCTGCCTGAGCTTCGGCAACGAGAATTTCGGCCTGTTCGTCGAAATGGCCGGTGGCGACAACATCGCCAAAGGCATCATCCCCACCACGTTCGGCCAGTTGAATGCCGAGCAAGTGGTGGTCGCCAACCCGGCGCAGGTGGTGGTCACCAGCGCCAACTGGGAAGCCTTTGCACCCGGTGGCCATTGGGTCGGCGTCGGCCCCGGGGCGGACATGGCCCAAGCCAGGAAAAAACTGGCGTGGTACACCCAGCGACCGGCCTACGCCGGCATCAAGGCCCAGGACGACCAGGCGTTCCACGCCATTTGGCATCAGTTCTACAACAGTCCCTATCAGTTCGTGGCCATCCAGCAATTGGCCAAGTGGTTTCACCCGACGTTGTTCGCCGACCTGGACCCGGGCGCCTCGTTCCGCCAATTGCACGAGCAGTTCCTGCCGGTCCCTTATGCGCCGGGTTACGCCGTCAGCCTGCGCCAGACTGAGGACCAGCCATGACTTCGTTGAACGAAACCTTGGTGATGCAGCGTGACACCTACCGGCGCCTGGTGCTGCGCAAGCGGCTTATTCTCGGGGGGCTCACGCTGTTGCTGATCTGCAGCGTCCTGCTCGACCTGGCACTCGGACCGGCACGCTACAGCCTCGACGAAGTGCTCGGCGCGCTGTTTTCACCGGACAGCGCATCGCCCCAGGTCCGCGTGGTGATGTGGGACATCCGACTGCCCGTGGCGCTGATGGCCGTTGCGGTCGGCGCCGCGTTGTCGCTGGCCGGCGCGCAGATGCAGACGATCCTCAACAACCCGCTGGCCAGCCCGTTCACCCTGGGCATTTCCGCCGCCGCCAGTTTCGGTGCGGCCATGGGGCTGGCGTTTGGCGTGGCCTTGTTCCCGCTGGCGGCGCAGTACATGGTGCCGGTGAACGCGTTCATCATGGCCATGCTGTCGGCATTGCTGATCCACTTCCTGAGCCTGCGCCGCGGTGTCACCGCCGAGACCATCGTGCTGCTCGGCATCGCCCTGGTGTTCACCTTCAACGCGTTGCTGGCGCTGGTGCAATTCTTCGCCACCGAGCAAGCCGTGGCCGCCGTGGTGTTCTGGACGATGGGCAGCCTGACCAAAGCCACCTGGCCCAAGCTCGGGGTGATCTGCCTGGTAATCCTGGTCACCTTGCCGATTTTCGCCCGGCGCGCCTGGGCCTTGACCGCGCTGCGGCTGGGGGACGACAAGGCCGCGAGTTTCGGCATCAACGTGCGCAGCCTGCGCTTTCAGACGCTGATCATGGTCAGCCTGCTCGCCTCGTTCCCGGTGGCGTTTGTCGGCACGATCGGCTTCATCGGCCTGGTCGGCCCGCACATCGCGCGGATGCTGATCGGTGAAGACCAACGGTTCTTCCTGCCGGCGTCCTTATTGACCGGTGCACTGATTCTGTCCGCCAGTTCGGTGATCAGCAAAACCCTGATCCCTGGGGCCATTTTCCCCATCGGCGTGGTGACGTCGCTGATCGGCGTGCCCTTCTTCATATCCTTGATTCTCGGCGGGAAAAAAAACTCATGGTAACGATCCGGCTGGAGAATCTCGGCGCCCGCTATGGCCAGCGCACGGTCATTCACGGCGTGACCACGGCAGCTTTTGTCGGCGGCCAGGTGGTGGCGGTAGTCGGCCCCAACGCGGCGGGCAAATCCACCTTGTTCAAGCGCATGGCCGGGTTGATCGACGGCCCCGGACAGGTGGTCTTGGAGGACTCTAAAAAGGGGCCGCTGGGCATCAGCTACATGCCCCAGGGCTTGAACGCCAGCGCCCGGTTGACGGTGTACGAGTCGGTGCTGCTGGCGCGCAAGCAGCTCACGCCGGGCTGGGTCGTTCATGATGATGAACTGAAGCTGGTGGACGACATTCTCGCCGCGCTGGGCATCACTGAGTTGTCGTTCCGTAATCTCGGAGAGCTTAGCGGCGGACAGCAGCAACTGGTGTCGATCGCCCAGACCCTGGTGCGCGAACCGGAGATCCTGTTGATGGATGAGCCGACCAGCGCCCTGGACATGCATCGGCAAGTCCAGGTGCTGAATTTCATGCGGGCCCTGGCGCGCAAACGCCAGGTCATTGTGTTCATCGCCATCCATGACCTGAACCAGGCGCTGCGCTTTGCCGACCAAGTGCTGGTCATCGCCGACAACACCGCCCAGGGCAGCGGCCCGAGCGCCGAGGTGATTACCGAGTCGATGCTGCGCCAGGTCTACGAGGTCGAAGCGCGGATCGAGCAGTGCAGCCGCGGCGAGCGCCACATCCTGATCGACGATATCGTTTGAACGCACAGCCGGGCCTTGCACCAAAGGCCCAGGACTTACCTGGATAACCAGGCCAACGATCTCGTTCACGTTACGATTGATGTCCTCGGACACCGCGCTCTGCTCTTCGGCTGCGCAGGCCTCGAGGTCAAGCTTTCGACAAATAACCGTAAGTATCCGGTAAGGGAAAACGCTCAACGATAGGCGCGCATTTCATCCTGTCCCGTTGGAGCACCCCATGCATTTGCTGCGCTTAGCCGTTTCCACCATCCCGAGCCTGATCCTACTCACTGCGACCCCTTCAGCGCTGGCCGCACAGGCCGCGGAACCTGAAACCGCACAAGCGTCTTCGTCCTGGGGGCTGGGGGTCGGCGCCATCAGCAGCCAGCAGCCCTATACCGGCATCGATCGCGACAACAAGGCGATACCGCTGATCCACTTCGAGAACCAATACTTGCAGGTGTTCGGCCCCAACGCCGAGGTCAAGTTGTCGCAGGTCGAGATCAACGACGCCCAGCACATCGATTTCAGCCTCGTGGGCCAGTACGATTTCAGTGGCTATGATGCCGATGACTCGCGGGTTTTCGATGGCATGAGTGACCGTAAAAGCAGCTTCTGGGCCGGAGTAAAAGTGCAGTGGCACACCGACTGGGCAGACATGCACGCCGAGTGGCTGGCGGATGTATCGGGCAACAGCAAGGGGCAGCGTTTCAACCTGGGCCTGGAGCGGACCTGGCGGCTCGATGACCATGTCACCCTCACGCCCCACGTGACGGCGATGTGGCAGGACAAGAAATACGTCGATTATTATTTTGGCGTGCGCGACAGTGAAGCCCGCATCGATCGCGCGGCCTATGATGGCAAGTCCGCCCTCAATACCGAATTTGGCGTCCGGGGAAACTACATGTTCGATAAGCACCACTCTGTGTTCCTCGATATCAAGGCAACCCGCTTCGCCAATGAGATCAAGGACAGCCCGCTGGTAGATCGTTCTACCGAAAACAGCGCGCTGTTCGGCTACCTGTACCGCTTCTGATGAGCCGCATTCTGCTGGTCGAGGACCACGAACGCTTGGCCCAACTGGTCAGCACGGGATTGACGAACGCCGGGATCGCCGTCGATGTGATCAACCGCATGGACGGTGCATGGGCGGCGATCCAGCGGGTGCCCTACCGGGCGCTGATTCTCGATCGCGGCTTGCCGGACGGCGACGGGCTTGTCTTGTTGAAGCGCCTGCGCAGCGCCGGGCTTGGCTTGCCGTGCCTGGTGCTCACGGCACGGGATGCCCTGCATGATCGGGTACAGGGGCTCGATGCCGGTGCCGATGACTATCTGCCCAAGCCGTTTGCCATGGATGAAATGGTTGCCCGGGTGCGGGCTTTGCTGCGGCGCCCAGTGGACTGTCGCCCACTGGCCCCCAGCCACGGAGACCTGAGCCTGCAACCCGATACCGGCACCATGTGTTGTGCGAATGAAAGCATTACCCTGGCGCCGGCGGAAATGCAGATCATGTTGCTGCTGTTGCGCAAGCCTGGGGAAGTCGTCCGCCGCCCCAGCATAGAGGCGGCGGGCTGGGGCTTGAGCGAGGCGGTTACGCCGAACGCCCTGGATGTGGCCCTGCACCGTATCCGCCGCAAGCTGCTTGCCATCGGCTCCCGCCAACGCATTGTCAACCTGCGAGGTCTCGGTTATGCGCTCCGCCAGGGCGACGTGGTTGAGTAGCCTCAGGTTCAAGGTGCTGCTGGCCTATATTGCCGGCGTGGCGCTGAGCATTCTGTTGATCGTGTCGGCGGCGTTGGCCCTGGTCAGCTCACAGAGCGACATCCTGTCGGTGATGAACATGGCCGAACGCACCCAGGAACTGGCGGAGAAACTCCAGTTCGATGCTGGCGGGCGCCCGGTCGGACTCGACCCCAGCGAGGCGGATCGAATCTGGACCTTTGACAGCATGGGACAGGAGATCGGCTACCGTGTGCTGGATGCCTCGGCAAGCGTGGCCCTGACGTCCACCAACGCGACCTTCTGGCCGGCGAGTGCCTCGCTGCGCCCTCTGGAGCATGAACCGTTCAAGTTCGAGCGCCAGGGCATCTTGATGTACGGTGCCACCGCGCCAGTCGAACACGACGGCCAGACCTGGTTCCTGCAGCTTGCCGTCAGCGAACGGTTGATGGACCTCTTTCACGGAGCCTTCGCGCTGCCCTTCATGGGGGCCGGCATCGTCCTGTTCAGCCTGGTACTGCTCTTCGTCTTTGGCGCCTGCGCCTATGTCATCCTGGGTTATACGCTCAAGCCCTTGCGCGACGTGTCCGAGTCGGCCGCGGCCATCTCGCCTCGCTCGCTGCATTCGCGCTTGCAGGTCAGCAACGTTCCGTCCGAAATCGTGCCACTGGTGGACAGTTTCAATCGGGTCCTCCAGCGCCTGGAAAATGGCTACCGGATCCAGCAGGAATTTCTGGCCACAGCGGCGCACGAGCTGAAGACACCGCTGGCGCTGATACGCGCGCAGATCGAATTGATGGCAGACAGTCCCGATCGCAACGCGCTCCTCAACGACGTGGCCCACATGACCCGCCAAGCCCAGCAACTGTTGCTGTTGACCGAAACCAGTGAGGCCCAGAACTATAAGTTTGCCGCGGTCGAACTGGCCGATGTCGCGAGGGAGGCCACCGACTATTTGCAGCGCATGGCCGAAACGGTCGAGGTGCGCCTGGTACTGGCCGAGGATTGCACGGGCGCTGCCCCCTGGCAGGCTGATCGCAGCGCTCTCTTCACCTTGCTGAAAAACCTGCTGGAGAACGCCCTGCAACACGCCCCTCGAGGCACGGAGGTGCGAGTGGACATCGGCAGGGATCACCTGAGCGTACGCGATTGGGGCCCCGGGGTTGATCGGGAGCAACTGCCGCAGCTGTTCGTGCGCTTCTGGCGCGGCCCCCATCGCCGCGACCATGGCGCCGGCCTGGGCCTGACGATCTGCCAGGAAATCGCCCAGGCCCATGGCTGGACGCTTTCAGCCACGAGAGCGGAACCAGGCTTGCTGCTTCAGCTGTCTCGCCGGGAACACGCCAACGACCCCGCACTGGCTTGAACAGCGCGGGTCCGAACCGGGGTGGACCCGGCCTCAGGCGACCCCGCCGTCGGGCATCGCAAGGGGGTCGACCTGGGTCACGCGGCTTGGCCTTAAGGTCTCCGGCATCGCCAACAACAGGCCCAATGCCAACGCGGCAATCGCCGCCAGGGTCAGGAACGCCGCGCTGTAGCCAGCCCCTTGCACCACGAAGCCGGCCAGGCCGTTGCTCAAGGCAGCGCCGAGCCCGAACACCGTCGACAACACCCCGAGACTGACGTTGAAGCGCCCAGTGCCCTGGGTCAGGTCCTTGACCACCAGGGGAAACAGCGCGCCAAACAACCCGGCACCGATACCGTCCAGCAGTTGCACCGCCACCAACCAGTAGGGGTCGTCCGAGAGCACGTACAACACACCGCGGATGGGCAGGATCAGGAAGCCGGCCAGCAGCAACGGCTTGCGACCCCAGGCATCGGCCTTGACGCCCACCAGCCACGCCATGGGCACCATGACCAGCTGCGCCGCAACGATACAAGCCGACGTCAGCGGCGTGGCCAGGTGCACATTGGCCTGGGCGAGCTTCTGGCTGACCAGCGGGAGCATCGCCGCGTTCGCCAGGTGGAACAGCCCGCAACAAATGGCGAACAACAGCAGCGTACGGTTATCCAGCAGGACCCGCAGCGTCGAGGGGACAGGGCCGTGAACCCGCTGCCCTGCCTCCAGGCCCCGTGCCACGTCATGGTCAATGGCCTCGGCGGACACGCAACCGACCGCCACAATGCTGGCCAATGCCATGGCGGCCATCAGGTAGAACACCGCGATGGGACCGAACAACCAGGCGAACCCGCCCGCCAGTAGCGCGGCGCAGGCATTGCCCGCGTGATTGAATGTTTCGTTGCGCCCTGTGCGCCGTGTAAAGGCCTTGGCGCCGGTAATGCCCAGGGAAATCGCCGCGATAGCCGGCGCAAAGACTGACGCTGCCACGGCGCCGATGGCCTGGGTCACTGCCACTAGGCCAAAGGACGACGTGAACGGAAGTATCAGGCAACCCAGCGTCACCACCAAGGCCGCCACGGCCACCACGGCACGCTTGCTGCGCACCCGGTCGATCAGCGCGCCGGCGGGCGCCTGGGCGACGAGCCCGGCCATGGCGGCCACTGTCATCACCACGCCAATGCTGGCCGGGTCCCAGCGATGCACCGCCAGCAGGTAGATCGCCAGGTAAGGACCCAAACCATCGCGCACATCCGCGAGGAAAAAATTCAGGCCATCCAGGGAAAGGTTGTTGCGTCGGTCTCGGTTTCGATCCACAGCGGCCTCGACGGGCATTGCCCCAAAGAAAATTGACGCAATGATGTCGCAAAGAATCGAACCGGGCCACCGTGATGAACGCGGGGCCACTGAGAAAACCGTGGCGAGGGAGCTTGCTCCCGCTGGGTCGCGAAGCGACCCCAAAACCTGCCGAACGCGTAACACAGACACACCGCACCCGCCGGTTCACGACTGCTTCGCAGCCGAGCGGGAGCAAGCTCCCTCGCCACAGGTCCATCTTTTTTCTTAGGAGAACTGCATGACCTACCAAAGGGCGATGTCGTAGGTAAAGTAGATCCGGTTGCTGTCACGGCCACGGGAAAAGTCCGAGCGATAGACGTAGTTTCGCAGCTTCACCCCCACCCCCTTGAACGTCCCCTGCTGCACCACATAGGCGATCTCTGCGTCGCGCTCCCACTCTTTGACCGTGGTGTCGGACTTACCGTCGTTACCGCTCAGATAGCGGGTGGAGAACGTCAGGCCGGGCACACCGAGGCGAGCGAAGTCGTAGCCGTAACCGAGCATCCAGGTCTTCTCGTCTTCCTCGATGAACTTGCCGATCCCGACGTTGCTGAAGGAGTACACCGTGGCGCCGCTGATGTAAGGCAGGCCCGCCTCACCGCTGAGGGTCTGGTAACCGGCGCTCAGTGTGTGACCGGCAACGGCGTAGGACAGCGACCCGCTGAGCATGTCGTTGTCGATCTTGCCGCCGTAGGCCGACCCCGAATCGACGCTGTTGAAGTAGCGCAGGTCGCTGGTCAATACCCCGGCGCCCAGGGGCAGATCATGCTGGATGCCAACAAAGTTCTGTCGATAGAAATTCTCCAGCTCGCCATAGAAGTAACTCAGGCGGATGTGCTTGCCCAGCTTGTAGTCGGCACCGGCATAGCTGAAGTCACCGGACTTATCGCCGCCGTAGCCGTCCGGCACGATCGGCATGCTGTCGCTCGAATCCCGCAGCTTGAAACGCTCCAGGTGCCCGCCGGTCACGGTGAGGTTGTCAATGTCATTGCTGCTGATCTGGGTGCCTTGGTAAGTCTGGGGCAACAGCCGCGCATCGTTGTAGACCAGCACCGGGGTCTTGGGCAACAAGGTGCCATATTTGAGCGTGGTCTTGGCCACCCGGGCCTTGGCGGTCATGCCCGCACTGGCGAACTCGTCGGCGGCGCGACCGTCGTCATGCACCGGCAGCAGGCCGGTGCCACTGCGGCCACGCCCGGAGTCGAGCTTGACCCCGAGCAGGCCCAGGGCATCGACCCCGAAGCCGACGGTACCCGGCGTAAAGCCTGACTGGTAATCCAGCAGGAAGCCCTGGGCCCATTCGGTGCGCTCACTCTTGGCGGTCCTTGCCGCCCGGGCGCTCATACCGTGCTCGTCGCGGAAGTTTTCGTTGAAGTACACGTTGCGCAATTGCAGCTTCAGCTTGCTGTCATCGATGAAACCTTCGGCGCTGGCCGTGGCCAGGGGCAACAGGCCAAGGATTGGAAGCAAAGCCCCGCGGGTCAGCAAAATGTTCATGTCTGGCTACTCGTTGTTGTTATTGGGCATGCACGCGTGCGCACTCCCCCCTTGCGGGGGGACGTGTCAGGCAGGAAAACAAGGTTGTCGGGGAATCAGGAAAACAGCGTCAGTGCCCCGGTCAGCAGGGCCAGCGCGGTAATCACCAGGGACGTGAGCACCGCCCATTTGACGGTGGCTTTCTGGAAGTCGCCCAAGTCGCGGTCGACCATGCCCACCAGCAACAGGGTCGAGGCCACCAGCGGGCTCATCAGGTGCACCGGCTGGCCGAGAATGGAGGCCCGGGCAATTTCCACCGGATCAATCCCGTAGGCAGCCGCGGCGTTGGCCAGGATCGGCACGACACCGAAGTAGTAGGCATCGTTGGACAATACGAAGGTCAGCGGCATGCTGGTAATCGCCACCACCAGCGGGAACAGATGCCCCCAAGAAGGCGGAATCCAATCGACCAGGGTTTGCGCCAGCGCATCGACCATTTTCGTTCCGGAGAAGATCCCGGCGAAGATGCCCGCGGCAAACACCAACAGGACCACGGTCATGGCGTTGCCCGAATGGGCGAGAATGCGCTCCTTCTGAATATCCAGTTGCGGATAGTTGATCATCAGCGCCAGGACGAAACCGATCAGGAACAGAATCGCCGAGTGCATGAGCCCCATCACCAGCGCGACCATCACCGCGACCACCAGCAGCAGGTTGACGTAGGCCAGTTTCGGACGCTTGTGTGGCGTGTCCTCGATGATCGCGTTGATGTAGCAGTCACCGCCACCGCTTTGCAGCTGGACGTTGCCAATACGCTTGCGCTCGGCACGGCCCAGCAGGAAGGCCGTGAACACCACCCACATCGCACCGCCGATCATGGTCGGCAGCAACGGCACGAAATACTCACCGGCATCCAGGCCCAGCGCTGCGATCGCACGGGTCGCCGGGCCGCCCCAAGGGGTCATGCCGCTCATGATGCTCAAGGAGAGCATGGAAATGGTCGCCAGGATCATCGGGTTCATGCCGATGCGCTTATACAGCGGCAGCATCGCGGCACAGGTGATCATGTAGGTCGTCGTACCGTCGCCGTCCAGCGCCACCAACAGCGACAGCAGCGCAGTGCCCACGGCGATTTTCATCGGGTCGCCATTGACCCGCTTGAGGATCTTGCGGATCAGTGGATCGAACAGACCGGCGTCGATCATCAGGCCGAAAAACAGGATCGCGAACAACAGCAGCGCCGCCGAGGGCGCGACCATTTTCAGGCCGTCCAGCATCATCTTGCCGGTGGTCCCGCCAAAACCGCCGAGCACGGCAAAGACGATGGGCACTACCGTCAAGGCGACGATCGGGGACAACCGTTTGGTCATTATCAGGAAGGTGAAGACCACCACCATGGCCAAGCCAAGTAAAGCGAGCATATGTCAGATCTCTTGTTGTTATGAGTAGCTTGGCAGACACCCGGACGCACGCTCCCCCACCCGCCAGGCAACACGCTGAAGTGTGCCTGGCGCAGAGGTATCGAGTGAGCTTGCGTGGTGCTGTCGAGTCAGCCGTGAGCGGCTAGATGTGTCTGGCGGCCTTCGTGCCGTCCCAGCCCGAGTCCGTTGCCGGGGTCTGTGTCAGGGTGGGTTTGCCATCCAGGGTCTGCAACAGCACTTCGCGGTCACAGGCATTCTCCGAGAGGGAGATCACCACGGTCGCAACGGCGTTGCTCGCCAAGCTGGTCAACGCCCGCGCTTCGGACATGAACCGGTCGATCCCGATCAATAGGGCCAGGCCCGCCAGGGGAATGTCGTGGATGACCGTCAAGGTCGAGGCCAGGGCGACAAACCCACTGCCGGTCACACCCGCGGCACCCTTTGACGACAGCAGCATGATCGCCAACATGGTGATGACCTGGGTCAGCGTCAGGTCGATGTTGCAGGCCTGGGCAATGAAGATCGCCGCCAGCGACAGATAGATCGCCGTACCGTCGAGGTTGAACGAGTAGCCCGTCGGCAGTACCAGCCCCACGACCCCTTTCTTGCACCCCAGGGCCTGGAGTTTTTCCAACATCCGCGGCATTACCGGTTCGGTCGAGGACGTGCCGAGCACCACCAGGAACTCTTCACGCAGGTAACGCAACAGCTTCCACAGGCTGAAACCGTGGGCCCGGCAAAGGCTGCCCAACACCACGAAGACGAAGAAGGCGCAGGCGATATACAAGGTCATGATCAGCTTGGCCAGCGAGCCCAGCGACGTGATGCCGTACTGCCCCACCGTGAAGGCCAAGGCCCCAAAAGCGCCAATCGGAGCGAAACGCATCAGGTAGGAGAAAATCTTGAACACCATGTGCGAAGCTGATTCCAGGACCTCCAGCACAGGCTTGCCGCGCTCGCCCAGGGACGATAGGGCAAAACCGCAGAGCACCGCGATAAACAGCACCGGCAACACCTCGCCTTTATTGAAGGCGCCGATGAAGGTGTCGGGAATGATGTGCATGAAGAAGTCCACCACGCTCAGTTTCGCGGCGGATTCGGTGTACTGCGACAGCCCCTGGGTACTCAACTGCGTCGGGTCGATGTTCATGCCCGCGCCGGGCTTGAACAGGTAGACCGACACCAGGCCAATGATCAGGCTGATCACCGTCAGTGCCAGGAACAACAGCATGGTCTTGCTCAACAAACGCCCCAGGGAGCGCTTATCGCTCATACCGGCGATGCCAGTGACAATGGTGCAGAATACCACCGGCGCGATCATCATCTTGATCAGCTTGATGAAGGCATCACCCAGCGGCTTCAAGGCAATTGCCTGTTGCGACCAGAAGTGCCCGACGACCACGCCCAGCAGCACGGCGCAGATGATCTGGAAGTAGAGCGATTTAACAACTTTCATGGCATCACCCATTTTTAGAATTGTTCTGATGCAAAAGACCCTGGCGGCCTGGGCTATCCGGCCAGCCGTTGGGACGCCGTGGCGTAGACGTAACCTGAGAAAAGCCGGCGCGCGGTACGTACTACCGAAGCCCGAATGGTCTCACCCTTTTCACCGGTGTAGGACAGTACGACATCAATACCGCCGCTTGGGTGTTCGATCCGAACCTGTTGCAAGCGCGGCTCACTGACGTTGCCGAGCAACTGTGCAACGACGCTGCCTTCGGTTACGCACGCCGTGGCCAGGCCGATGGAGCCGGTGATCGCCAGGGCGCGGTGACAGTTGTGCGGCATGAAATAACGCACCTGGACCGTCCCGCCGCACTTGGCCGGAGACACCAGCACCGGCTTGGGAATGACCTTGTCGCTGACATCACCCAGGCCCATCGCCAGGCCGGCTTTCAGCCGCAAGGACTCCAGCCGCTGCAGGAAGGCTTTATCGGCGTCCAGTTCGGCGGGGCTTTCATCGCCGCGTTTGCCGAGCTGGCTGGCCTCGACGATCATCATCGGCATCGCCATGTCGATGCAGGTCACCGGGATGCCGTCGATCAGGTCCAGGGGCTGCCCGGTCGGGAAAAGTTTCCCCGTCTTGCTGCCTGCCGCGTCGAGAAACGTCAGTTGTACCGGAGCGGCTGTGCCAGGCACACCGTCGATGGCGGTGTCGCCTTCATAGCTGACCTTGCCCTGCGGGGTTTGCACTTCGGCATTCACGAAAGTCCCGGTGTTGAGGTTGCGAATGCGTACCCGGGTCAGGTCGCCGGAAGGCTTGACCAGCCCCTGCTCGATGGCAAAGGGGCCGACGGCGCAGAGCATGTTGCCGCAGTTGGGGGCGGTATCGACACGACGCTGGGAAACCATGACCTGGACGAACAAATAATCGACATCCGCGTCTGGGTGCAGCGATGGGCTGACGATCGCCACTTTGCTGGTTTGTGGGCTGCCACCACCGATGCCGTCGATTTCCAGCTCGTGGCCGGAGCCCATCAGGTTGAGCAGCAGCTCGTCACGTTCGGCGATGGCGACCGGCAGATCCCAGGCGAGGAACACTGGGCCTTTGGACGTACCGCCGCGCATTAGCACACAAGGAATTCGCTGCATGTTCACTAACTCTTGGTGATCAATCTGGATAATTGATGCTCTGGACACAAGAGTGGCAAAGTTTGAAAAGTGTTTCCAATGCAAAGATCAGAGAGATTATTGCGTTTCGCAAATGAATTATTTTACGATGATTTGCACAGCGCATCCCCTCTCCGGTGAGGTAGAACATGGAATATGAGCTCCAGGACATTAGATCTTTCGTGAAAATCGCCGAACTGGGCAGTTTCCACGAAGCCGCCGATGCGCTGCATCTGTCACAACCGGCCCTGAGTCGAAGAATGAAAAAACTCGAAGAAGGCCTGGGAACCGCTTTGCTTGATCGCACGACCCGCAAGGTCAGCCTGACGAGTGTCGGCCGTGATTTCCTGCCCAAGGCGCGGCGCCTGCTGGATGATTTCGACGACTCGATTCTCAACATCCGCGAGCTGGCGGAGCGACAGATCGGCCGAGTGACCTTGGCGTGCATCCCCACGGCGGCGTTCTATTTCCTGCCTTCGGTGATTCGCCTCTACAACGAGCGCTACCCGAAAATCCGCATCCGCCTGCTCGACCTCAGCGCCAACGAAGGGCTCGAAGCGGTACTACGCGGCGAAGCCGACTTCGGTATCAACATGATGAGCGGCCAGCACCCGGACATCGAGTTCGTGCCCCTGGTCAACGAACCCTTTGTGCTGGCCTGCCGACGCGACCATGAATTGGCTGAACGCAGTGCGGTCACCTGGTCGGAACTCAGCGACTATCGGCTGATCGGGGTCGGGCGCCTGAGCGGCAACCGCATGCTGTTGGATCACGCGTTGTCGGGCCTGAGCTGGCGCCCGCAGTGGTTCTACGAAGTGCAGCACTTGTCTACGTCGCTGGGATTGGTCGAGGCCGGCCTGGGCGTGTCGGCGATGCCCAGCCTGGCCATGCCGGCCGGGGATCATCCAACCCTGGTCAGCGTGCCGCTGATCGAGCCGGTGGTAAACCGCTCCCTGGGCCTGGTCTACCGCCGGGGCGCATCGCTCTCCCCGGCCGCGGAGAAATTCGTTTCGATCCTGCTTGAGCAGTGGCCGCAATGAAGCGAGGCCGAATCCCTGGATCGATAATCACCTTGAGAGGTTGCCCGCTCGTTCCGAACGCTTGAGCAGCGCAATGAGAACACGCTGTCCGTACAAGCCGACGCCAAGCCCCGACACGATGAGCACGACGGCAATAAGCGTGTTGAGGGACAGACGCTCATCAAAAATCAGCACCGAACCCAGCAGGCCGAACACCGGCACCAGGAGCGACAAGGGCGCGACGGTCGACACCGGGTAGCGCTTGAGAAGCGAGTTCCACACCCAGTAGCCGAACAGTGTATTGGGGTAGACCTGGAACAGGATCGACAGGACGGCGCGGTAGTCGAGTTGATTCACCAGCGCGCTGTAGCCCGTCGAACCATTCACCGCGTAATCAAGCGCGAACAGCGGAATGGGCGAAAACGCGCTGGACCACACCAGGAACGCGAAGACCTGCGTAGTCTTGGCTTTTTTGCTGATGACGTTGGCCACACTCCAAGCCACCGCCCCCAGCAGCGCCAGGCACAGCCCCGCCGTGGTCACGGTGCCGTCAGCAATCGAGAGAATGCTCAACAAACCACAGCAAGCGATACCGATCCCCGCCAGTTGGTAGCGGGAAAGCGCTTCCTTGAAGATCCACGAGCCCAGCACAAGGGTGAAGAACGCGCTGAACTGCAGCACCAGCGATGCGATGCCGGCTGAAAGCCCGGCCTTGATGCCCATGTTGACGACACCCCAGAGTCCGATGCCGAAGACCAGGCCGTAGCCGATGATATAGCGCCACTGCACATCGGGTTTCGGAATGAAAAAGATCGCCGGCAGTGCGCAGAGCGTGAAGCGAATACCCGCCAGAATCAGCGGGTCAACGGCGATGAGGCCCAGCTTGATCACTGAGAAATTCACGCCCCATATGGCCGTTATCGAAATCGCGAGTAGCAGGTGTCCGGCTTTCATGCTGATCTTCCAGGCAGGGTCGTTGAAAAATGCATCGAGGCAATCCACAGCGCCAACGCGGCGAGGCTGATCGAGGCGCCCAACAGGCTGACCGCCATCCAGCCCCATAGCGCATAGACCTGGGTCGCAGCGGCCGCTCCCAGCGCGCTACCCACCGAGTAGAAACACATATACGCACCGACCATGCGACTTTGGGCGTCGGGCCGCGCGGCGAAAATCAGGCTCTGGTTGGTGACGTGCACGGCTTGTACCGCGAAGTCGAGTAGCACCACGCCGCAGACCAGCGCGATCAGGGAGCTCTCGGTAAACGCGATGGGCAACCAGGAGAACGTCAGGAGCCCCAGCGACCAGCCGGTAACCCGTTGCCCCCAGCCCTGATCGGCCCAACGACCGGCGCTTCTGGCCGCCAGGGCACCGGCGACACCCGCCAGGCCAAACAGGCCGATAGCCGTGTGTGAAAGTGACAGCGGCGCGGCGCTCAACGGCAGCACCATCGCAGTCCACAGCACCGAAAAAGCGGCAAAGATCAGCAAGGCCAGCAGGCCTCGGGTCCGTAGCATCGGCTCGGTCACGAACAGCAGGAACAGCGAGCGGATAAGCGCCAGGTAGGGCTGCCGGTCACGGGGCGACGCAGCGGCGGGCACCACGGCCCAGAACACTGCCGCGATGGTCAGCATCAAGCCCGAGGAAACGAAATAAACCCCGCGCCAGCCCGCCAGATCGGCGATCGCCCCAGAGGTAAAGCGCGCCAGGAGAATCCCCAGGACCACGCCACTGGTGACGGTACCCACGGTCTGTCCTCGTTGGGAGGGCGAGGACAGCACGGCGGCATAGGCCACCTGCACCTGGACGACCACCGCCAGCAACCCCATCACGACCATGGCGCCCAGCAAAGCCAACCAATGCTGGGCTGCGCCGACGGCCGCCAGCGCGATGGCAGACAACGCCAATTGGGCGAAAACCAGCCGTTTACGGTCGACCCGGTCCCCCAGCGGGACGATGAACAGCAACCCCAACGCGTACCCCACCTGGGTGGCCGTCACCACTCCCCCGATCAATCCTGAAGCGACACCCAGGCTCTCGGCCATCGAGGCGAGCAAGGGCTGGGCAAAGTAGACATTAGCGACGGCCAGTGCGCAGGTTACGGAAAACAATAACGTGAGCGACGGCGAAAGCCCCGATGACCCCGTGTAGGAGCTGCCGAAGGCTGCGATCTGTTGATCTTTCGCTTGAGACTCAGGCGTCGAGGGAAAGATCGCAGCCTCGCTTCGCTCGTCAGCGCCTACACGCCGGCGAGAGCAAGCTCCCTCGTCACCCTGACTTTCCGAAGGCTGTTGGGTGAAACAGTCGGCCTCTGCTGTCATGCACGTCTCCTTGGCGCTAAACTGGTTTCAATTTAAAACCTGGCTGAATTGTTGCTCGATCAGGTTTCAATTTGCAACCACAAGATTCCGGCCAACTTGGCAATGCTTTCCAGAGGGTCAATAAAATGGAAACCGCTTCATCGCAAAACAACGAATGCCCGGTTGCCAGGACACTGGATGTGATGGGTGATCGCTGGTCGCTGATGATCATCCGCGACGCGTTCGACGACATCCGTCGATTCAGTGAATTTCAAAAGAGCCTGGGCGTGGCCAAGAACATTCTAGCTTCGCGACTCAAAGCCTTGGTCGAGGCCGGCGTATTTGACATTCGACCCGCCTCGGATGGGAGCGCCTACAAGGAGTACGTCCTGACAGAGAAAGGCCGGGAGATCTTTCCGGTGGTGGTCAGCCTGCGGCAGTGGGGCGAACGTTTCCTGTTCGAGCCGGGGGAAACGCGTTCGGTGCTATTGGACAACGCGTCCGGGCAAGCTCTCATGCCGATGGAGGTGCGCTCGGCTAGCGGTCAGAAACTCGGGCCGACCGATTGCCACAGGGTAAGACTCATGACCGACGACCTGACGTGAGCGTTCTTATCCCTGCAAAACCAGGGACAGGTCCGGGTACCTGGCACACATGAAATCGACAAACGCCCGCACCTTCGGCGCAGCAAGTCGGCGGGACGTGTGCAGGACCCACAGTTCGGCTTCTTTCCCTGTTGCCGTGCCCCACTGGACCAACTCGCCACTGGCCAGCTGGTTCCATGCCATCGACTGTGGGATAAGGGCCGCTCCACCACCGGCGATGGCCGCATCGCGGATCATCAGGAACGAAGAGAACCGCAGCCTGGGGATCGGTTCCAACACCAGGTGGCCGCCATCGAGTGTCCACTGGGTGGGCTCGAAACCGGACGCAACGATGCCGGGAACCGAGCGGATGGCCCCTGGTGCAGGCATTGGCAGCTCAGGCGCGGCCACCACCACCAGCCGGTCCTTGGCGAAACAGCGACCGACTAAATCGCTGTCCGGGCTGGGGTTGATCCGGATGGCGACATCAAATTGTTCCTCGACGAGATCCACCACACGATCCTCCGCAATGACCTCGATCGTGACGTCAGGGTAAGCCGCGCAAAACTCTGCGCCGATGCGTCCCATCGCCAGCTGCGAGAACAGGACCGGAGCAGCGACACGCAAGCGCCCGCGCGGCGTCGATACGCCCTCCTTCGCCGCCGCCATGGCTTCGGCCACCTCGGCCAGCGGCCCTTCGGCCCTGGCCATCAGCAGCGCACCGGCTTCGGTGAGCTTCAGGCCGCGGGCGCTGCGCTCGATCAGCCTGACACCCAACTGCTCCTCAAGGTCGGCGATGCGACGCGACAAGGTCGCCTTGGATATTCCGCTGGCACGGCTTGCCTTGCCCAACCCCTCGTTCGTGGCCACGAGGGTGAAATCGATCAGTGCGTTCAGGTTCATGGTGTTCCACTTTTGCAACGGAGTGTCTACATCCTGAAGCCTTCGATTTATTCCTGCAACACCCTATCGTTTCTCCATCGCAACGGGCCGACCAGGTCGTAGCGGACTTTCTCACTTACCCACCCTTTGCAGGAGATTCAAAATGAGCATTCTCGTCACCGGTGCCACGGGCACCCTCGGTTCACTCATCATTCAACGCCTCGCCAGCGCAGGCGCCGAGGTCAAAGCCCTGGTGCGCCAGCCGGGCAAGGGCACTTTCCCGGTGGGCGTCACTGAAGTTGTTGCCGACCTCACCGACGTCCCTTCGCTGCGCAACGCACTGGCATCGGTGCGCACGCTGTTCCTGCTCAACGCTGTGTCGCCCGACGAGGTGACGCAAGCCCTCATTACCTTGAACCTCGCCCGCGAGGCCGGCATCGAGCGCATCGTCTACCTGTCAGTGATCCACGCCGACAAGTTCACCTACGTGCCGCACTTCACCGGCAAGCATGCGGTGGAGCGCATGATCGAAAGCCTCGACATCCCGGCAACCATCCTGCGCCCGGCTTACTTCATGCAAAACGAAGCCATGGTCCAGCAGACGATTCAGGATTACTCGGTGTACCCGATGCCGATCGGCTCGGCGGGCGTGTCGATGATCGATACTCGGGACATCGCCGATATCGCCGCTGCCGAGTTGCTGCGACGCGACAATGCATCTTCGGCCCTGGATCGGGTCACCCTGGAGTTGGTCGGCCCGCACGCATTGACCGGTACCGCCGTGGCGAAAATCTGGAGCGCCGCCCTGGGTCGCGAGGTCGCCTACGGCGGTGACGATGTGGTCGCCTTCGAAGCACAATTGGCGGCGTACGGCCCTGCCTGGCTGGCTTATGACATGCGCCTGATGATGTCCGGTATCCAGACGTTTGGCATGCAGGCCGCTGAAGGCACCGTGGACCGGCTACAGGCGATTCTGGGACGCCCGCTGCGCACCTATGAAGACTTCGTTCGCGAGGCTGTCGCCGGGGTTTGAGTAACCACCACACCGCCCACCATCCGATCTCCCCTTCATCGTCCCAAGGGAAATCGAACTGAAGAAAATGCATCGGCCAGCCGCCTAGGGCGGCTGCAGCCTGCAGGAGGAGAAAATGGAGCAATGCTCAACATACTAGGCCAACGGGCCGCTGGATATCGAGCCCGAACTCTGACTGGACCGCTTGGACAATGCCGCTGATGACATCGGCCACCAACAGCTTTCCCTTGTTGGCGCTGGACCCCAGCGCAGAGGACAGAACCCCGCTGGCAGGCACCCACTCGATCCGCGTGGGGTACATATCATAGACCGGGAACTCGGCCGGCCCGTGCTCTGGAATCTTGTCCAGGGCAACCATCTCCGGGTAGTAATGCAACATCATCGAAGTTTCAATGACCGCTGCATGTTTCCAGAGCGATTCCCGGAAAGCCGTTCACAAAAATCTTGTCGAGCGTCCGTGGGTTGACGAACTCCCAGTGTTCCAGGCGCATGACTTCCCGTTCATGAGGTTGTCCTCCTGATGTCATTTCAAGGTGGCGAGCACCTCGGCGCATGACAGCCATCAGCGCCGAGGTGATGCCGCGTGGGCTTATGCGCGCGGCGGGTACCACGACTCTGGTTCCGGATAATCCCAATCGGAAGGAAATGCATAGGTTTCAAATACGGTGGTGGTATCGGCCTCGGTACCAAAGAACGCGAAATGATTCACGCCCATCCAAGAACCTGACTGAACGCATTTGAAACCACGTCGCTCCAGTTCAGCGAGGCGATCTTCGAACGGAATGTTGTTGCAGTCATAGGCGACGTGTTGAATGCCTTCGCCATGCTTGTCCAGGAAATCGGCGAAGATTGTTGGTCCGGAAACAGGCTCCATCAATTCCCAGACCATGTTTCCGGACTGTGCGAAACAGACTTTCAGTACAAAGTCGGCCGGCTCACCGTGGTAAGTCTGGTTCTGGGTGTTTTCCGGGCTGAAGGTGTAGACCCGCCACGGGCCGATCCCTAGCTTGAGCAAGCCATCCATGGTGCGTCTGTGGTCACGCGTCACGATCGCGATTTCCACGACATTGCCCAGAAACGCATCGATCTCGGCACCGCCGTTCAACGCCGCCAATACATTGGTTTGTTCAAGATGAGACATTTGCATAACCTCGCTTAATGAATAACAGCATCGTCTTACTTAGCCATGGCCGACGATTGAGTAACTTCCGCCTGCCGGGATCGGTGCAACACATAATAAATACTGCCGCCGACAGCAAACCCTGCCAACCAAGACAGATCAATACCGCCCAATGCCATTGCCAACGGACCTTGTAGTGATTTAATAGTGCCTACTTGGAATAACCAAGCCGCCAGCACACCCGCTGCAAGTGCAAACAGGCCTTTCCAATTCACGTCCGTGCAGGCACTTTCCAAGTGATGACAATAAAGCGATTGAAGATCGAGCTGACCACGGCGAATCAGAAAGAAATCAACCAGTGTGATACCCGCCCAGGGACTGATCCACACCACGAAGAAAACCATCAGGTTCTCAAAGGTATGCACGAACTCACCTGATTGCAGGAACAGATAGAGGATGAACAGCGCGACCACGCCCGAGACGGTTGAAACAACCCAGCGTGGCACTCGCAGATCCAGCGACAACGTTGCCAGTGCCGCCGAATAAATGACCACGATGTTAGTGGCCACCGGACCATGCAGCAGCACCAGAAGCACCGGCAACGCCATGGTTCCGAACACCGCGATGATGAGCTGCGCCGGGTCCGAGCCTGCGCCCGCAGAAGCAATGGCAGCGCCAAGAAAGGCCAGCCATACCGTGGGCAGGAACATGCCGAGGAATGTCGAGCGGAACACCTGGCCATCGGAGAGTTTGCGCTGGGTGAAGCGGGTGTAATCCGAGGCATATACCAGCCAGGAGATGCCCCAGCCGATCCCGATCGCCGTCATCAGGCTGCTCATGGCCGACAGTTTGCCAATGCCCTCGGTGGTCGAGGCCTGCCATTGGATGTCCACATGAGTGAAAGCGAGCCCGGTCATCACGACCATGATCAGTAGAATCACCGGCATGGTGTAGCGCTCGAAGCACTTGATAGCATTGAAGCCCCAGGCTGCGATACCCACCTGGATGACCATGACGCCCAAGGCGATACCGTACTTGAGCTCCATGCCTGCGCTAATACCGACCTTTTCCAAGGCCGCCATCGCCAGGTCCAGGACTATCCAAGTGTTGGTGGCGACCCAGCCCATCGGCATCAGTATTTGCATTATGGTTGGCAGGTAGGCGCCGCGTCGGCCGAAGGCCAGCCGGGAAAGCACCATTTGCGGCACGCCCGTGCGGTGGCCCATGATGCAGATAGCACCGAACAAGGCGGCGCCCAACAGGTTTCCGACGATAATCACCAGCAGGGTTTCAATCAGGCTCAAACCCAACTGGATACCGATTGCCCCCAGGACCCAGTTGATCGGCGCGACATTCGCTCCAGCCCAGATCCAGAACTGGTCCAACGGCGTAGAAGTACGATGGCTATCGGGCACCGGCTCAATGCCCAGCGCATCGTAGTTGGCCTCGTTCGTTAAGTTTCTTGTAGATTCGCGACGCATTGACATTATTATTTTCCTCGCTGACCGGCGACACATGAATCGCCCCGAGTCATTAAAGCGAGGTCTGTATTTTTATGTAATTGACCATAACTAAACTACCCTTTAGAAAAATTGCCGGATAAAGCTTTTCTCAAGCGCATCATTCATCCAGGCATGAAATACCCACGCCGTGTCAAAAACAGAAAGCATTTCAACCCAACCCGACAAATAAAAATCGCTTATTGAGTTTTATTTAACGCTCTTCAAATAAACATCAATAGCCGAAGCGACGAGGGACGTGCCAATTTGTTGCAGTCGCTGAAGTAACTCCACTTCAGGGTTAACAGGAATGATGAAATGACCACCCTTCTTCATATTGATGCCAGTGCGCGATCCGACCGCTCCCTAAGCCGTAAACTGTCCCAGGCTTTTGTCCAAGCCTGGGTCGAACGTGATGGCAAGGCACAAATCATCGCCCGTGACGTTGGGCGCAACCCTCCTCCATTCGTGACCGAAGCTTGGATCGCCGCAGTTTTTACCCCCGAAGAACACATGACGCCAGAAAAACGCGAGGAAATCCGCCTCTCGGATGAACTGATCGACGAGATCGACCGGGCCGACATCATTGTGATCGGCACGCCGATGTACAACTATGGGATGCCGGCGGCCCTTAAGTCCTGGTTCGACAAGGTGATTCGGATCGGCAAGACTTTTACCTTCGATCTCGAGCGCGGCGACTACCCACTGGAACCCATCATGAGCGGCAAGAAGCTGGTCATTTTATCCTCCCGTGGCGAATTTGGATTTGGCCCAGGTGGCGTTCGTGAAGCCATGAACCATCTGGACACGCACATTCAGACCTGTGCGCATTACCTGGGCGTGAATGAAACCCATGTCATCTCTATCGACTACCAGGAATTTGGCGACGCTCGCCATGAAGCCTCCATCGCGAACGCGTTCGATGCCGTTCCGGTCCTGGTCAGGCAAATGATCGAGGCACGGCAAAGCCAGCTCTCTCCGGCTTGATGCCGCGTATCGCCGCCAAACCAATGATGGGGAAGTCTGCTGAACATGCCGGGCGTGGCAATCCCATCCGCAAAGAAAAGTACCGGGTTTGCCACCTCGACCCTGTTTTCGACAACCCGGGGTCACGACGATCAACTGCTCGGTGCAGCCCTGACGATAGAGTCGAGCTTATCTGCCTCAGCTCTCAGGACGTCAGCGCCATTTGATGCCCTGCCACCTCATCAAGCGTGTGCTCCCTGAACGACTTTGCCTCGCCCAGCAGCCATTCCCTGAACAACGAAAGGCTATGGCGAGGATTGCAATGGTTATCTTCAATCAGGTGGTAGGTAAAACCGGCCAAGGTCGGCCCCACCACCCGTCTAATCCGACCAGAGCGAAGCTCATCGTCAATCAATACGTTGCTGCACAGCAAGGGGCCTAATCCCCGCTCCATCGCATGCAGCGCAAGCGTTTCCTCGCTGTACCAGGAGGTGCGCAAGTCCCGGGAGGCACCGTGCTCGGCCCGGGCCAGCCAGGCTGACCACGCGGGAGCTTCGAGAGCCTGATTTTTCCATTTGAACGCCAGCAGCGGTCGATTATGAAAGTCATCGATCGTTGCCATGCGTTCGACTGGACAGATGCTTTTATCCGCGACCGCAATGTACCGATCCTCGAACAGCACCGGACCTCGCACATCGGCCTCGACTGGACCATATCGAATCGCCAGATCAATCGTCTCGGAACGCAGATCCACCAGTTTCTCCGAGGCGTGGATCGACACCACGATATTCGGATAGATCTCGTTGAACTTCACCAGGCGCGGCATGAGCCATCGCTCCGCAAATGCACGCGTGGTGGACACCTGGATCGCATCGCCCTCCTTCGCCCCATTTAACAGGGCAAAGGCCTGAGCAATCTGATCGAAGCCGTCCCGCAACAGCGGATAGATGGCTTTGCCCGCAGGTGTGAGGGTCACCGTCCGCCCCCGCTCAAGGAGCTTTTGTCCCAACCCGTCCTCCAATTGCCGGACTTGATGACTGACCGCGGCGACTGTCACGGAGAGCTCGTTCGCTGCCACGGAAAAACTCTGGTGGCGTGCAACCGCTTCGAATGCTCGCACCGAATTCAGAGGGGGTATCTTGCGCATGATGGTCTCCTGGCATCTGGACGGTATTGCGTGCGGCGGATTCAGAGAATGCAATAGTGAACGTCCCGGGGCTCCATTCCATTTACGGCAGTAATGTCCTGGGGACAAGCAGAGAGCACCACAATCGCGTCCATTTCCGCCGTAAGGCACACATACTGCCCAGGCTCACTGACCGGCGCGGCGAACTCGATACGTCCGTCCTGATGAACCGGCACGTTCATGAACAGGTTCAAGGGACTAGGGGTTTCAGTCACCACCAGGCCGAGGGCGTCCAGAGCCAGGAAGAGATTTTCATTACAGCTATCGTGATGGCCCACTACCCCCAACTGCACGTAACGCGTCGGGTCGCAAGCGGCCACCAGCGTGTCATGCACACCGGGCGAGCTGTCTTGCGTAAGCGTGAGGATTTTCCGGCGTTTGTTGGTCACTAGGCTGTCCCCCTTGCACGGGTTGAGCTTCAACCAAAAAGGTCGACTGTGCTCCATCGACATGACTTCGCAAAGGTCATTCGGGTTGAACGCCCAAGTATCGACGACCTGCTTGCCATGGGTGTTGATGAGCTTGAGGGTTCGCCCTTGATGCAACCGGAGCGCAACACCTCGCCGGGCAGGCAGACGGACCAGCTCTGTGCTGTGGATTCTATCTACTGCATTCATGTTCTTGTTTTCCTCGCGAGACTAAAGGCCGACGGCCGAGTACTTGCCATCAAGGAAAACACAGCACAAAACCGCAAACCAATAATATAAAGTGGCCTCGGTATAAGTTGAATTTATAGGGCAAGCCATGCGAATCCGTCAGCTTGAGTGCTTCAGGACCTTGATGATCCACGGCACGATGACCCGTGCCGCAGAGCTTTTGAACATCTCCCAGCCGGCCATAAGCAGCACCATCGCCAATCTGGAGCATGAGACTGGCCTCAAGCTATTCGTGCGCAAGGGCGGTCGTCTGCAACCCACACCTGAAGCCCGACTGTTTTTCGTCGAGGCTGAGCGTGCGCTGGAAGCGGTGGAAAAAACCCATCGCATCGCCAAGGAAATCAGGACAGGAAAACGCGGCCACCTGGCAGTGGCTGCCTACGCAAGCATCTCGATCAATCTGCTGCCACGATTGATGGCCGAGTTCGCCAAAGAACGTCCAGGGCTGGAACTCAAGATCATCACCCGAAATTCCCAGTCCGTCCGGGAGCTGATGACGACGCAGCAATTCGACCTGGCCATCGCCGAACTGCCGCTCGATTACCCCACCTCCCACATGGAGGTGATTTCGTATGAGTGCCAATGCATGATGCCGATAGGTCACCCTCTTGCCGCGTTGGACGTGATTACCCCGGCAGACCTGCATGGTGTACCGTTCGTTTCGCTGTTCAAGGGCGATCCTGTCTATCAGCAGTTGGCCATGGCTTTTTCGGCCTATGGATCATCCTGGAACGTGGTGGCCGAGACAGAGTTTTTCTCGACAGCATGCGAACTGGTCGGCGCCGGCCTGGGTGTGGGCATCGTCGATCCGGTGGTCAGTAGGTCCTTCACTCGGCATCTTGTCCTGAAACCCTTTTTACCAGCGATCAGGTACGAAATTGCGTTGCTGCTTCCCATACAGGAAGAGTCATCGCAGTTGGCACGAGAATTTATCCAGTACCTTGGAGAACACCTTCAAGTGCGTGTGCATTCATCCTGAAGGCTGGATCAGGTATTCGGTGAGCGTCGCCCTCCACCACCGAGCGGGTGTAATAACCTTTCTGATCCCCCGTATTGATAATCGGGGCCGCCGATAAAACCGTTCCGTATTTCGTCCAGTACCGGGCCCACCTCGACCGCGATGGTGGTATCGCCCAGCACGCGGGAAGCGGCCTAGAGCGCACCGGCGTTGGATTCCTCCTCCGCCGGGGGTTGAATCCCCAGGGCGAGGGAGCGGGTTCGAATCATTCAGAGAGGCCTACTCCTCGGCAGGCCTCATATGAAAAATCGTATAGGGCAGAATCAACGTATCGGCCACGACACTGAAAGGCAGGTCAATGATTGCAAACGGTGCCAGCGCGCGTGAATACACATCGTTGTCGTTCATCGAGCCCTTGATGATCTTGATATCGGTCGCCGCGCCGCAATAAGGCTGACGGCCGCAAAGCTGCCCCATGCCAAAGGTTTCGTTGGCCGTCGCGCATCCCCCCAGCAGCGCCATCGTCAGAGCCAATAATACGATCCGCATGACGCTCTCTCCCCGGGAAAGACGGGACTGTAGCACCGATGGCGGACGACCTGTAGGGCTGAAGACTGTTGCCCCAGAAACAGCGGATCGATTGTTGCCTGAGCAACAGCCATTCAACAATTCATTCGCCAGACCAACAGTCGCTCCTCCTTCCTGCCCGGCCAAGCCCAGTGAACACTGGGCTTTTCGCGTTGGTACGACCCTTGCTCAAGCCTATGTACCTCGATCAACAGTCCAACAGGAACACCTAGGATGAGCACTCCCTTGAAAGTCGTCGCCGTCTCCGGCGGTACCGCCCGCCCCTCGCGCACTCTGGCACTGACCGAAGCCATCCTGGGCGAGCTCGGCCAGCACCTGGTCATCGATTTCCATCTGATCGAACTGGGCAACATCGCCCGCCCGCTGGGCGGCGCGCTGTGGCGCAAGGAATTGCCGGAAACCGTCGAGCACGAACTGCGCCTGATCGAGTCTGCCGATTTGCTGGTGGTGGCCACGCCCGTGTATCGCGGCACCTATCCGGGCCTGTTCAAGCATTTGTTCGATCTGGTCGGCCAGGACGCCCTGATCAACACGCCGGTATTGCTGGCCGCCACCGGAGGCAGCGAACGCCATGCCCTGGTCCTCGATCACCAACTGCGTCCGCTGTTCAGCTTCTTCCAGTCACTCACCCTGCCCATCGGCGTGTACGCCAGCGAGACCGACTTCGCCGACTACCGCATCGTCAGCGCGGCCTTGCAAGCCCGTGTCGAACTGGCCGCCGAGCGAGCCGCCCGCCTATTCGCCAGCCAGACACATGCGCTGCGCAAGATCGCCTGAGGAGCCCGCATGAATCTCGATTGCATCTGCCTGGAAGGCGTTTTTGCGAGGGACATCGCATGAGAATCCAACCACACCCCACCGTGCTGACCCCACTGCAGACCGCCCGGCGCCTGGCTGCGGAATTCGCCGAAACAGCCGTCGAACGCGACGAGGCCGGCGGCACGCCCAAGCTGCAACGCGATGCCATACGCCAGAGTGGCTTGCTGGCCTTGAGCATTCCCACCCAGTTCGGTGGCCTCGGGGCCAGTTGGAGCGAAACCCTTAGTGTGGTGCGCGAGTTCGCCAAGGTGGACAGTTCCATCGCCCACGTCTTCGGTTTTCAGCACCTGATGCTGGCCACAGTGCGCCTGTTCTCGCGCCCCGATCAGTGGCAACCCTGGTTTGAACAGACCGCACGCAAGAACTGGTTCTGGGGCAACGCGCTGAACCCACTGGACACCCGTACCGTGGTCAAGACCTTCGACGGCTGGCGCGAATTCTCCGGCAAGAAGAGCTTCTGCTCCGGTGCCAGCGACTCGGAAATGCTGATCGCCTCGGCCATCGACGAAAGCGCTGGCGGCAAACTGCTGATCGCCGCGATCCCCAGTGGCCGCACCGGCATCACCCTGCACGGCGACTGGGACAATATGGGCCAACGCCAGACCGACAGCGGCAGCGCCACTTTCGAACGGGTGCGGGTAGAAGAGAACGAATTGCTGCTCGACCCCGGCCCCTTGAGTACGCCCTTCGCCTGCCTGCGCCCGCTGATCGCGCAATTGCATTTCTCCCACATCTTCCTCGGTATTGCCGAAGGCGCCCTGGAAGAAGCCCGGCACTACACCCTCAAGGAAGGCCGTCCGTGGTTCCGTTCCAAGGCCCAGCATGTCAGCGAAGACCCTTATGTGTTGCGCCACTACGGCGAGTTCTGGGTTGGCCTGGAAAGTGTGCGACTGCTGGTGGAACGCGCCGCCGACCAGTTGGATGAGGCCTGGCACAAGGGCCACGCCCTGGGTGCCGAGGAACGCGCCCAACTGGCGCTCTCCATCGCCACCGCCAAAGTGGCCGCCGTACGCACCGGCCTGGATATCTGTAGCCGCCTGTTCGAAGTCACCGGCGCCCGTGCCACCCATGCCTCGCTGCGCCTCGATCGCCATTGGCGCAACCTGCGCACCCAGAGCCTGCACGACCCCGTGGATTACAAACTCCATGAACTGGGTGAATGGGCCCTGAACCAGACGCGGCCCACCCCCACCTTCTACTCATAGGGATGCCCATGCAACTGCTGACTCTCCCCCCTTCGCCGACACTGGCTACCTCGATCCGGGCGACCGCACAGGTCTTCGAAGACCCTAGATCACAGGCGCTACTCGCCCACGTACAACAGGTCGCCCCCAGCGAGGCCAGCGTCCTGATCATTGGCGAGACCGGCACGGGCAAGGAGCTGGTCGCACGCCACATCCACAACCTCAGCGGCCGTCGCGCCGGACCCTTCGTCGCCGTCAACTGCGGGGCTTTTTCCGAATCGCTGGTGGAGGCGGAGCTGTTCGGCCATGAGAAAGGTGCCTTCACCGGCGCCCTCGCCGCCAAGGCCGGCTGGTTCGAGGAAGCCAACGGCGGCACTTTGTTCCTCGACGAGATCGGCGACCTGCCAATGGCCATTCAGGTCAAGCTCCTGCGTGTGCTGCAAGAGCGCGAAGTGGTGCGCCTGGGTTCGCGCAAGAGCATCCCGATCAACGTGCGCGTGGTCGCTGCCACCAACGTGCAACTGGACAAGGCCATCGGTGCCGGCCACTTCCGCGAGGACCTGTATTACCGCCTCGACGTGGTCAGCCTGCAACTCTCTCCGCTGCGTGAGCGGCCCGGCGACATCCTGCCGCTGACCCGGCACTTCATCAAGACCTACTGCAACCGCCTGGGCTACGGCGAAGTGCGCCTGACTTCCGGAGCCGAGCGTAAACTGACGGACTACAGCTGGCCGGGCAACATCCGCGAACTGGAGAACGTCATCCACCACACCTTGCTGGTGTGCCGCAACGGTCTGGTGCAGGAAGACGACTTGCGCTTGTCGTCCCTGCGCATCGAGCGCCAGGAGCCAGCGCAGGCCGCCCTCGGCGAGAGCGCCGACGAACAACTGCTGCGCACGTTCCACCGGTTGTTCGAAGAACAGGCTGGCGGCCTCCACGAGAAAGTCGAAGACAGCCTGCTGCGCGCCGCCTACCGCTTCTGCCACTGCAACCAGGTGCGCACCGCCAGCTTGCTGGGCCTGAGTCGCAACGTCACGCGAGCACGACTGATCGCCATTGGCGAGTTGGTGGTCAACCGACGTCGCCCTGACACCCACACACGCCCGGATCGGGCGCTGCAACTGTCAATCTGATCAAACTAAAACCAGGCGATGCGGTACCCCCGTGGGTGACCGACAACGCCCCAACATGCCAAGCGTTGCGATGCCGGAAGGGCCCATGCGCCCTTCCATACGCCCAACCGCACAAGGACCGAACCTCATGAGCCTGGATATTTTCTGGTTCCTTCCCACCTCCGGCGACACTCGTTACCTGGGACACTCCGATAGTGGCCGACCGGCGACCAATGCCTACATGCGCCAGATCGCCGTGGCCGCCGATCAGCTCGGCTACGATGGCCTGCTGATCCCCACCGGGGCCAGTTGCCTGGATCCCTGGGTGACCGCCGCCAGCCTGGTTCCGGTGACCCAGCGCATCAAGCTGCTGGTGGCGCTGCGCACCTCGCTGGGCAACCCCACGGCGTCGGCGCGCCAGGCCGCCAGCCTGGACCAGGCCAGTGGTGGCCGCCTGCTGCTCAACGTCGTGCCCGGCGGCGACGCCACCGAACTGGAAGCCGACGGTGTGTTCCTCACGCACGACGAGCGCTATGACGCCTCCGACGAATTCCTGACCATCTGGCGCCGCCTGCTCCAGGGCGAAACCGTCGACTTCGACGGCAAGCACCTGAAAGTGCGTGGCGCCCAGAACTTCTTCCCGCCCGTACAACACCCTCACCCGCCGCTGTACTTCGGCGGTTCATCAGAGGCCGCCCACGAATTGGCAGCCAAGCATGTCGATGCCTACCTGACCTGGGGCGAACCGCCAGCGGCCGTGGCCGAGAAGATCGCCGACGTGCGCGCTCGTGCCGCCAGGCATGGCCGCGGCGTGCGCTTCGGCGTGCGCCTGCACGTGATCGTGCGGGAAACCAACGAAGCCGCCTGGGCCGCTGCCGACGAGTTGATCAGCCACCTCGACGACGCCACCATCGCCGCCGCCCAGGCCAACTACGTCAATATGGACTCCGAAGGCCAGCGACGCATGGCCGCGTTGCACGGCGGCGACCGCAACAAGCTGGAAGTGGCGCCCAATCTCTGGGCCGGTGTCGGCCTGGTGCGCGGCGGTGCCGGTACTGCACTGGTCGGCGATCCGGAAACCGTCGCCGCACGTCTGCTCGAATACGCCGACCTGGGCGTCGACAGCTTCGTCCTCTCTGGTTACCCGCACCTGGAAGAGGCCTACCGCTTCGCCGAACTGGTGTTCCCTCTCTTGCCGGGCAAGGGCAAGGTCACCGTGGAAGGCGCCTTCACTGGCGGCGCCTTCGACGTTCGCGCCAGCAAGGAGAAAGTCGCATGAACGTCATCGACCTGCGTTGTCGCCCGGCCTACCTGCACCCATTCTTCGGCGGGGTCCCGGGCTCGCCGGAACACGCCGTGGCGCGCTGGCTCAACCGGCGCGTCGGCACCCGCGGCCCGGACGATCACTTCGAACGTTCGCTGACACCGGAGGGTTTTCTCGCCGAGGTGCGTGACGCCGGGCTGGACAAAGCCGTGGTGGTGGGCCGCCACACACCGAGCCAGCACCTGCCGAATGAGCGCATCCACGAAATCGTTCGGGATCACCACGAGCTGATCGGCATCGGTTCGGTAGAGCCGGTGCTACAAGGAATCGAAGGCGCCCTGGCGGAAATAGACCAGGCGATCGATCACCTGGGCCTGGCCGGCATCGACCTGGAACCGGGCTTCGCCGAGCCGGCCCGGCACCCCGACGATGGGCTGTACTGGCCGCTCTACGAACACCTGCAAAAGCGCGGTATCCCGTTGTTCCTGATGAGCGGGCCGACTACCCCGGACCCGAGCTACAACGACCCGGCACGCCTGGCAGCCGTAGCCCGTGCGTTCCCGGACCTGACGATCGTCGTCTACCACGGCTACTGGCCCAACGTGCAGCAGGCCCTCGGCGTTGCTTTCCGCTTTGAAAACATTCACCTGGTGCCGGACATGTACCTGTTCCAGCCGGGCAGCGAGGGTTACGTGCAAGCGGCCAACGGCTACCTGGCCGACCAGTTGCTGTTCGGCTCTTCCTACACCTTCCGACCGATCCGTCAAAGCATCGAAGACGCCCTGCAACTGGGGCTGAAAGACGAGGTGCTGGAGAAGTTCTTCCACGGTAACGCGCGCAGGGTATTCGGGCTGGCCTGAGCCGGCGTCGGTTCTGTTCCCCGGAGAACGTTTCCTGCGATTCAAACCGAACCGCAGGAAACGCCAGGTGATCTTCAGCGAACAACCCGGGGAGCACTCCGGCACTCCCCGATTTCATCACGATCCATTGCCTATCCCGCAGCCAGGCGCCCTTCTTGCTCGTCGGCCAACGCGGCGCCGTTGAGGTAGTGGTCCCCCAGCAACCGACGCTGGTTCAGCAATGCCGGTTCGGCGCTGCCTGGCAGGGGTCGCGGCAGGCTTCTGCCGGCCAGTTCGAAGTACACGTCACCCGCCAGGCGCGCCGCCTCGGCGGCGGCCAAGCGAAAGGCAATGGCGGCCGACTGGGACTCATCGGCGTACTCCAGCAAGGCGTCAGCAGCATCGATGCGGATGCGCAGTTCGCCGACGGCGGCGATCACCAGCGCTTCGTGGCGGGCACTTTGCGCACGCAGATAGTCGATCAGCGCCACCTCGACATGCCGAGCATGGGCCAGGTCGCTACGGCCTGGGGAATGTAAGTTGGACATGGCGATACCTCAGTTCCAGGAATGACGTTGCGGCTTGATGCCGTTGAGCAGCTGATTGCCGACCAAGTGATACTTCCAGCGCACCGGATCGTGCAGGGTGTGGGTCCGCGCATTGCGCCAGAACCGGTCCAGCCCCTGGCTGGCCGAGACGCTGCGGGTGCCGCCCAACTCCAACAGGCGGCTGGAAGCCTCCAGGGAAATCTCAGTGGACAGCACCTTGGCCTGGCCGACAATCACCGAAGCTTCAGCAACCCGCTCCTCGCTGGGCTCGGCGACAGCCCGGTCGACCGCGTGCGCCGCGCGACGCAGAATCGCTTCGGCCGCTTGCAGGCGCCAGGCCAACTCACCGATCAGCGCCTGGCCCAGCGGGTCCTGCCAGCCGTGTTGCAGCCCGCTGTCCACCCATGGCCGCGCCTGGCGTGCTACGCGCAAGGTCTCGGCGAACGCGCCACGGGCAATACCGGTGTCCACCGCAGCCTGAATGATTTGCGAGATCGGGCCGTCGGAAGTGGGTTGGTCATAGGCCTTCCAGGCCGGCACCACGTCGCTCGCCGGTACCCGTACACCTTCGATGCGCACCTGGCCACTGGCGGTGATGCGCTGACCGAAGCCGTCCCAACTGTCGATCACCGTCAGGCCTGTCGCATCCCGTGGAACGAGGGCGATATGAACGTGCCCCGCCTCGTCCACCCCGGCGACCGGCACGATGTGGGCGAACAACGCACCGGTGCAGTAGGCCTTCTCGCCGTCGAGTATGGCCATGTCGCCGTCGAAGCGGATCTGCGTCTGGAAGGTGGTGACGTACTGGCTGCGCGCTTCGGAAAAGGCATTGCCGAAACGATAGCCCTGCAACACCTTGGCGTAGTAGCGGCGCTTCTGCTCCTCGCTGCCGGTCAGGCTGAGGTTGCTGAGCACACCGAAATGGTTCTGCGGCAACTGGCCGAGGGACGGATCGGCAGCGGAAATGATCGCGATCACTTCGCTGAGGGTGGCATAGGACACCTCGGCGCCACCGTAGGCCTTCGGCACGCGAATCGCCCACAGCCCGCTCGCGGAAAAACGTTCGAGCTCTTCCCAGGGCAGCCGTCGCTCGCGGTCGCGCAAGGCCGCCTCGCGAGCGAAATCCTCGGCCAGGCGCTGGGCCACCTCGATGGCCTCGGCGTCGCTACGGATGATGTGGGCCGGGCTGAGCGGCGCTGGATGGGCCTGCCCAGGCAGATCGAAAGACGGTGAGTCGGTCATGTGCTACTCCATGCATAACGGGTTCATCCAGCGCTAAAGCACAGCCCGTACCAACATTAAAAAATCTTTATATTCAATAAGTTGAAGGGACAACGGGGTACGTTTGAAAGCCCCGCGAGCGGCAAACTGTCGGTGAACTGTTGCCCAGCGAACAGTTCCTCAGCGAGCCTTGCCACCCAGATAAAAATGCTGGAGGTCTTCCCGTGCCGCCAGCTCAGTGGCGTCGCCCTCGCCCACTACCCGACCGTTCTCCAGGATGTAGGCGTAGCTGGCATGGCGCAGGGCGACATTGATGTTCTGCTCGGCCACCAGAAAGCTCACGCCCTCCTGGGCATTGAGCTGCGCGACGATGGCGAAAATCTCTTCGACGAGAATCGGCGCCAGCCCCATCGAAGGTTCATCGAGCAGCACCAGTCGAGGCTGGGTCATCAATGCCCGGCCGATGGCAAGCATCTGCTGCTCGCCGCCCGAGGTCAGCCCGGCCTGGGTCTTGCGCTTGGTCTTCAACCGTGGAAACCAGGCGTAGATCCGCTCCAGATCCTGCTCCAGCTCCCGGCGCGTCGGCTTGCGCAGGAAGCCGCCGCTGCGCAAGTTGTCCTCGACGCTCAGGTGGGCGAACACATGCCGGCCCTCCAGCACATGGACGATGCCCTGGCGGGCCAGCAGATTGGCCGCGACCCCGGCGGTGTCCTGTCCCTGGAAAACAATCCGCCCACGGCTAACCTGCGCCCGATCGGCCTGGACCAGCCCGGAAATGGCCTTGAGCGTAGTGCTCTTGCCAGCCCCGTTGGCACCGAGCAGGGCGACGATATCGCCCTGTCCGACCCGCAGGGAAACCCCGGCCACGGCGAGGATCGCGCCGTCGTAGATCACCTCGATATCTTGCACCGCCAGCAACTCACTGCTTTCGGCGCCCGCAAGGGCCGCAATGGTCATGGTTTACTCCTTGGGCGCAGTCGCGCCCGGTTGCGTTTCGATTTGCCGAGCCGTGTGCCGGGTCACTGCGCCGCGCAATCGCGAGGGGTCACGCCCTTCTCTTTCGCGTACTCGGCGGCCTTGGCATCGATCAACGGGCGCAACGTGGCGCGGTCGGCCTGGACCCAATCGGTGATCAGGTTCCATTGCTGGCCGTCCCATTGCTGCACCTTGGCCGCCCCACCGCCCTCATGGTCGCTGCAGGACAACCGCAGCGGCTGCATCAGCCCAAGAAAACCGATTTCCTTGAGGCGTGCATCGTTGAGGTCGAGATGCTCCAGGCCCCAGCGACCTTCCTCACCGTTGAGCGGACGGTTGCCGAAATGCCTCTGCCCGGTGCGGATCGCTTCGACGGCAATGGCGGCATTCACCAGGCCGGAGTTGTAGTAGACGCTGCCAAAACTCTTCGGATCCTTGAGGTCGCTCTTGCCGGTATCGAGGATGTGCTGGCGGATGCGCTGGTGGATATCGAAGTCGGCACCGCCCGGGTAGGGTGTCAGTGCCAGATACCCCTTGCCCGCCTCACCGGCCGGAAGCACGTCTTCGTTGGAGCTGGCCCAGATGTCGCCGACGATGCGTTCCACCGGGTAGCCGAAACGTGCCGCGGTCTTGATCGCCACTGGTGTGGACACGCCCCAGGTCCGCAGGAACACCCAGTCCGGCTTGAGCTGCCGCACCTGGCGCCACTGCCCGGCCTGCTCGTTACCCGGGTCGGCCACCGCGATCTGGATGTTCTCGAAGCCGTACTTCTGCGCCAGCAACGCCAACGGCCCCTGGGTCTCCCGGCCATAGGCGGAGTCGTGGTAGACGGTGGCGATTTTCTTGCCCTTGAGCTTGTCCAGCCCGCCCTCGCGCTCGGCCACGTAGTTGATGAACGCCGAGGCCTCGCTGTAGAACGTCAGCATGGCCGGGAAGTTATAGGGGAACACCCTGCCGTCGGTGGCTTCGGTACGGCCATAGCCAAGGGTGATCAAGGGAATCTTGTCGGCCTCGGCCTTGTCCGCCAGGGCGTAGGCAGCCGGTGCGCCGTTGGGCTGATAGACCGCCACCGGCGCGCCATTGAGACCGTTCTTGAAGCGCTCGTAGCATTCGATGCCCTTCTCCGCCGTCCATTCGGTCTCGCACTCCTGCCAGACCAGCTTGACGCCGTTGATTCCGCCTTCCACCTCGTTGATGTAGCGCAAGTAGTCGATCATTCCGGCCCAGACCGGAATGCCGCTGGAGGCATAGGCGCCAACCCGGTAGGTGGCCAGCGGGAAGAACTGTTCGTTGGCGGCCTGGGCAGCCGGTACCAGCATCGAGCAGGCGCCGAGTGCCAGGCCGATGGCGGCGAGACGACGTTTGAAGGTTGCATGCATGATTGTTTTTCTCGGTTTGAGTGCCTGGCCACGTAATGACGGCCGGCGGTTGGAAACCTCCTTTCCCTGGGTCGGGTCAAGGTCTGTTGGATCGTGGGTCGGCGCTCAGAACCGCAGCGGCCAGACCCTGATGCGTTCGCGCAAGTCGCCAAGCAGGCGGGCCAGCCCTTCCGGTTCCTTGATCAGGAACCAGATGATCAGGCCGCCGAAGAGCACCTTCTGCAGGTTCTGCAACTGCCCGGCGTCGACGTTGCCGTTGAACAGCCATAGCCCGGCATGGCTGAGCAGGATCGGCACAAGGCTGATGAAGGCCGCGCCGATGAAGCTACCGGCAACGCTGCCCATGCCGCCGATAATGATGATGAACAGAATCTGGAACGAGCGGTTGATGTCGAAGCTGCCGGCACTGGCCGTGCCCAGGTAGGCGAACGCCCAGAGCGCCCCGGCGATGCCCAGGTAGAACGAACTGACCGCGAAGGCCAGGCGCTTGTAGCGTTCCACAGGAATGCCAATCACGGCGGCAGCGGTGTCCATGTCACGGATCGCCATCCAGTTGCGGCCGACCTGGCTGCGCACCAGGTTGGCCGCTATCCAGGTCAGCAGCACCACGCAACTGAGGGTCAACAGGTAGCGACCAACTGGGGTGCTCAGGTTATGGCCCAACAGCTCCAGACGTGGCGCGCTGATGGTGCCGGACGAGGCGTAGTTGTAGAACCAGGGGAACTTGGCGAACACCCACTCCAGGAAGAACTGCGCGGCCAGCGTCGTGACCATCAGGTAGAAGCCCTTGATCCGCGAGCTGGGGATACCGAACAGCAACCCCACCAGCCCGGCGATCAAACCACCGCCGATCAGCGCCAGTGGCAACGGCAATCCGGGTACGCGCAGCAGCAGGCCGTAGGTGGCGAACGCGCCCACGGCCATGAAGCCGGCGGCGCCGACCGACGTCTGGCCGGTGTAGCCGGTCAGCAGGTTCAACCCCAGGCCGGCCAGCGACAGCACCAGGAACGGAATCAGGATCGCGTTGAGCCAATAGTCGTTGCCCAGCCACGGCAGGCCGACAAAAGCCACCAGCAACAACAGCAGCAGGCCCGGCCGCCAGCGCCGGCGCACCAGGGTCAGGGGCGCCTCGTCGAAGCTGGCAGTCAGGCGCGGAACAGTAGCGGTCATGGCGTCATACCCGTTCAATGATCCGGTCGCCGAACAGGCCGGCCGGTCGGATGTAGAGGAAGATCAAGGCGAGGAAGTAGGCGAACCAAGGCGTGATGCCTCCGCCGATCAGCGGGCCGATATAGGCCTCGGCGAGGTTCTCGGCGGCACCGACGATCAGCCCGCCGACGATGGCCCCGCCAATCGAGGTGAAGCCCCCGATGATCAGTACCGGCAGCGCCTTGAGCACCACCAGCGAAAGCGAGAACTGCACGCCCTGGCGCGCGCCCCAGAGCAGCCCGGCGACCAGCCCGACCACCCCGGCCACGGCCCAGACGATCTGCCAGATGCGATTGAGATTGATGCCCAGCGACAGCGCTGCACGGGTGTCGTCGGCCACGGCGCGCAGGGCAACACCGATGCGGGTCTTGTTGAACAGCAGGGCCAGCACCGCCACGGTCAGCGCGGACACCCCGGCGGCGATCAGGTCGAACTGGCTGATCATGATCTCGCCGACGAACAGCGGGACGTCCTCGATGCCCAGGTCCAGCGCGCGCACCTGGGCGCCCATCAACCCTTGGGCCAGGCCTTCGATAATGAACGACAGGCCGAGGGTCGCCATGAACAGGGTAATCTGCGAACGGTTGACCAACGGCCGCAATACCAGGCGTTCGATCAGCAGCGCGCCGACGACCATCACCAACACCGTCAGGAGCAACGCCAGGGCAAAGGACAGGCCCTGTTCGCGCAAGCTGACGAAGGTCAGCGCGGCGAACAACAGCATGGCGCCCTGGGCGAAATTGAACACGCCACTGGCCTTGTAGATCAGCACAAAACCGATGGCTACCAGCGAATACAAGGTGCCGGCCAGCAGCCCGCCGATCAGGGTTTCCAGAAAGAAATTCATGGGCGAGGCGTCCCCAGGTAGGCAGCGATCACATCGGGATTGGCCTGGACTTCGGCCGGCGAGCCGTCGCCGACCTTGCGTCCGTAGTCCAGCACCACCACATGGCTGGACAAGCCCATGACCACCTGGATGTCGTGCTCGATGAGAATCACCGTGGTGCCAAGATCACGATTGATATCGGCGATGAAGCGGCTCATGTCCTGTTTTTCCTCGGCGTTCATGCCGGCCATCGGCTCGTCGAGCAGCAGCAGCGTCGGCTGCGCGATCAATGCCCGGCCCAGCTCCACGCGTTTCTGCAGACCATAGGCCAGGCTGCCCACGGCGACGTCGCGCCAAGCCTGCAACTCGAGAAACTCCAGCACCCGCTCGGCACGCTCGGCGAACGCCCGCGCCTCGCGCCGGGCACGCGGCAAACCCAAGGCCTGTTCGAGAAAAAACGTCCGCTGGAAGCGCGACAGGCCGGTGAGCAGGTTGTCCACCACGCTCATTTTCTTGAACAGCGCATTGTTCTGGAACGTCCGACCGATACCGAGTCGCGCCGCCTTCAGTGGATGCGGGCGGCGCAACGGTTCGGCGGCGAAGAACAACTGGCCGGCGTCGGCTCGGTAGACGCCGTTGAGGATGTTCAGCAGCGAACTCTTGCCCGCGCCGTTCGGCCCGATCAGCGCGCAGATCTCGCCAAGCTTGACGCTGAACGAAAGGTCGGAAATCGCTTTCACGCCCTGGAACGACAGCGACACGTTGCGCACCTCCAGCAGCGCACTCATGCCGCTCGCTCCAGGTACTCCTGCAACCACGATTGGCGTGCAGGACTTTGCAGCACGGCGTCTGCGGGCGCGCTCGGCACCTCGATCCGGCGCAGCCGCTGGAAGCCGAGCAGGTGCCGTACCCGCGCCTTGAGCCAGCGTCGCAGGCCACGCCGCGGATCATCCAGGGTCCATTCGCACAGACGTCGTCGCCAACTGCCCGGAAGTGGCAGGCGAGCTTCGATTTCCGCCGCCAGCGATTCGACTCGCACGGCGGACAGCAGCAAGGCTGTGGGGGCGATCTCGCGACGATCGCGACTGGCTGACTCGCGAGTTTCCGGAAACGCCAAGCCTTCGCCGCCCTCCAGCCAGCGACTGAACAAATGAACCAGGCCATCGCGCCACTCGGTGCCTTCATCGACCCACACCACCGCGTCCTCGGCAACCTGGGCCCAGCCCTGGCGTTGAGCGGCCGGCGCCTCGGTGACGAACAGCACCGACAGCGACTGCACCTGCCACAGACCACGATTCGCTACGTTGACCTGGGCCGAATACAGCCGCAGCGGCCACTCCTCATCCAGGCCGCACTGCAGCCAGTGCGACACGCTTTCCCGGCGCTGGACAAAGGCGAACGCCGGACGGGCCAGGCGCAACTGACGTTGTAGATCCTCACCCCGGCTGTCGCGGTCGATCACCACGCTGTACCCACCCAGTTGGCGCGCGGCCAGTGCCAGGATCAGCAGGCTCGGCTCAAAGGCACCACTGAGGGCCAGGCGCGAGCCTGGGGCAAAACCCTGCTGGCGCAAGCCATCGCACACACGCTGGACCTCGCGCTGCACATCGATCCAACGCCAGGCCTTCCAGAGACCGAGGCGCCGATGGCGCAGGGCGATCTGCGTCGGTCGTTCCCTGGCCCAGCGTTGCAAGGCCGCCAGGGCGCTGTCCGTCACTCCGTCGGGCAGTGGCGTATTGAGTTCGTAGACACTCATGCGCTTACTCCTCACCGGCCAAGGCCGGCTCAGCGATGCGAGTACGCGGGGCGAGGCGCTTCAAGTCCCGATAGCCGGCGCCAGGGTGGTTAGCGGGCAAACGCGGACCGTCGCCGAACAGCTTGTCGCGCAAGGTGCCGGGGCGGTATTCGGTCTTGTACGCACCGCGCTGTTGCAATTCGGGCACCAGCAGTTCAACCACATCGCGGAAGGTTTCATGGGCCAAGGCATAGGCCAGGTTGAAACCGTCCACATCGGTGTCCTCGACCCAAGCCTGCAGCTCGTCGGCCACGGTTTGCGCACTTCCGACAATCAACGGGCCGAAGCCGCCAATACCGACCCAGTCGGCCAGTTCCTCGACGGTCCACTGTTTGTCCGGGTCAGCGGTAGAGAAGGTTTCCACGGCCGACTGGATGGCATTGGTATGGATGTGCTTGAGCACCTGGTCGGGCCGGTATTGACCGAAATCGATACCAGTCCAACCGGAGATCAGCGCCAGCGCGCCCTCGTAGCTGCTATAGGATTTCAGTTCCCGCCACTTGGCCTGCGCCTTGGCGTCGGTCTCGTCGACGATCACCGTCTGCAGGTTGAAGATCAGCACCTTGCGCGGATCGCGTCCGGCTTCGGCAGCACGCCGGCGTATATCGGCCACGGTCTTCTTCAGGATCACCTTGGACGGCGCGGCAACGAACACGCATTCCGCGTGGCCGGCGGCGAAGTCCTTGCCACGACTCGACGCTCCCGCTTGATAGAGCACCGGCGTACGCTGCGGCGACGGCTCGCAGAGGTGGATGCCCGGCACCTGGAAGTGCTTGCCCTGGTGACGGATCTCGTGGACCTTGCTCGGGTCGCTGAAGATGCCGCGCTCACGGTCGCGCACCACCGCGCCCTCCTCCCAACTGCCTTCGAACAACTTGTAGAGCACCTCCAGGTATTCGTCGGCGTAGTCGTAGCGCGCATCGTGATCGCTCAGGGCTTTCTGCCCGAGGTTGCGCGCCCCGCTGTCGAGGTAAGAGGTAACGATGTTCCAACCGATGCGTCCCTTGGTCAGGTGGTCCAGTGTGGACAGGCGACGGGCGAAGGGATAAGGGTGTTCGAAGGTCAGCGAGGCGGTGAGGCCAAAGCCCAGGTGTTCGGTCACCAGGGCCATCGGCGTGATCAACGCCAAGGGATCGTTGACCGGCACCTGCGTCGCCTGGCGGATGGCCGCATCGCCATTGCCACCGAGCACATCGTAGATACCAATCACGTCGGCGATGAAGAGGCCGTCGAACTTGCCGCGCTCCAACAGCTTGGCCAGGTCGGTCCAGTAGTCCAGGTCCTTGTACTGCCAGGCGCGATCCTTGGGATGCCTCCAGAGACCGGGCGACTGGTGACCCACACAGTTCATCTCAAAGGCATTCAATCGAATTTCACGTGGCATGGGAACTCCTGCTCGATAGATTCAGCACCCCTTCCGAGTGCTTCTTATTGCTCTATCAACACGATTCGTGCCAAGTAATAAGTCTTTTATTTACAGCAAGTTAGACATGCATTCGTTCACGGGAAATGCCTGCATGGTGACAACCTTGTTGATCAACTGTCCGGTGGCAGACAGTGCGCGGGTGATTCCTGTCACGAAACTCGAACCACCAATATTTAGCTTGACGCCTGAGATGATGATCATCATATTTAGTCGAAATATTATGACCATCATGTGAACCGCCAAGGGCCGCAGACTCAGGTTGAGGCACGCCCTCCACCCGCGCAGGAGATGACGTATGGAAGCCAGAACTTCATTGGCGATCACCGGTAGGCAACCGCACGCCTCCACACAACCACTGACCGGCAAAGTCGTGGCGCTGCTCGCCGGCCTGGCGGCGATCAGCATGCTCTCCACCAATATCATCCTCCCGGCGTTTGCGGCGATCGGTGAAGACCTGGGTGTGACCGCTCGCGAACTCGGCCTGACGCTGTCCAGCTTCTTCATCACATTCGCCTTGGGCCAACTGGTGGTCGGGCCACTGGCCGACCGCTACGGGCGCCAGAAACTGGTGCTGGGCGGCTTGTCGGTGTTCGTGGTCGGCACCGTCATCGCCGGCCTGGCCAGCACCCTCGATGTGCTGATCGCCGGACGCGTCGTCCAGGCGCTGGGCGTGTGCGCGGCCTCGGTGCTGTCGCGCGCCATCGCACGGGATCTGTTCGAAGGCGAGACGCTCGCCCGCGCCCTGTCGCTGACGATGATCGCCACCGCCGCGGCACCGGGATTTTCGCCGTTGGCCGGCAGCGTATTGGCCGTCACGCTCGGCTGGCGTGCCATCTTCATCCTGGTGGGACTGGCCGCCGTGGTACTGGCGTTTTTCTACGTGCGCGACCTCGGAGAAACCCATCCCGCCGATCGCCGGGCGCCACACTCGGCCAGGAGCGTGGTGCTCGCCTATCGCCGATTGGTACTGGATAAGCGCTTCATCCTCCCAGCCCTCTCAATGAGCTTGCTAATGAGCGGCCTGTTCGCCTCGTTCGCGGCGGCGCCCGCCATCCTGATGCAAGGCATCGGCTTGACGTCGGTGCAGACCGGCCTGTATTTCGCCTCGACGGTATTCGTCGTGTTCGCAGCCGGCATGGCGGCCCCGCGCCTGGCCCATCGTCATGGCGCTCGAGTCATCACACTCCTGGGCATCGCCTGCGCCATGATCGGCGGGGGCCTGCTTCTGGTAGGTCCGGCCGTGCCTGGCCTGGGGTGGTACGCCCTGTCGATGGTCACCTTCCTTTGGGGCATGGGCCTGGCCAATCCGCTGGGCACGGCAATCACCATGGGCCCTTTCGGCAAAGAAGCCGGAATGGCCTCCGCATTGCTGGGTTTTCTCTCCATGGGCGCGGCTGCGCTGACCACCTGGCTGGCCTCGGTCTTGAGCTTCGCACCGGTCACGACACTGGGTGGGATCCAGGCGACAGCCTGCTTGGTGGCGCTGGTGCTGTTCCTGTTGCGGGGCAGGCTTTGAGCAATCGCTTTGCCGGCCAAGCACGATGGAGGGTTGCGCCGGTGAAACGCCCATCAATACACCGGCCAGGTTTCGACAATCTTCCCCCCGCGCACGGCCAGCAAATCGCCAAACTGCAACAGTACAGACTCAGTCTGGGTCGGCCGTAAAAACACCTGGTCTTCCACGTTCAGCCCCACGGCCGGTGAGCCGTTGACCATTTCCTGGTTGGAACTGCGGCCATAGAGTTCGTTACTTTGCAGCCCCAAGGGGGACTCGAACTCAGCCATCCAGTTGCCGCCATAGATGAAGAATGTTCCGCGCTGATTCGGGTCCCACCAAGAGAACAAACGGGACTTGTCATCCAAAGCGGGAAAATTGACCGCCCCGGTGCTCTTCAACACCGGCGTTGCTATAAAGGCCGCCGGCACATGCTCGGCCAGCGATGGCAAGTCGTAATGCGTCGGCTTGAGAAACGCCGTCCCCACCGAGACCTCGCTGCTCAAGCGCTCCTGTTCGTGTATGCGGTAGCTGGGGCTGCCGGCGGTATTGAGCGTGAGCCCGTGGTGCCAAAGCGCCGGAAAATGCTCACGTACGTAGTTCACATGGCCGTTGTAAATGACCATCACCTGGTCGAACAACGCCTGGGACGAACCGAGGATCCGGGGCACGCCCATGCCGACAAACGGGTCATAGCCCATGAAGCCTGAAAATTCGAGATGCTGCGGATGGGCACTGATCAGCCTCAGCATCTCGCCGAGCACCGCGTGGTCAGCGACTCCGCCGCGATGCAAGCCGACATCCAGCTCGATATTGATCCGCATCCGGATGCCCAGGCCCTGGGCCAACATCAGGTAATCCATCAGCCGCTGCGGGGTGTCGAGCAGCCACTGCAATTGCCTGGAAGGGTCAAAGGTCCCCTTGTGGGTTTGGTAGAACAACTCGGCCGAGCGCACCGGCAAAGGCTTGCCGAGCAAGAGGTCGGCCTCGGGAAAGGTCACCGCATCCTGATTGAGGAACGGCTGGTGAAATGACATCAGCCGCTGGCTATCGGTCCGTTTGGCGATGTACGCCAACAACCCCGGTGACGGCAGCGACTTCTCCACCAGGCGCAAGTGTTTGCCGGCACGCTTGACCGATTGCATGACCACATCGATGTTGTGATCGAGCCCATCGAGGTCGATCAGCATCACCGGCCGCATCGGCCCATGGACCTTCAACTCCTGGTTCAGCGCGTGGAAGTACTCGCTGTAGGGACTGCCCCGGTCGCTCGGACGCAACAACGCCCCCGCCCCTGCCATCAACGCACCCACTCCCGCGGTGCCGAGCATAAAGGTTCTACGGTTCATCAGGACGCTCCTTCGCGCGCAGTCAGGTGCACGTTACGGCAGCGTTACTCCAGCGTTGAGGTTATGGGAGGCCAGAAAGGGGGCTTTAGCGGCCATGCTTTGCCGATGTCCAGAAGACCTGCCCTCCTGGGTGAGTGGCTGCAACTGGCTCGATCTGTTCATGCCTCCTCTTGGCGCCAGTTTTTCCAAAATATCCTGATGACATATTCGCGTCCGCGATGGCAAGCTTCCGACCGCAGCCCAGCTTCGTATGCAGCCGGGCAAGTCGTCCCTATCCGATGCCCGTCGCCATTCACCTCGGGCCCATCACCTGTTATCCAACAAGGATGTCCTCATGAAAATCTCTCTTGGTGTCGTCGCCCTGGCTGGCTGCCTGTCCACCGCCTCTGTCTTGGCTGCCGGCCCGAACCACAGCGATCTGTTCAAGGCCCTGGTGCAGTGCCAGGCCAGTGCGCAACAGGTGAGCGAGTTCAACGGCCTGGTTGACGCGGAGCAAGTGTCGCTAACCAAGGATGAAGCGCACACTCCGTGGGGCGGTGGCGCCTGGCAAGCTTCCCCGGCGCTGACGGTGCACGGCGTGTCGTCGACCACCCTGGTGATGACCGACCGCTTCAGTTTCTTTCTCCAAGCCAAAAGCAGCAACCCGAAGGCCGACGCAGAAAAACTCGCCAGCGCCCTGAAACTGGAAAAGACGCTGGATACCGACGGCTACGTGGATTACCAGCGCAACCTCGACAACGGCGCGACCCTGCGCGTGGTCTCCACCGAAAACAAGGACAGCGATCTCTACGTGGGTTGCACCTATCAGCAAGACGCATCCTGAGACCAGGTGGTCTCGACAAAGCCTTCACCCGGTCGCAAGGTTGGGTCACATCCCCAGACCCAATGTGGGAGCGAGCTTGCTCGCGATGAGGCTCGATCCCACAGGGTGTACTCAGTCATCATTGAATGGCGCTATTGCATCCCTTTCACCCGGCGGACCGGGCCGCTGCAAAGCGGAGCAATTCGAGCCTGGGCCCGGTCCATCGAGCTGGGCCGCGACGAAGGCAAATGCATCATCCAGTGAACCCAGCAGCACCCCGTCATGCCCCAGGCCTTCATACGTTCGCCAGGTGACTTGATTGCCAGCGGCACACAACGCCACCGCGACGGCATACTGGCGCACGGGCGTGATCGTTTGATCAGCCAGGCCGGTGGCAATCAATAATGGGAACGCAATCGATGCCTGCGGCATGTCGGTCGTTGGGATGCGAGCAGCATCCAATTCCTCGGGAGTAATGCTCATAAGCTCGGCAAACGAACCGACCTGTAACGCTTTGGATTTGCGAGCAATGTCACGGGTACAGCCCTCCCGGGCGACACGCAGCAGCTCAAGACCTTTGGCCGTCAGGATGTCCTCTACCCGGGGCTGGCCCTCACGCAAGCCACCGGAGGCCAATGCCAGGAACACCGTGTTGGACTGGCGCGGCGGCAACGCAATGGGACCATGGGGAAATGTGCTGTTCGGAGCCGTGAGTACCGCGCCCCGGATAGGAAGCTCCGGTGCGTAGCGGCCGGCAAGAATCGCCGCACCCAACGCCGCCCCTCCCCCTTGGGATTGCCCGGCCAGGATCGTGTAATTGGCGATCAGGCCAGGCCTGATCGAGCGGGCAGCGCGAATCGAGTCCAGGACAGAGCGTCCCTCAGCCTGCCAGAACGTATAGGGATGCGGTCCTGGCCCTCCCAAGCCTTGATAATCGGTGGCGACTACCGCGAAGCCGCGCATCAGCCAGCGATTGATGTAAGCCGCATCACGTTCGCGCCAGCCGGTCCAGGACGGTGCGCAGGCATCGGCAATCCCCAGTGTACCGTGGGCCCAGGCCAACAGCGGCCAGCCTTGCGCCGGCGGACCTCCAGCCGGCAGGTACAACGTCCCGCTGACCGGAACGAGTCCGGATTGCCAGCGCTCGTCGGTGGAGCTGTAGAGCAGGCGCAAAGCCTGTGCGGCGGCGGGCATCTGCGGCTGCGCCGGCAACGTCTCGCTTCGCAGCAGCGCACCGGGCAAAGGGGGCATTGCTTCAGACCAGCGGTAAAACGCCGACGGCGCCCTGTCTCCCGCGTCAGGCCCAACGGGAAGCGTGCCAGCCGCCAGGACGTTGGCCGCCATGAGGATGAACGGGGCGACACAGATTCGCGCAAAACCCGTGATACGGAACAGGCTCATGGGCGGTTCGCCTGAGCGCAAAGTGCCTTGCGCAAAGCAGCGCCCTGCGCAGCAATGACATTGCGCACGACGGGGGCGACCTCATTGAATCGGACAAATCCGTGGGGCATGTTCGCGAGCACTTGCAGGTGTGTTGCCACGCCCGCGCTTTCCAACCGGTCCGCCAGCTCTCGGTTCTCGTCCAGCAACGGATCCAGTTCGCCCACCACCAATCGCACCGGTGGCAGGCCGGTCAAGTCAGCATGAATTGGCTGCACCCGCCAGTCATCCTCGTCATTGACCAGATAGCTCGCCCAGTAGGTACTCATGGTCTCGACTGACAGATTCTGCCCCCCGTACCCACCCAGCCTTTGCCACGAATCGGAGCTCATGTCGCGCGAATAACTGCCGTAGAACAGCAGCAACTGCCGCAGCACATCAAACCCCGCATCGCGTAGCGCAATCGCAGCCCCCAAGGCCAGGTTGGCGCCTGCCGAATCTCCACCTAAGGCATAACCGCGCACCGGGCAATCGGTGATTGTCCCGAGCTTGATGACCCGGTTGACGATCGACACCACTTCGTTGAACGCCGCCGGAAAGCGATATTCCGGCGACAACGCATAGTCGATGGACAGCACCGCCAGGCCACTGTCACGCACCAGCTGGCGCAGCGGCGCATCCCAGCCGGCAAGCGAACCGTGGCGAAACCCACCACCATGGCAGTAGAACATCAAACAAGGCGTCTCATCGCCCTCCGGCCAATAGAGCTTGCAGGGCACTGTTCGCCCATCGACGACGAAGCCCAAGGTGCGCTCATAGGACAGCGGCACACTGCGGTGTGCCGCCCAGGCATTGATCCGCTCCAGTTGCACCCGGACATGTTGCACGTCCCCCTGCACAACCGGCAGCAGTCCTTGTCCGCGCAGCGTCGTGGCCACGGCCACCAGATCAGGATGAACCGGCGGAGGTGAATCCGCCGACGAGCTTTCAAGGCAACTCATGGCCAGTCCTCCTCAACGGCTCCAAGCGCGTCCAGCAGAATGAATGTCCATTGGGCCCCGTGCCTGTCCCGGTCCTGCAAGGTGCCCTGGACGACAGGACGCGTCAGGACTTTGATCGGGGTATTCATGGATTCTCCTTCAAGCCTGTAGAGCGACGTCCGTCAGCGATGACGCAATGGGCAGGCGGGCTACGCCCCTCCAGAACGGCCACCGCACATTGAGCGGCAATCAGATTGGTACGATTAAGCCCTTCGACCGTGGAGGCGCCGACATGGGGCGTCACGATCACGCTGGGGAGCTGGATGAGTTGTTCGGTCACGACCGAAAGCACTGGATCCGACTCGCTTTCGAATACGTCGAGCCCCGCCCCGGCCAATTGTTTTTCCCGCAGGGCCCACAGCAGATCCGCATCACGCACCAGCCCACCCCTCGCGGTATTGATCAGCACCGCGGAAGGTTTCATCCGCTTCAACGCACGGCTATCGATCAGCCCGTGAGTGTGGGTGTTGAGCGGTGCATGAAGGGTGATGAAATCGCTTTCCTCAAGCAGCGTTTCCAGGTCGACAAAGCAACTTCTTGGAATGCCGTCGACGTGGGCGCTGCCCGGGTCAGGGGTGTAGATCAGCGGCTTGATTTCGAACCCGGACAAGCGCTGCAGCACGCCCCGACCAATCCGGCCCAAGCCGATGACGCCAACGGTCTTGCGGTAGAGGTCGCCTCCCAGGGGGATCGTCCAGTCATTGGCGGACAAACCCAACTGGCAACGTTTGAGCTGGCGACACACAGCGAGCATCAACGCAACGGCGTGGTCAGCGACGCTGGCGTCGTTGCCACCGATAGCGATGGTCGCCACCTTCCCCGTCGCCTCCACCGCTGCCGTATCGACCCGCTCGTAGCCCACGCCACGACGGGCGATGACTTGCAGGCGGGGGAGCGCACTCAACAGGCTCGACGTCACGTGCGCGTGTCCGACGATCCAACCGTCGGCATCGTCCAGGAGCTCGATCAACTGGCGTTCGCTCAAGTCACCATCCGCTTGCCCCTGAGCCAATGGCGCGACGACAACTTCACAGCCCTGGCTCTGCAGGAAATGCACGCTTTCTGAATCGAAGAATCGCTGTGTAACCACTATTGTGTGGCGAGGTTTAAACATCACGGGCCTCTCGATAGATATGTCCGACAATCAAAATGCGTAATCCAGGTACACCCGAGCCTCTGAGCCGGTCACCACGTTGTCGGGTTGAGCGGACACAAGCGCGACAAAATCCTGGTCGATTCGGTAATCGATATAAATCAAACCCACTGAAAGCCCGGCGTATTCCTTTTCATCGAAGCGATAATAGAGACGGTATTCGTTCTGCCGTTCGCGCACATCAGTGCGTCGGCCACTCAAAGGATCAGTAGCGTCAAACTCGCCTTGCTTGTAAATGATCATGGCCTTGAAACCGTCCAGCGAAGCGCCTAATAACGAATGCCCGCTCAAGTCGTACTCGGCACCTATTTGCCAGGTTCGCTCGCCATCGTTATTGAAGTCGTTGCCGGAACGTGTCCAGGCGTCCATCTTGCCATCCACGTTATCGGCGTGATCGAAATAGGCATATCCAAGTTGCCCATTGGTCAACTCGGCTTTTGTCTCGGAAAATGAAACGCCCAGGCGAAGTTTATCGAGCAATAAACCCAAGTTGATATTCAACCACGTCGCCTCATCATCATACGCGGCCTGACCAGCCTGCCAATCGCGTGCCCAGATCCGTCCAGCTTTTTGAAACTCGTAATATTGGGTGTCCAATACAATGCCGGCTTTTTCACCGAGGGGTGCTTTAAGCGTCAATCCGTAACGGGTGTTTTCATTGAAGTCCCGCGACACGCCATGGTCGTAACCCAGTTCGATGGCCTTCAAATCGTATTTGATGCCGTAGGTGTACAGATCTTTTATTTCCTCGCCCGACTGGCTCAGCAGATGTTCGAATTCTTCTCGGTCCCGAGGAGAAGTGCGATTAATGTAGGCGGTTTCAAATCCCAACGTACCGGGAAGCGGGCCGATGCCCATCTCGGTAAAATTCAGGTGTGCCCGGCCTCCTTGATAGGAACCCGGGACGATCCGAGTGTCGAGCGTGACCAACGTCCCCGCATCGAACCGGCCCCGGCCTATTTGGGAATCGGCGTTCCAGCCGTTCCCCTCATAACGCAACTTGAAGTAACTCTGCCCGACTTTGGCGAAGCCGCCGTTGGTGCCGTCGGTGTCGTCAAACAAATTCCGGCCATTGTCTTTGGAGTCGATCATGGCCACGCCATACAACGAGGCATCAAATCCTGCAACACCGGCCCAATAGCTAGAGTTATAGTCCAGGATCGCGCCAACCCCTGTCCCGCCCAGTTCGGCACCGTCCGGAAAACCACCAAAACGGTCTTCGATCAAATTGTTGGTTATCCGCGTATTGATATACATCGCCCGCAGATAAGCATTCAACTTGCCCTCATGCTGAAACCTGTCCGGATTACTGATGGTTGCGGAAAGACAAATATCAGCTACAAACAATGTCGACAGCAACGTCATAGCGACGGCGTTAATCGAGTTCATCGACCACCTCATCTATTATTTTTATTTTGACGTGAGCAGACGCGACCGAGCGTCCTTGAAACGTTGGTGCAACAAACTAGTTATTCAGATAATTGCACGTGTAATAACGGCCGTGACAATCAGGACAAGGCTGCTGCCGATGGCCCAAAGCAGGCAATAGCGTTGCATGTCCCCCATGTCGCGCTTGATGATCCCGCTGATGAGATAAACCGCGGCGACCAACGGGCTAAGTGCATGGACGGGTTGTCCCAGTACCGATGCGCGGGCGATATGCATCGGGTCGATGCCATACTCGGCACCCGCCGCGCCCAGCACCGGCAAGATACCGAAGAAAAACGCGTCGTTGGACAAAAGGAAATTAAGCGGCAAGGCGACCAGTGCGGTAATGATGCTGAAGTACTGCCCGCCACCGTCGGGAATCAGTTGGACGATTTTCTCCGACATGCCATCGATCATACCGGTGCCTGACAAAATCCCGGTGAACGCACCTGAAGCAAAGATCAGGGCGATGACCATCAGGACACTTTCAGAATGAGCTGCGACCCGAGCCTTCTGTTCCGACAAGCGCGGATAGTTGATCAGCAAGGCCACGGAAAAACCCACCATCATTAACATGGGCAAAGGTGCCAGCCCAGTCGCCATGGCGTACATGAGCCCCGCGGTGAGCGCCAGGTTCACCCAGAAAAGCTTCGGCCGTTGTGTGTCCGATTGCACGGTCGGCAAGGCGACCTCCTGGGGGGCAACGTCCTGGGTACCGGGTGTCCAACCCAAGCGACGTCGCTCCTTGTGGCCTATCCAGAACGCCACAACAAATGCATAGACAAGCCCTGCGCACAGGGCGGGCACCAATCCCAGGAACATCTGCGCCACATCAAGATGAAGGGCACTGGCGGCGCGGGCGACAGGCCCTCCCCAGGGAATCAGGTTCACCACCGTGTTGGTCTGCAAAAGCATCAACGCCAGAATGAGTGGGTTCATCCCCAGTCGCAGGTAGAGCGGCAGGAACGCTGTCGTAACGATCAAGACCGTTGTCGCACCGTCCCCATCGAACGAAATAACCGCAGCCAACAGCGCCGTGCCCAGCACGACCCTAAGCGGGTCATTGCCTACATACCGCAGAATTCGCCGTACGGCGGGCTCAAAGAGCCCAGCGTCAAACATGATCGCGAAATACAGGATGGCAAACATCAACATCAGTGCAGTGGGGGCTACTTGCTTGACGCCGTCCATCACCATTGCGCCCAGTTCCGGCCCTGCCCCACTGGCCAGCCCGAAAGCAACCGGAATGAGGATGAGCGCCGTCACTGCAGAAAGTCGTTTGCTTATGATCAATGCCATAAACGTGACGACCATTGCGAAACCTAACCAAGCCATGCGTTTCACCTTTTCGTTTTTATTTTTATCGATGCCATCGAAAATCAATGTGAACAACTTTTGCGCACTCGAAATCTACATAGGGGGTCAAAGGCTGTAAATCTTGATTTTTTTCGTCAATATCCCTATCAATCGCATCAGCTTGGACGAACGACTTGGGTCATCCCTGGATAGAAAATTGCATTGTTGTAGACATTGACGAATTGTCGGTATATCTAATAAACATGTACGGCTTTTAATCAATCTGATCGGACTCGTCATGCCAGAACAAGAAGACCTCTACCTTTCGGCAGAAGAGGCGGCAGCCCTGCTCGGAATCAGCCTGCCGACGCTGTACGCCTATGTCAGCCGCAAAAATATCCGCTCCCTCAAGATCCCAGGTACGCCCAAGCGCCGCTATTGGGCCGAAGACATCCAGCGCCTGGTCAAGCGCCCGGTGGGAGAGAAACACGCGTCCAAGCGCTCGTCACCGTCGGACAGCGCGATCACGCTGATCACCGATGACGGCCTGTTTTATCGGGGCCATGACGTCATCGAACTGGCTGATCGCGCAACGGTTGAAGACGTCGCCGAATTGATCTGGCAAGTGCCTGGCGCGTTCGGCGCGTCGCTGCCTCGCGTACCGAAGGACAGCGTCAAGCTGTTAAAAATCTACGAACACATGTCCGCCCAGGAAAAAGCCATCGCGCTTTTCCCCTTGGTGCAACGAGAAAATCCCAAGGCCTTTGACCTTTCCCCTGACAGTTACGCCCGTACCGGCGCCGATGTCGTGAGGTGGTTTGCCGCATTGGTGGTAGGCGCCACCGAACCGAGTGCGCACCCCTTGCATGAATTCATCACCCGATCTTGCGGCGCCCCGCCTGAACACGCCGATCTGATCCGCCGCCTGCTGATCCTCAGTATCGATCACGAACTGGATCACACCACCCACAGCGTGCGCGTCGCCGCCACGACGGGTGCTACCCCCTACTACGCGGTCATCGCCGGACTCGCCGCTGCCCGCGGTCACAAGATTGCGTATGGCCGAAATGAAGCGGCCAGCAGGATGATCGAGGAAATCTGTACGGCTGCAGACCCTGCGCATCCTATCTTGCAGCGCTACAGCCAGGACGGGCACATTGTCGGGTTTGGCCCCAATGTCCATTCCATCAACGATCCACGAGCCAGTAATCTCATGGCGGCATTGACCACGGCGTTCGCTGGCGACCGCGAGTTCGAAAAGCTGCAGAAAGCCTTTGCGGTGGCCTCGGAGCTCGTTGCGTACCCACCAGAATTCATCCTTCCGGTGAGTTTCATCGGTCGTAAGTTCGGGCTGCATGGGCAGGAAATTTCATTGGCGGGCGTCGGACGCCTGATCGGCTGGATAGCCCATGCCAGCGAGCAGTACAACCAGCACCATGACACCCGCCCTCGCGCCCGTTACGTAGGGACTTTGCCAACGGCCACCACGACCGGCCGCTGCTAAGCCCCGCTTGGTCGCTCCTTTTGCGAGAACGCGTTGAAGCGACCGACCGGCTATGAAACAGCCATTGCCTTAAACAGTGGCTGGAACCGGGTTTGTTTCTCAAGGCCAGCGACGAACCCAAGCACTTCGGCCTGCGCCGACGCGTCGATATGCGGCATGGCCATGCGCCGGAATTTACGTTCGAAATCACCATCGGTCATCGGCGTTTCGACTGACCCGGGCCCGGTGATCATCTCGCTCACGATGTGCTCGCCGCAAACCAGGGTCACGCTGACACGGTTGGCCAGATGCCGTGGGAACAGTGCGGTCAACGCCGGATCCTCAACGACGCTGACCTTGTCCATCAAGGCAATCGCCACCGGATCGGTAATTTTTTCAGGGCAATACGAGCCCACCGTGATGTCACCATCAAGCAAGGCCCGGACCACGTTATAAGGCAGGCTGTGGTCTGCCGTTTCCCGGGTTTTCGGCAACCATTTCTCCGGCGTATCCGCCAGTACCCGACGGTTGAATTCTGACGTTTCGATCGTAATGGCAGCGATGTCCTTCACCCCGTCGATGCGCTTGCGTATATCAAGCGCGGCCCAGACGGCAGTGTGCAATTCACCATTGGTAGGGAATGTCTTGGTCAGGGAGCGCCGTATGATGTAATCACCGTTGTCGGGCGTCGCAAAAAGATTCGTATCCAGTTCGAATGGTCCCGAAACCTGCTTGAAGAACCCCATCTCACCTTCAAACACCGGCGACGGCCCCGTCATACCATGGCGCGCCAACTGTGCGGCGAAAATGGCATTGCGCGCGGCGTTGGCGGCAGAACAGCCCTTCCAGTCGGACAACGCGCCACTGCGCACCTGACGCATGGCCAGGTGGCCGCTCAAGGCGATGTTGATCGCTTGTTCCGTCTGCGCCACGTCCAGCTTCATTAAATGAGAAGCGGCAGCCGCCATTGCGACGTTGATGTAATTGACGTGGTCCCAGCCCCGCCTGTTCAAGCTTGCCGCATCCTGCAAGCGCATCTGGATTTCATAAGCCAGGACGATGGCCGAAATCAGTTCTGCCCCGGTGGCGTTCTCGGCTTGTGCCACGGCGAGACAGGCTGGAATGTTGTCACTGGGATGGCCCGGTTCCAGGCCCATATAGCCGTCGTTATAGTCCAGGAAACGGACCATCAGGCCATTGACGAACGCCGCAATTTCCGGCGTCGTTTGCAGATGCGTACCGAATACGCTGGATGATTTCGCGGTATTGGCGGCGGCGTAACACACGGCGGCCTTGACCGGATCAGCCCTATAGGCACCCAGCATGCACGCCAGGCTGTCGATAAACCGCTGGCGTACGAGGTGGATGATGGCTTCGGGCAGGTGCTGTTTTCTGAATTCGTGGGCATAGCGGGCAAGCCGCATCGCAACGGTCGAGTCCGTCATAACTACCTCGGGTTGAATAGGTGGGTCAGTCCTCGTCCATGAGGCGAACAGATCAAGGCGCGCCGTCGCGCCCACCGGCTCAGTCGATGACCACGTCAAGCAAGCGGACGTATTGCTGGCCGGCGTGCATGTCACGCTCGACCATTCCGCCTTGTGGCGTTGTACGGGGATATGAAATCTTGACCATTTCCAGATTCGGCACCGCAATGCGCTTGACCCGTTCGGGATCGGTGCCATAGAGACTGGCGAATTGCGCGGGGGACAGCGCTGCACAATCGGAATAACGCTCGAAATTCTCGGGCCCATTGAAAAAAATATCGAACGTAATCCAGAACGGCCCGGCTTGTTTGGATCGAACATGCCGACAGACATCACGCAACTTAATCATTGTGCAAGCTCCTTCATTGCGGTCAACGTGTCCACCCCATCAACCCATGTCAGGCGTACCAACTCCATGGGATTCTCAAGTTGCACCACGTGATTCAACTTGAACTCATAAATTTGCCCTCGGGGTATATCCGCAGGGGTAAAGGCGAATCCGTACGAAGGCAATTCCTTGCCCATGACACTGGGATAATGAAAGAAGTAGGGATTACAGGCATGAGCAATCGTATTGGCCATTTCCTGAGAGGCGGCAGTGGCTACAAACAACATGCCTATTTCAGGCGGCGGCATTGTTCCGGAAGGTGGTTTTACACCGGTGACGCCATTCCAGCCATACATTCGCAGGGAAATATGAAACTCGCCCAACTCTTCGGCTGGAATGGATTGACGGGTTCGTGTATAAAGCGCCTCGAGCAAACGATCATGAAACCCATCTATATCATTGAGCACATCCGGGTCCTGGATGCCCACCAACATGATCGTTTGATATAAACCAGCGGCGGCCCCTTCCAACTTCATGGTGTAGGGCATTTTTTCCCAGCACGAGCCTTCCACTCGTACGGCACGCCCATTTACAGCGATATAACGCGCCTGGGCCACATTCAAGACACCGCCAGGCTCCACCAACCGGAACGGATCGCTGTTTTCATAGAGCATGTGGGCCGAGACGCTATGGGGTGTACACTGGTTGTCCCGGCTCAACGGCTCGACTTCGAAGCCGTTGGCATCGACACTCAGCAAGATGCCCGATCCGAGCGTGGGGTTGACGGCGCACTGTACGCCACATTCGCCCGTCTTGCCGGCATGCCAGGACGGTCCCCAGGGCGCGCCTTTCCAGATGGGATAACAGGCAATGACTGCAGTATCGGTCGCGCGGCCGGCCAATATGATATCGGCACCGCCGTCCAGAGCGGCGATAAAGGGTTCTACCCCCAGCGCCGCGACAATGTGTTCACAACTGTCCACCGTGGCGTCTTCCAACTCGCCATGAGGCGGGAGCGGCTTGATACGACCTGCTGCATTGAGTTTCTTGATGGTGCCTTTGTCTTGCTCGCAATAGATGAGCGCAATTTTCGGTGACACGCCCAACTCCCTGGCGATTTCCAAGGCAATATCACGCGTCCAATTCAGATTGAGATCACCGCCCGCCTGCCCCGCGGTCCCCACAATGATCGGCACGCCGGACCTCGCCTGGGCTTTCATCAATATCGTCAGGTCACGCTTGACCGCGCCTCGGTTGTTCTTGGATTTTCCAAGTGCAAGATAAGCCGCACCGCTATCCGTTGAACCTGCGTCCGTGGCGATTACTTGCGCCCCGGCGGCCAGCCCATAGGCAATTTCTTCTTCCCGCACACCCGCGCCCAAAGAACCACAGGGCACGATAACTTTTATACAACCTTCAAATAACTGCGCCATAACAACCTCTTCTAGACCACTCAGTGCGCCAATAATAATGGCTGCAATTGTGCTGACAAGTGGACAGAATTTATCCATATATCATTAACCAAGAAACTACGATTCAGGCACTTCAGGAATAACCTGATCGATATGGCAGCCAGGCTACGGAGCACATTTTTTATTTCCAGACCGGTGTGTTAAAAGCTTATCTCCGCGGAGTGTTCGATGGGCACTTGCATGGTAAGTGCATGAACTTTTAGCGTATCCATTACACGCTGACACCGATAACATCATTGGAATCATCCAGGCCATGAGACGCAAGCCTACCCAGCGAGAACAATCCTTGTTACCGGAGGACCTGCGGGTGTTCCTCACCGTTATCCGCAAAAACGGCTTTGGCAATGCTGCCGAGGCGTTGGGATTTTCGCCTGCGTATGTCAGCAAGCGGATCTCCGTCCTGGAGGCCGCGCTGGGCGCGAAGTTATTGCACCGTACGACCCGACGTGTCGCATTGACCGACGACGGCGAACGTGTCCGCGTCTTCGCCACTCGGCTCCTGGGGGATATGGATGACTTCATCAGCGAGCTGACCGACTCCCGCCAGCAATTGCAGGGGTGTTTGCATATCTGCAGTTCTTTCGGGTTTGGTCGTAACCACGTTGCGCCCGCGATTGCCGCGCTGTCGCACCTGTACCCTCGAATGGAGATACGCCTGGACGTGTTCGATCGCATGGTCGATATCGTCAATGAAGGCTTCGATCTCGAAATCAGGGTGGGCTACGACCTCCCTCAACAACTTCTGGGAAAAAAACTCGTGAGTAACCGCAGGGTGCTCTGTGCAACTCCTGGGTACCTGGAAAAGCACGGCGTACCGGCGTCCCTGGACGATCTGGTCCGGCATGATTGCCTGGTACTCAAGGAACGTAACAACGCCTTTGGCATCTGGAACCTGACGAAAGACGGCGTTGAAGAGTCCATTCGAATCAACGGCCCGCTTTCATCGAACAATGGTGAGATTGTGCTGCGCTGGGCTTTAAGTGGCGCCGGCATCCTCCTGCGCTCTTTATGGGACGTGAAGCCCCTGCTTGAAAGTGGACAGCTGGTGCACGTGCTGCCTGACTACGCCCAGAATGCCGATGTCTGGGCCATTTACCCGACACGGCTCAGCCAGTCCGCCAAGCTCAGGGTGTGTATCGAGTTTTTCGAGCAACATTTCAAGACTATCGCCCTCGTTTGAAGGTCCGGCAGCCACGGGTGGCAAGCGCACCTGGGAACTCAGTTCAGCCACGGATTTTCGGCGTAGTGACGCGTTTCGAAATCACGTATCTGCGCCGCCCGCTGCAAGGTAGCGCCGATAGCGTCCAACCCTGACAACAACGATTGCTTGCACAGGGCATCGATGGCGAACTCGATGACCGAACCATCACTTAGCCAAATCCGCTGATTCGGCAGATCGACACTGATCGTCGCGGTTGCCCCATTGTTCACGACACGAGCCAGTCGCTGTAACTGCGATTCGCAAAGCTGTATCGCGAGCACACCATTACGCTGACAGTTGTCATAGAAGATGCCGGCGAAGCGAGTGCCGATCAGTGCACGGATCCCCAATTGCTTGAGCCCCCACACCGCATGCTCGCGGCTGGAACCACAGCCGAAGTTGGGCCCGGTCACCAGGAAATTGGCCCCGCTCCACGCCGGTTGGTTGAGGATAAAGTCTGGGTTTGGTTCGCCAGACTCCAGAAAACGCAGGTCGAAAAACACGCCCTTGTCCAAACCACTTCGATCAATCCCCTTCAAGAACTGTTTGGGCATGATGACGTCGGTATCGATGTTCGATGCGAGCAAAGGCGCGGCTTTTCCGGTCACGATCTCAAAAGGTTGCATGGTTCAAGCCTCCTCGGCCAACAGGCGTACGTCCGTCAGGCGCCCTCGGATGGCCGCAGCGGCAACCATTGCCGGGCTCATGAGATGAGTCCGTGCGCCCGCCCCCTGACGACCTTCAAAGTTTCGGTTGGTGCTGGACGCGCAACGATCACCCGCAGCAAGCACGTCGTCGTTCATCGCCAGGCACATCGAGCACCCGGATTGACGCCATTCAAAACCGGCATCGAGGAAGACCCTGGCCAAACCTTCCTCTTCAGCCTGGGCACGCACCAGCGTTGATCCGGGAACGATCATCGCGCGCACTGTCGAGGCGACTTTCCTGCCTCGCACCACCCGTGCCACGTCACGCAAATCTTCGATGCGCGCGTTGGTGCACGAGCCGATGAACGCATGACTGATTTGCACGTCACGCAACGCCATGCCAGCTTCCAGGCCCATATAGGTCAAGGCGCGCTGCATGCCCTGGCGCAGGACCGGATCGGCGACGGTCGCCGGGTCTGGAACGTTGCCACTGACAGGCGACGCCTGGTCCGGGCTGGTTCCCCAGGTCACCATCGGCTCCAACGCATCCACGTCCACCAAGACTTCGCTGTCGAACACCGCGCCTTCGTCGGTGAAGAGCTCATGCCACTTTTTTTCAGCGACATGCCAGTGTTCGTCTTGAGGGGCACGTGGCTTGGACTTGACGTAGTCATAGACCTTGTCGTCGGGCGCCATGAAAGCCCCTCGGGCGCCCGCCTCCACCGCCATGTTGCAAATAGTCATCCGCGCCTCGACGCTCAACGCGCTGATGACCGGACCGGCGAACTCGATCGCGTACCCGGTCGCACCTGCTGCGCCAATCTTCTCGATCAGCGCCATGATGATGTCCTTCGAGGTGATGCCCATGCCCAGCGTGCCGGTGACTGTGACCCGCATGGTTTTCAGGCGCTTGTAGACCAACGTCTGCGTCGCCAGCAGATGCTCGATTTCAGAAGTGCCAATACCAAAACCAAACGCCCCCAGGGCACCGTAGGTCGTGGTATGGCTGTCGCCCGCGGCCACTACCATGCCGGGCAGGATAAAGCCCTGCTCCGGTGCGACCACGTGCTCAATCCCCTGGCGCTTGTCCAGCACATCGAAAAGCTCGATGCCGAACTCCCGACAGTTCTCCTCGAAATATGAGACCTGCAAGGCGCCACCGGCATCAGGCATGGCCGCGATACGGTTCGGGCTGGTCGGGTTGACGTGGTCGACGACCGCCAGCGTCGCGCGAGGACGCCAGACGCGGCGCTTGGCCTCGCGAAGCCCGCTGAAGGCTTGAGGACTGGTGTATTCGTTGGCCACCTGGCGGTCGATATAAAGCAATACATGCCCTTGATCGTCCAGGGTCGCGACAGTGTGGCTATCGATGTGTTTCTGGTAGAGGGTGCGTGGGCTGTTCATTGCGATGCGCTCTGTTGTGCCGGGTCACGGATGAACAAAGGATATTCGCAATGAAAAGCCCATCAATGGCCTTCAGGTGATGGCATGGAACACGGTTCGTGAAGAATAAGGGCATTGGAAGTACGGCCGGGTATTTCCTTTGTCGGCAATGCCGGCCATACCAGACCCGATGTGGGAGCGAGCTTGCTCGCGATGAGGCCCGCCCTGCCAATACTTCATTGCCTGACCCAGCGCCTTCGCGAGCAAGCTCGCTCCTACAGGGAGGATCTGTGACTATCCACGCTCGGCCGACACGCCTTTCACCCGCGCCAACAGCACCTGCAGGGGATGAAGCACCGCCACACCCTCTTGCCGCTTCACCTGGCTGCGGCAGGAATATCCATCGGCGACCACTCTGCCCGACCGGTTGAGTTTCTGCAGGAGCGGTTTCCAGGACTGCCCGTAGATCGTGTCGGAGGTTCCAGCATTTCGCGCTTCATGCCCGTAGGTGCCCGACATTCCGCAACAACCGCTGGCTTGCACTTGAAGCGTCAGGCCCATGCGCTGGAAAATCTTCTGCCATTGCCCGATGCTGCCCGGCTCATTGGTCTTTTCCGTGCAATGGGGCAGGAAGTGGTAAGGCTCTCCCTCCTCCACTGCTGCATCTTCCGGCAGCGCATCAATCAGCCACTCCTGCGCGAGCAACACCTGGGGAGCGTTGCCGGTATCCAGTGTCTTGGCATACTCCTGTCGATAGACCAGGGTCATCGCCGGATCGAGCCCCACCAATGGCACTCGATACTGCTGGAGGCTGAGCAAGGTCTGGCCGTTGAAGCTGGCGGCCTTCTCGAACGCTTTCAGGAAACCCTGCACCTGAAGCGGTTTGCCGTTGGGCGCGTACGGGGCCAGGAAGACTCGGTAGCCCAGCCTCGAGATCAGCTCCACCCAATCAACGAGCAATGGCGTTTCAAAAAACCGGGTGAAAGCGTCCTGAACGAGGATGACACTTTTCTCGCGCTGCTCAGCGCTAAGCGCGTCCAGGCGCTCCGGAGTTGCCACCTCCACGTTCCAGCGCCGGCACACGGCGGCAAAATCCACCAGGCTGAGCAGCGGGCTATCGACCATCCCGGCTACACGTTCGAGCCCCCAGCGGATCGGCCGGGCACTCATCACGAAGTTGTACAGCCGCGGCATCTTGGCGAGATACGGAACCGTGTATTCCAATGAGCCAATCAGGTAGTCCTTGAGGGGACGCAGGTAGCGACTGTGATAAAGCTCAAGGAAACGCGAGCGGAACTCCGGCACATTCACTTTGACAGGGCATTGGCCCGCGCAGGATTTGCAAGCCAGGCAACCGCTCATCGCCTCGTAGACTTCGTGGGAAAAATCTGGCTGCCCCATCTTCCGGGCCAGGCTATTCACGGCCCGACGCGCAACGCCCGGTGCCCCGCCAGCCTCTCGAACCCGCTCGCTGGCCGCCAATACATCGACACCCTGCTCGCCCTGCAACCTCAACCATTCCCGGATCAGCGAGGCCCGCCCCTTGGGCGAGTGAATGCGATTGCGCGTCGCCTTCCAGGACGGGCACATGGCGTCATCAGGGTCGAAGTTGTAGCACGCGCCATTGCCATTGCAATGAACCGCCGTGTCATAGCTTTGCCAGACACGTTCATCGATGGTGCGATCCAGGGCACCGCGCATGTCCACTTCATCGACGCGGGTCAATCGCGCGCCGGGCACTGTCCTCGGGGTGGCGATCTTGCCTGGGTTGAGTTGGTTGAATGGATCGAAAGCCGCCTTGAGCGCTTGCAACGCGGGGTACAAATCACCGAAGTAATCGGGCACGTATTGCGACCTCAAGCCCTTGCCATGTTCGCCCCACAACAGTCCGCCATACTGTTGCGTCAAGGCCGCGACCGCATCGGAAATCGGCCGGATCAAGGCGGCCTGGTCCGGGTCCTTCATGTCGAGGATCGGCCGCACATGCAAGACACCGGCGTCGACGTGACCGAACATGCCGTACTGCAGGTCATGGCCATCGAGCAGTGCACGGAACGCCTGAATGAAGTCCGCCAGGTGTTCGGGTGGAACAGCGGTGTCTTCGACAAAGGGCTGGGGCCTGGCCTCGCCCTTGACGTTGCCCAACAACCCCACGGCCCGCTTGCGCATCGCATAGACACGCTCGAGCGCATCGGCGCCGATGGCCAGTGTGTGGCCCAAGCGGACCACGGAAGTATCGCGCTGCAGGTGCAGGACGAACTCATGAACCTGCTGCTGAACCGCCGCTTCGTCATCCCCGCTGAACTCGATGAGATTGATCCCGAGCGTCGGCGTATCAGGGTTTTCTGGGAAATACTCGGCGACGCCGTGCCAGACAATGTCCTTCATCGCCAGCATCAGAACTTTCGAGTCCACGGTCTCGATCGACAACGGCTTCATTGCCATCAACGCCTTCGCGTCACGCAAGGCATCCATGAACCCGGCGTAACGCACGTTCACCAGGATGGAATATTTCGGAATAGACAGGACGTTCAGTTTGGCTTCGACGATGAAGCCCAGGGACCCTTCGGAGCCGCAAAGAACGCTGTTCATATTGAAGCGCCCATCGGGTTCGCGCAGATGGGCCAAGTCATAACCGGTCAGGCAACGGTTAAGTTTCGGGAAGGTGTCCCTGATCAGCTCGGCGTGGGTATCGGCAATGTCCAACGCGCACTGGTAGACCTCCCCCACCCGATCCCGGCGTTCGACCAGCGCCGATAACAGCGCGGCATCGACGGCTGAACTGGTGAGAAGATCACCGCCCAGCAACACCGTCGAAAGTTCGAGCACGTGATCGCGCGTCTTGCCGTAGGTGCAGCTGCCCTGGCCACTCGCGTCCGTATTGATCATGCCGCCAATCGTGGCGCGGTTCGACGTCGAGAGCTCGGGGGCAAAGAACAAACCGTAGGGCTTGAGCGCTGCGTTCAGCTGATCCTTGACCACACCGCTCTGTACCCTGACCCAGCGTTCTTCGACGTTGATTCCCAGGATGTTATTCAGATGGCGGGAAAGGTCGACCACCACACCATCGGTGAGCGATTGCCCGTTGGTGCCGGTGCCTCCACCGCGCGGCGTGAGCACGATTGCACGGTGCGCCGGTTCGGCGGCCAGGCGTGACAGGATCATCACGTCCTGTTCATCCAGGGGGAATACCGCCGCTTGGGGCAGGCGCTGGTAGATGGAATTGTCGGTGGCCAATACCGTCCGGTCGCCATGGTCGCGGGCAATCTCGCCTTGGAACCCCGCCACTTGGAGCGCATTCAGAAAAGCGTCATAGGTCGCTTTCTGGGGATCAGGAGGCGATAACCGGGCAATCATGATGTATTCCTACAGGCTGAAAAGCTAATCTATGCATTCACATTACGTATGCTCAGTACAGGACGTATCGAGCAGCTGCATAAGGTTTTCATGATTCTTGCCTTCCTATACGGTCGGAGCAAACGTAATTCCTGCTGTTTTTGCATGAGCTTTATGAATGAACCCTAGACGCCTGACACCCTCGATGTCGCTGCTGGTTGCCTTTGAGGCCGCCGCACGCCACGGCAGCTTCACCAAGGCAGCGGAAGAGTTGGCCCTGACGCAAAGCGCCGTCAGCCGGCAGGTGCAGACCCTGGAGGCGCAACTTGAAATCGAACTCTTCCGCCGCGAAGGCCGAAAGATTGAATTGACCGCCGCCGGCGCGCTGTATCAGCACGAACTGGCGGCCGCATTGGGGCGTATTCGAAGCGCAACGTTGCAGGCCATCGCCTACAAGAGCGACAGCGGCCCATTGAACCTGGCCGTGCTGCCAACCCTCGGTTCCAAATGGCTCCTGCCGCGGATGCATGAATTCTATGCCAGGCATCCGGACCTGCTGGTGCACATACATTCGAGGATCATCCGCGAGGACGTTCAATCCTCCACCCACGACATGAATGCAATCATCTGCGCGGGCTCGGGGGAATGGCCTGGCTACATTGCACATCAGTTGCTCACGGAAAAGCTGGTGGTGATCGCCAGTCCGACCGCACTGCCCGAGTACCGGGCAATGTCGCCGGAGAACGTTGCCGAGCATGCCTTGCTGAACGTTGTATCAAGGCCGGGTGTCTGGTCGGACTGGTTCGACAAGCACAATGTCGACCACCGCAACATGCGATCCGGCCCGAGCTTCGAACTCACGGCCCACCTGATCCAAGCCGTGTCCGCGGGTATCGGGATTGGGCTGGTTCCACAAATCCTGGTCCAGGATGAACTGAAGAGCGGCGATCTGGTTGCGCTGTTTGAACCGATGGAAAGTGGACGCCGCTATTACCTTGTCTACGCGAGCCGATACCAACACCTGCCGGCGTTGAAGGCCTTCAGTGCCTGGCTTCTGTCGTTGCCGTTTCCTGACAACTGAGGTCGCCCTCACCCATTGCCAAGCATCTGCCACAACGACGCCCCCACCCCGGTAATGCTCTCCCCGGCAATCAACCCCGCCGCCGCGGTAATGGCGAAGCGCTCCGTGAGGCTCGGCCAGCGACAGCTTACCAGCCACGTCAGCACCGCACCGAGCGCCATCATCAAGGACACCGAGGCCGGCAGGACGAAGGCCAGGCCCAGGGCCGCCGTGCTTGGCAGGTAGCGGGCCCGATGCGCCGGCATCAGGCTGTCGAGGATCCCCAACAACAAACCAACCAAACCGCCGATGAAAATCGCCCAGCGAATGCTCGCTGACAATGAATCCAGGCCCAGGGTCAGGGTTTGCGCCACGGCCTTCCAGGTGGCGACCGCCGGGGCCGGCCACTCTTCGGTGAGCAGCATGGTTTGCGGATCCGGGATCAGGGCCAGATAAGCCAGCACGCCGACGATGCTACCGATGAAAATGCCCAGGGTCTGGGCGATCAATTGCTTGCTCGGCGTGGCGCCAATCGCCCGTCCGACCTTGAAGTCGTTCATCAAGTCGGTGCACTGCCCGGCCGAACCACCGGCGGTGTTGGCGCTCATCAGATTGATCGGCACCTGGCCCGGGGCGACGATGCCGAAACTCAGTTGGGACAATTGCCCGATGGCCCCGATCGGCGGAATACCCGTGGCACCGACCACCCGAGCGGCCACTGCCGCCAGGCAGATCGCCAGGGGAATGGTCAACAAGGCCATCCACGGGTTGATACCGAACAACAGCACTTGCAGGCTGATCACCAAGATGATCGACAGTGCGAAACCGGCGGCAGGCCCAGGCTTGGGTATCGTCCAGATCGCCCCGCCGCCCGCCTTGGTGGACCGGTGCAATGCCCACAAGCGAATCGCCAGTGAGGCCAGGGTCGAACAGACCATCAGGCTCACCCCCGGCCAGAGCAACCACTCCACCAGCGCCGCGAACTGCGGGCCGCTGCTGCCGTGCGGCAACTGCACCAAGCCCTGTTCCAACAGCCACGGCGCCAACCCGCCCCACGCCAGCACAGCACCGAGCAGCAGGGTCAGGCCCACGCGAATACCGATGATCCCGCCGAACCCCACCAACAGCAGCGAAGGGTCCGCGGTAAAGGTCAGGCGCTCCAGTTGAGCGCTCGGAGACCAGCGCGGGATGGCCCACATGAAGGTGTCGACCGCCTTGACCAACCCGGACAGCAACGCGGCGCTGAGAAGTACCTTCAAACGCGTCGCGGCTTCGTGGCCATGGTTGTAGATGTGCAGCAGCGTTTCCAGGGTGGCCATGCCTTCGGGAAACTTCAGCGCCTTGTCATTGAGCAGTGAGGGTCGCAGGTACCAGGCGATCCAGATCCCCAGGAAACTCACCGAAAAGACCCAGGCCACCATGGGAATGGCATCCAACTGCTGGCCGGTCAGCAGGGTGTAGGCCGGTATGGGCGCGACCAGCCCACCGGAAATGATCGACGCCGCGGCAGATGCCACGGTCTGGTTGATGTTGCTTTCGTGCAGCGTCCAGGGCAGTCGCCCCACTGATCGACTGGTCAGGCCTTGCCAGATGCCATAGCCGATCAGCAAGGCAATGATCGACATGTTGAACGACCAACCAATCTTCAACCCGGCGTAGACATTGGAAGGTGTCAGCAGGATACCGAGGACGATTCCCGTACTGACCGCGCGCGGGCTGAGCTCCCGTTCGACGGCGGCGCTCAAGGGGGATGTGGATGGGGTTGGGTGCATGCGAAGTCCTTATCGGCACTAGGGCAGCCGCCAGATCAGACTGATCCCTGTGGGAGCGAGCTTGCTCGCGATGACGGTGGATCAGTGACGGGGATAGAGACTGATACTCCGTCATCGCGAGCAAGCTCGCTCCCACAGGGTCATGTAAAGCGGCAACTCAATAACTGAACGCAGTATTGGCGCAAGGTTCACATGCCAAAGGGAAGCCCTGGCAAGCGTGCTTGCCAGAATCGTCAACCCACGGGCAGGAAGTGAGGCATGTCGCGAGCGCTGCCAAGGGCCAGGCGGCGCATCGCGACCAGGCAGCGTTCGACTTATTGCTGGCCCTCGCAATTGACCATCCAGGCGACTCCGAAACGGTCTTCGAACATGGCAAAGCGTTCCGCCCAGAAGGTCTTGCCCAAGGGCATCTGCACGTGACCGCCCTCACTCAAACGCTCGAACAGCCGCTCGGCCTCCTTCACGCTGTCGACATTGAGGGAAATCGATACGCCTTGTGGCTTGCTATACGGCTGGCCCGGCGGGCAGTCGGACGCCATCAGGCTGAAATTGCCCACGGTCAGGCAGGTGTGCATGATCAGATTCGCGTCCTTGGGCATGCCGACGTCCTCAGGCGCCTCGGCATAGGACATGGAAAACAGATCGCCGCCAAGCACGTCCTTGTAAAACGCAAAGGCTTCCTTGCAGCGGCCGTTGAAGGTCAGGTAAGGGATGATTCTCATGCTGGGTTCTCCTGTCGTGGGCGTCACGATTGACCGGCCATCTGCGCCCGCAAGCGTTCTTCCTGCTCGCGCAATTCCGGGGTAAAGGACTCGCCGAACTCCTCGAGTTCGAAGACCTGGCGGATTTCGATTTCGCTGTCGCTGACCATCGGGTTCGGGCAACGCTTGACCCAGTCGATGGCCTCCTGCAATGACTGGACCTTGAAGATCCAGAAGCCGGCGATCAGCTCCTTGGTCTCGGCAAAGGGCCCATCGACGACAGTCCGGTTCTTGCCGGAAAACTGCACACGCACGCCTTCGGCACTGGGATGCAGGCCCTCACCGGCAAGCATCACCCCGGCCTTGACCAACTCTTCGTTGTAGGCGCCCATGGCGGCCAGCAGTTCTTCGCTGGGCATTTCTCCGGCGTCCGACTCCGGGCTGGCCTTGACGATCACCATAAATCGCATGCTCGTATCTCCTGAGAATGGCCACCCTTGTGGCGGCTCTACGGACTAATCGAATGGCAATGGTGGAAATCGACAGGTCGACGCCATTATTTTTCGATAGATCGCTGGTAGCCTGGGCGCCCAGGCTCCCCTGCCGTGAAGTCACGTCCAACGCTCAGGGATTCCACTGGAATCGATAGATGTCTCGATAACCATTGCTTGGGTCGTACAGGAGCTTCGTCCCGCCGTCCAAGGTGATATTGTCGGCGTTGACCAAGTGAACCGGTGCCACGAAGCCGCTCACCGGCTGGCCAGCCATCAGTCGGTTCAATTCATCGATCACTTGCCAGCCATGCACATTGAGCGGTTCGGCCACGGTGACGGTCTGGTAGTTTTTTTCCTGTATGCGCAAGAACGCCGAGGCGCTACCGTCACCGGCAGACAACAGACTGATGCCGTCGCGGGGTATCGCGGCGCTGGCCAAGGTGGCAACCGCATAGTCGAAATAGATATCGTTGATGGCCAGCGTATGGGTCCAACGCTTGCCATGGCGCTGAAGCAGTTCCGTGGTGATCGCCGGCATCTTCTCGCGACTTTCGGAGATCGCGACATCGCGCACCTCCAGCAACGAGCACTCCCGACAGGCTCGAATGACGCTTTCCATGGCCTTGGCTTTCGCCATCGCGATGCTGTACCTGGAGTCGGTCAGGATCACCACTCCGGCCTTTCCGTTCGACTGCGCCACTGCCGCCATTGCCGTGACGCGAGCCACTTCCAGCGGGTCGGTCGTGACGTTCATGGCCATCGACGTGCCAACAATCGGCCCGGGGCGCTCCCCGGCGTGCCAGCCCACCATCGGCACGCCCTTGTCGGCGAAGACGGCCAGCGCCGCCTTGTTTTCAAGGGCATCGGCGCCACACAGGATGAGCCCATCGGGGTTCGCCGCCAGGGCATCGGCAAAGGCCTTTGCACGGCCGGCCGAGGATCCTGCGCCATCGAATACCCTCAGCGTCCAGCCCATCGCCTTGGCAGCCTCGCGTGCGCCCTGGGCGACGCCGACAATGCCGCCGTTGCGCATATCTTCTGCGACAATGACGATGCTCTTGCCGCGCTGGGCGCGCGGGCCGGACTCAGGACCGCTCCAGGGAACGGCGCCGAGGGTGGCCTTGGCCACCATTTCCTGCGCTTGGGTCACCGTCACCGTAGTGTCCGTCGCGGCTGGCAGGTTCTGGCCATACCCGGGCATTGCCGTGAAAAGACAGAACATCGTCATTGAAACTCTCCGGAGCAACCGGAACCTGGTCAAACAGGTTCGATCGCCGCGTGAGATGCCGGGTCTGGAGCCGATGGCGCGATCATAATGTGACATGGCGTCTCTTTTTTATGGATGCAGCGTTTACGTTCGGTGTCCGCAAGGATAGTCGGCTCTGCTGTCATCGGCCCGAAAGGGAAATAGCAAGTTTGTAACATCCTTCCTGTCCCGGCCCTCACGAGAGATGAGATGAGATGACACTTCCTCCATTGCACAGTTTCAAGGTATTCGAAAGCGTGGCCCGCTTGGGCAGCCTGGCGGCGGCCGCGGTGGAGTTGCATGTCACCGTCGGCGCGGTGAGCCAGCAAGTCAAAGCCCTGCAGACCAGCCTCGGGGTGGAGTTGTTCGAAAAGCGCGGCCGTCAGCTGGTATTGACCAGCAACGGTCGCCAACTACAAAAGCGCGTTGCCAACGCCATGAGCGAGATCAGCGACGCGGTGGACGCCTTGCGCAGCGGGAACACGGATGAACCGGTACAGGTCGAAATCACCTTGTCCATTCCCCCGGCCGAAGGCGTGGAATGGCTCACCACGGCACTGCTGCGCTTCATGGAAGCCTCCCGCTCAGTGCGAATGAACGTGATCACCGCAGCGGGCATGCCGCAAGTGGACTGGCGCCGCGCCGATGTAGCAGTGGTCTATGGTACGCCGCCCTGGCCAGGCTTATGGTGGCGGCTGCTGCATGGCATTTACATGACTCCGGTGTGCAGCCCACGATACTTGCGCGGTACCCAAGCCATTCACGAAGTCGCAGACCTGGCACGGCACCGACTGCTCCACGAAGACGATGGAAGCCAGTGGAAGCAATGGCTGGTCGAGGCCGGCTTCAGCCGTGGCGGCGTCGAGGATATCCACTTCGAAGACTTCGGCATGGTCTTGCAGGCCGCGCGGGACGGTTTTGGTGTGGCGCTGAGCGATGAACTCGTTTCCGCCCGGGACCTCGATCAAGGGCGCCTGGTACGGCCACTGCCGATCTCGGTGCAAGCGGTGCACAACTACTACGTAGCCTGCTCCGAGGCGACCCGTCAACGCCCGGAAATCCGCGCATTCATCGACTGGTTGCTGACCACCAGTGGGCAGTCCGATCAGTAGCCGTAACCCCGGCCGTCGTTGAAACGGATGTTGGTGAGGATGCTGATGTCCTTCTCCACCATATAAAGCTCGGAGCTCTTGATCAGTTCCGGATCGCTGAAGGCTTCACCCTTGGCGCGCCCGGCCTGGATCTGGACCATTTTGTCGCGGATCGCCCGCACATCGGCATAGGTCATGGCCGGTACCTGGGTCGGGTCCTCGCCAGCGTGGGCACCATAGATGGCGGTCTGTTGATCAATCACCTTCAGTGTGGCGTCCAGAGAAGCGACGTAGTCCTTCAGGTTCCCCGCCAACAGCCAGGACGGATAGAGGTGGTCCCCGGCCAGCAGGATGTTGTGCGTCTCATCGTAAAGCGCCACTTCGTCCGGTGTGTGACCCGGCACGCTCATCAGGCGCACCTTGAGACCGCCCAGGTCAATCGTCTCGTCTGGCTGTATCAGCCGTGCCACCTTGAAAGGGGGCACGACCATGTGATCGATGTTGCCCAGGTAGACCGGCTCCGGTACGTGGTAGAGGCTATCTTTTCCTTTGAACCGACGCGTGAACGGCGTATCCACCAGGTAGATGCTCTGAAAGTTATGCAGCCCGCCGAGGTGGTCGAAATGCAGGTGTGAAGGCAACATCGAGAGCGGCTTGTCAGTGATCCCGCGCGCTACTTCAGTTATGTCTTCCTTCTGGTTCGCCCCCGAATCAAACATCAATGCCTGGTTCGTCCCCACCAGCAGGTAGGAAAAGTTTTTCTGGTAGTAGTGGGGTTCGCCGATGGCGTAGAGGAAGTCCGTCAGCTTGTGTACCACGAATGCCGGACTGGCCGCCTCGGGAACGCCCTGCGCCTGAGTGACGAAGGGAATGCCGAGCAGCGTGAAACCAGCAAGAGCGAAGAGTTTGACGAGCGAGCGCATGGACTGCAGACCTTTTTAATCGAATGGATGGGCGACAGCGCAATGTTGTCGTCCCTATCTCACCGTCTACGGTTCCGCCCATCAATGGACGATTTTTAAAGCGGGATACTTCAAGGCAACTAAAGCATCCAGCACGCGTATCGGAAAAATCGCGGGAGATTTCCTGGGCCTTGCGGTTCATGAGGCACGGATCTCCTTCGCCGAGAACGTCTTCTACGCGTTCGAGGACAGCAGGATCCGCGAGGTCTGGTCGAGTATCGACAAACAAGCGATCGAAGCTCTGCCGGAAAACCAATCCAAGAGGCAATTGTTCTCGACATCCATTATTCGACGCACCACGAAGTGAGGCCCCTGGCGAGCGCATAGTCTGTGAGCCACCTTGGAGGAGATGGCGATGACACACACCCGTTTTTTTGGAAAAACCGTACTGGCCTGCACGTTCATCCTGGCGATGATCGGTTGGGGAATCGGCTTCTATGGCCCACCGATTTACATGCAGGCGGTCATTGAGCGCACGGGTTGGCCAATCGCCCAGGTCTCGGCTGCCGTGACCTTGCACTTTCTCAGCGGCACGGTGGTCATCGCCAACCTGCCAAGACTTTATGCACGCTTCGGCATCCCCGCCGTCACCTTGCTTGGCAGCATCGTCCTGGGCATCGGCGTGAACCTCTGGGCGCAGGCCAACCAACCTTGGGTGCTGTATGCCGGTGCCGTCTGGTCGGGTATGGGCTGGGTGACATTGGGTGCCGCGGCCGTCAACACTCTCATCGCGCCGTGGTACGTCAAGGAAAGACCCAAGGCCTTGGGCAAAGCCTATAACGGCGCCAGCCTTGGAGGCGTGATCTTTTCGCCGCTGTGGGTGTGGCTGATCGAGCGTTTCGGATTTGCCCCGGCGGCGGCGCTGATCAGCGTCATCGCCGTGCTGCTCATAGGCGCTTTCGCCTTTCTGGTCTTCAACAAAAACCCACAAGGTCTGGGACAACATCCCGACAATGCAGCCCCGCCGGAATCCGTGCCAATCAGCGCCAATGCTACGCCATGGACCACCATGCAGACGCTCAGGTCGGCCAGTTTCCGCACCCTGGCAGCCGGCATGTCCTTGGGGCTGTTCGCCCAGATCGGCTTGATCGCGCACCTGTACTCGATCCTGGTGGGACGCATGGGGGCGTATGACGCCTCATTCGCCATGGGCCTGGCCACCGCCAGTGCGATAGGCGGGCGATATGTCGCCGCACGCTTGATGACCCAAGGTATGAATCGCCGACAGCTGGCTTGCCTTGGTTATACCGTCCAGATGCTGGGCACGCTGATGCTTCTGGGCCTGGACCTTCACCCGACAGCGGCCTGGATAGCCGTGGTGCTGATCGGTTCGGGCATTGGCAATGCCACCTCCTTGCCGCCGCTGATAGCACAGGCTGAGTTCAGCCGTGAACACACCGCCAGGGTGATCGCCCTGATGGTTGCGATCAGCCAGGCCACCTACGCCTTCGCCCCGGCCTTTTTTGGCCTGTTGCGCGCCGCCTTCACTGATCCGAATCACGCCATCGTCGCTGTCGTGACAGCAGCGGTCATCGTGCAGGTGCTGGCCATTTTGTCGTTCTCTCGGGGCATCCCCGCTCGCCCCTTCAAGAAAACCGTTTTCTGACCTTCACTTGGGCACCTCGCCTTCCTGCAGGAGACGCATCAAACTGACCTGCGCATCGTGGTACAGCGGCAATAATCGAATGCTGTCATCTGAAAGAAGCACTTGATAGCCGGTCTACTTCCCTCCGGTCACATCCAGGAAGGTCCCCGTCACAAACGAAGCCTGCGGCCCCGCCAACCAGAGAATGGCCCGCGCCACCTCCTCCGGCTGGCCGCCACGGCCCATGGGGATCGTGTCCTTCACCCGGTCGACTCTGCCCGGCTCTCCCCCACTCGCATGCATCTGGGTATAGATATGCCCGGGGCGAACGCAGTTGACACGAATACCCTCCCGGGCTACTTCCTTGGCATAACCGGTCGTGAACGTTTCAACCGCCCCCTTGGACGCTGCGTAGTCCACGTATTCATTCGGGCTACCGAGGCGGGCTGACGCCGAAGAGATATTGATGACCGCACCGCCACGCCCGCCATAACGGTAGGCCATGCGCCGAGTCGCGTGTTGCGCGCAGAGCATCGGGCCCAAGGTGTTGACTGCAAAGACTCGCTGCATGCGCTTGAAGCCAAGATCTTCCAAGCGAGATTGGCGGGCCAATATCGAAGCGTTGTTGACCAGCACATCTATTCGTCCGAAGCGCAGGTCAAGGGTGGCGAAGAGTTCGGCGACCTGGGCTGGGTCGGCGTTATCGGCACGCACCGCCAAGGCACTGCTCCCCCTGGCCTCGACTTGCGCTGCCACCGCCAACGCCGACGCCTCATCGGCGATGTAGGTCAGCACGACGTCGTAACCTTGCTCAGCGGCCAACAGGGCGGTCGCCGCCCCGATCCCGCGCCCGCCTCCGGTGATCAGGATCACGGGTTTTTGCGAACGGTCATTCATGGTCAATCCTCACAGCCAAATGAAAAAAGCAATGTCAGCCGATCACCAGCGTACCGAGGGCAATGACGGCGCAGGCCAACAGCTTGCGCAAGGTCAATGCTTCACCAAGAAATGCGTACCCGATCAAAGCGGCGAACATGACGCTGGTTTCGCGCAGGGCGGACACCGCCCCCATCGGGGCATGGGCCATGGCATAGATCACGACGCCGTAGGCCAGCAATGAAACCAGCCCGCCAGCGACGGCCACGGCGATACCTGGCCGCAAGGCAAAGAGGCTTCTGGCATCTCGCAGTCCGATATAAACCAGGGGCATCATCACGCCCCACAACAGGCACATCCAGGCGGTGTAGGCCATGGGCGCCCCGGAGAGGCGAACACCTATGCCATCGACAACGCTGTAAGCGGCAATGAAAAAACCGGTTCCCAGTGCATAGGGCAAGTCAGGTAGCGCCCGCCGGCGCCCGGTATACGCCAGCGAAAGGATTCCGGTCGACACCAACGCAATACCTAGCAGCCCACTCGGCGCCACACGCTCACCCGCGAACAGCGAAGCGGCCAGGACAATCAGGATCGGGGATACACCGCGGGCGATTGGATAGGTCTGGCCCAGGTCACCAGACTTGTAACTGCGCACCAGGAACAGGTTGTAACCCACGTGCAATACAGCAGAGAGTCCGATGCAAAACCAGCTGGCACGGGCGGGTAGCTCCAACAGCACCGCCACGACGACGCTCGCCAAGGCTATCGCCACGCACATGATGGTCATGGACCACAAACGGTCGGCCCCCCCCACGCAGCATGGCATTCCAGCTGGCGTGCAGCAGCGCGGCGAACAAGACGAGGCAGATGATGTGTAAGGACATGCATCATCCTAGAACGATCGAGTCGCGCTAAAAAAGCGAAGTCTCTTCATCCCTGCATGAGGAAAACCTCATGTATAAGCGTGCTGAGCGTCCAGGGCCTGGGTAACCAGCCAACGACGAAAGCGGGTGATATGAGGCTGAGTCTCGATCCCTTTGGGGCATACGAAGTAATACGCCAGAGGCGATGCACACGGCAGCTCGAAAAGCCTTTCAAGACGGCCGTCATTGAGTTCGGCTTCGACATGCCCGCTGCGTGCCAGCGCGATACCTTGTCCCAAGAGCGCCGCCTCGATGGTCATATTGGTATCTGCGTAGCGGATGCTTTCCTTCAAGGTCGTGACCTCGACGCCCACCTGGGCAAACCATTGCTCCCATTTCGGTACCAACGCTGCGCCATCGCGCGTAAGCAGTGGATAGCGCAGCAATTCGGCGGCCGTTTGAGGCGTACCAAAGCGTGCAAGCAATGCCGGGCTGGCGACTGGGAAAATCTGCTCGCGGAACAGGAATTCTGAAAACAGCGAAGGGAAATGCCCGTTGCCCAGGCGGATAGCCACGTCCGGGTCTGTCGTCGAGAAGTTGATGGGGCTATCGGTGCTGTCCAGGGTAAGCAGGATTTCCGGATGCGCTTGCGCCAAATCAGGAAGCCTGGGCAGCAACCACTTCAAGGCGAAAGAATAGGTCGTGCTCACGCTCAACCGCTGCCGCCCGTTTTGCTCGCGCAAATCGGCCAGGGTGGCCTCGAGCTTCATGAAGAACTCCCGCACGATGGGCGCAAGCGCTGCGCCCGCCGAGGTCAGGTGCAGCGAGTTACCGCGATGAAACAGTTGCAGTCCCCAGAGCTGTTCCAAATGCTTGAGCTGGTGGCTCACTGCGCTCTGTGTGACATGCAACTCCTCTGCCGCCGCAGTGAACGTGGCGTGCCGCGTAGCGGCTTCAAAGGCGCGCAGGCTCGAAGAAGGAGGCAGGTTTCGCATGATGTTCCCTTCTATGAGTAAACGTTCATGCTAACGCCTTTGCCACTGTCGTTGTAGGCAAGCTGAGCAGCGACGGGCTCGCTGGCGCTGGGTCAGCCTGCAGTGCGGTTTTGAATGTGCCGACAAGCTCGGCTCCCACAGGGTCTTCCACAGAGGTTTCCGGGTGTTTATGGGCCTGCGTTCACCCTTCCCTTGCGCGCGGATGGCGCCAAGTTATTGGCATAAAAATCGATTAAATAAAAATATATTAATACAGCGACAGTTTCCCGACGCGCGGTACCAACGTGCCATTGCTGGCGATTTGAATCAAAGCTCATTATCCGCAGGCAACCCCCCGCTACAGGTTAGGCCAGCCCACCTGGACTACAGGCTGTAATCACTCGCATCGCGCAAGGGAGCAATACTGAGATGATGACTGTTTACTTTGTTGTGATGACGATCTGCAGTGGCATTGAAGGCTGTATCGAGGAACGAAAACCAGGGCCTACCTTTGCGACCAGGGCAATGTGTATGGAGACGGCCAGAGTCATGGCGCCGCGCAAAGGTGTGAAGTTCAAATGTCGCAGCGAGCGTATGTGGGTGGTCGAGACACCGCCAATGGAAGGCTACGGCAAAATCGTCTCCACCAAGAGCACAGTCCAGCCTTAGCACTACGGCTGTTTCGCCGACAACAGAGGTTCATCGGCAGCTCGGCGCAGGGGCCCGGCGGCTGATGGTCTAGAAAATCGAATGACGTCATGCAAGCATTGAAAACACACTCACCCGGCTCAGAGCTTGGCTTTCGCCAAATCCGCAATCAGAAAATCCCTGAATGCACAAACCGCTGCCGGTAGATTGCGTCCAGCCATGCTTTGCAATTCGATGCGCCGCGCATGCATGCCTTCATCGAGGATTGGCAAACATTGCAATGCCTTGTCCGCCACCTGCTTGTGCAAGGTCATTTCGCTGGCCAGGCTGATGCCCCCCTCTTCGCGGACGAAGCTATAGAGCGAGGCAACGTAATTGGTGGTCAACACCGGGTCGAACAACAACCCCTGGACACCGCAACAGATGTCGAACAGTTGCCGTATCGTGGTGTCGGCCTTGGGTAACGCAATGGGCCAGGGTTGCAACTCAGCGAGGCTGACCGCTTCACGCCCGGCCAAAGGATGAGCGTTGGAGACCACGGCAAAAATCGCCCCGCTCAGGACATGTTCGACCTTGATTTCCCTTTGCGGTGTCAGGCTGAAGGTCATCGCCAGATCGGCTTCGCCGGAGCGAACCTTCTCGGTCGCTTCGGCAGGCGCACAGACCTCCAATGTGAAATGAATGCCCTGATACTCACGCCGGAACGCGCTAATGGTCCTGGGCATGTATTCCAGCGCAAAGCCTTCCGAGCAGGCAACACGCACATGACCTCGTTGCAAGCCATGCAGCTCGGTAATTTCCAGCACCACCTGCTCGGCCTCAAGCTGCGACTTGCGCGCATAAGCCGCCAGTCGTGCCCCCGCCTCGCTCAGCACCATGCCCCGAGCACGACGCTCGAACAGGCTGGCATCCAGGGCCAACTCAAGCTTGGCAATCTGCCGGCTCACCGCTGACGCCGCGACGTTCAGCCGTACCGAGGCTTCGCTGATCGATCCGCATCGCGCCACTTCAAGAAAATAGCGCAGTGCCGTGGACTGCACACCATATAGTTGCATCGGCGCCCCCAAGGATTGCCTTTTCGGCAAAGGAAGTATCGAAATATTATTCTTGTGGCATTGATAGCCTTTCCCTACATTCGTGTCCAGATCAAAAAAAATACGACCTGTTTTTTTACCCTCCTTTACGCGTTTGCGATTCGCTGCCCTTTGATTCAACCACTCTCGCCAACGGAGACGACGGCATGGGCATCAAAGGTTTCGCCTGCACTATCGCGCTGATGGGCATCATCAGCAGTTTTCCGGCTCATGCCGGTAAAGCCAACGACACCCTGGTTTACGCTTCCGACAGCGAACCTGAAAACATCAGCCCCTATCACAACGATCTGCGCGAAGGCGTGATTCTCGGCCGGCTGATCTGGGACAACCTGATCTACCGCGATCCCAACAGCGGCGAATACAAGCCCATGTTGGCCACCCGCTGGACACAGGTCGACGACACCACCATCGACTTTGAGCTGCGCAAAGGCGTCAAATTTCACAACGGCGACGCCTTCACCGCCGACGACGTGGTGTTCACCCTCAACTACGTGGTGTCGCCCGAAGCGAAAGTCGTGACCGTGCAAAACGTAGACTGGATCAAGAGCGCCGAAAAAACCGGTGACTACAGCGTCCGCCTGTACTTGAAGAAGCCTTTCCCTCCGGCACTGGAATACCTGTCCAACGCCGTTCCGATGTTCCCCAAGCAGTACTTCGAGAAGGTCGGCTTGGCCGAATTCAGCCGCAAGCCAATCGGTACCGGACCGTATAAAGCCGTGTCTGTGGTGGCCGGCGAAGGCGTGACCATGGAGATCAACAAGGACTACTTTCCAGACAGCCCACAAGGCAAGCCCCATATCGGTCACCTGAAATTCCGAGTGATCCCGGATGCAGAAACCCGCCTGGCCGAGTTGATGACCGATGGTGTCGACTGGACCTGGCGTGTGACCTCGGATCAGGCAGTCGACCTCAAAGGTATGCCGAACCTGACCGTGACGAGCGGCGAAACCATGCGCATCGGCTTCCTGATTCTTGATGCTCGGGGCACCTCCACTGAAAACTCGCCCATGAAAAACCTCAAGGTGCGCCAGGCCATCAACCATGCGATCAACCGCAATGCGCTGGCCACGCAATTGGTGGGGGGCGAAGCCAAACCCCTGCAGGTGGCCTGTTATCCAGGCCAGTTCGGCTGCGATACCAGCGCGGCGACGGTCTACGACTACAACCCGGCCAAGGCCAAGGCACTGCTCGCCGAAGCCGGTTACCCAAATGGCTTCGAGACCGAAATCTTCGCTTATCGCGACCGTGATTACGTCGAAGCCATCATCGGTAACCTGCGCGCCGTGGGCATCAACGCCAAGCTGCGCTTCTTGAAGTACGCCGCCCTGCGCGATCAACAACGTGGCGGCAAGGTGCCCATGTCGTTTCAGGCCTGGGGCTCGTTTTCGATCCTCGACACCTCGGCGTCGGCCGGCACCTGGTTCAAGGGCAACCCGGACGACAACATCAAGGATCCGCAAGTCCAGGGCTGGCTGCAGACCGCCGACAACGCCCTCGACCCGCAACTGCGCAAGGACAACTACCGCAAGGCGTTGCAGCGCATCAGCGAACAGGCGTACTGGGCGCCGCTGTTCAACTACTCGATGAACTACGCCTACACCTCCGAACTGGCGTTCACGTCGTACCCGGACGAGCTGCCGCGTTTCGTTCAGTCCAGCTGGAAGTGATCCGCAACCGAGCGGATTGATCGAGAGGTGCCGTGGCTTGCGGACCAACCCGCACCACGGACACCTCCTCACACCTGCCATCCATTGGATATGAGGAAACTTGCCATGCTTGGATTCCTTCTGCGCCGGCTGGGCATCGCTATTTGCGTGGCCATTACCGTGTCGGTGATCAGCTTTTCTCTGTTGCACCTGTCCGGCGACCTGGCCACGGCCATTGGCGGACCGGAAGCCACCAGCGAACAGATCGAACAGATCCGCGTGCAATACGGTTTGAACAAACCGCTACCGACCCAGTACTTCAACTGGCTGGGTGATTTGCTGCGGCTGGACCTTGGCAACTCCTTTTTCTTTCAGGAATCGGTCTACAACCTCGTCGCCAGCCGCTTGCCAATTACCCTCGGTTTAGGAGCCATGGCGCTGGGCATCGCCTTGCTGGTGGCGATTCCACTGGGCGTGCTGGCCGCGGTCAAACGCGACACCTGGATCGACCGACTGGCCTTGAGCATTGCGGTACTGGGTCAGGCCATGCCCAGCTTCTGGTTTGCGCTGATGTTGATCGTGGTGTTCGCGGTGACGCTCAAGTGGCTGCCGGTGTCCGGCAATTCGACCCTGCTGCACTTCGTCATGCCGGCCATTGCCTTGGGCTACTACGCGACGCCGGCGATCATGCGCCTGACCCGTGCAGGCATGCTTGATGTGCTCAGTTCCGACTACATCCGCACCGCCCGCGCCAAGGGCCTGCGCCCTGCCCGCGTGTTGTTCAAGCACGCACTGCGCAACGCCTTGATTCCGGTCGTCGCGCTGGCCGCGGTGGAGTTCGGTTTCATGCTCGGCGGTTCGGTGGTGATCGAAACCGTGTTCTCCCTGCAAGGCATCGGACAACTCGCCTGGGACGCCATCGCCCGTGATGACTTTCCGGTGGTACAGGCCGTGGTCCTGCTGATTGCGGTGATCTACATCATCCTCACCTTGCTGGCCGATGTGCTCAACGCACTGCTCGACCCGCGCATTCGTGTGCGCTAGGAGGCTTACATGAGCACCCCCACTACCCTCGCGATCAATGACTACCTGCCACCCCCCAGCAGCCTGAGCCGAATCCTTGGCAAGAGTTTTCGCCATCGTGGTTTCGCCATCGGCGCGGTGTTGTTGCTGATCATATTCACCGGCGCGCTCTTCGCCCCGTGGCTGGCGCCTCATGATCCTTATGCGCAAGACGTGATGCTGCGCATGAAACCGCCGGCATGGATGGCCAACGGCACCTGGGAATACGTCCTCGGCACCGACAAGCTGGGCCGTGATTACCTGTCGCGATTGCTCTACGGCGCACGTATCTCACTGTTCATCGGCATTGCGGCGGCATTGATTTCCGGCTTTATCGGCACTGTCATGGGGCTGTTGGCGGGTTACTACGGCGGCAAGGTCGATGCGTTCATCAGCTACCTGATCACCACTCGGCTGGCAATGCCGGTCGTAATGGTCGCGCTGGCCTCAGCCTCGTTGATGGGCGGCTCGCTGAAAGTGGTCATCGTGCTGCTCGGCTGCCTGTTATGGGATCGTTTCGCGGTGGTGGTCAGGGCTTCGGTGCAACAGATTCGCGATGCTGAATATGTGGCGTCGGCCCAGGCGCTTGGCTGCTCGACCCTGCGCATTCTGGTCAGTGAAATTCTGCCCAACCTGGTCGGCGCGCTGATCGTCGTCGCGACGCTGGAAATGGCCCACGCGATTCTGCTGGAGTCGGCCCTGTCATTCCTTGGGGTTGGCGTGCAGCCACCGACGCCGTCATGGGGTTTGATGATCGCTGAAGGCAAACCCTACATGTTCTTTTCCCCGTGGGTCATCGCCATTCCCGGCGTCGCCCTGATGATTCTGGTGCTGGGCATCAACCTGGTCGGCGATGGCCTGCGCGATCTCATCCTGCCCGCCGGCCGCAACTGATTAGAGGAGTCCGGACATGGCACTACTCCATGTTGAAAACCTGCGCGTGGACATCCCCATGGGCAACAGCCCGACGCCGGATGACATGCTGCATGCCGTGCGCGGTCTGAGCTTTGAAGTCGAACGGGGTGAAATGTTGTGCATCGTCGGCGAATCCGGCTGCGGTAAATCCCTGACCTCGCTGGCGCTGATGGACCTGTTGCCACGCAAGGCAAAACGTACGGCGTCCCGGCTGACACTGGACGGTATCAACATGCTCGGCCAGAGCGAACGGCACATGTGCGACCTGCGCGGAAACCGTCTGGCGATGATCTTCCAGGAGCCAATGACCTCGCTGAACCCGGCGTACAGCATTGGCGATCAGCTCAGCGAAGTGCTGACTCAGCATCGCAAGGTGTCACGCAAGGATGCCCTGGCTCGTGCCGCGCAGATGCTGGAGAAAGTCGGTATCAGCAATGCCACCGAACGCTTGCGCCAGTACCCGCATCAACTTTCAGGCGGTTTGCGCCAGCGGGTGATCATCGCCATGGCGTTGATGTGCGAACCGGACCTGATCATCGCCGATGAACCCACCACGGCCCTGGACGTGACCATCCAAGCGCAGATCCTGCGCTTGATCCGCGACATCCAGAAAGAGTTCGGCCTGGCGGTGATTTTCATCACCCATGACCTAGGGCTGGTGGCACGGATCGCCGATCGGGTCGCGGTGATGTATGCCGGGGAAATCGTCGAAACCGCCCCTGCCCTGCAACTGTTCGAGAACCCGCAGCATCCGTACACCCGTGGTCTGCTGGCCAGTATTCCAATCCCTGGCCGGACCAAACCGGGCGAAGCCCTGGGTTCGATTCCAGGCCTGGTGCCAAGCCTGGTAGGTGAACAGCAAGGTTGCGCGTTCCGCAATCGTTGCGCTCAGGCGATACCGGCCTGCGCGCAAGACATCCTCGAAGTCGAGCAGGACGGACACATGGCGCGCTGCCTGTTCGCCGCACCGGCCCCGGCACCGATTCGCCTTCTGGAGCGCGCAAGGTCATGAAAAAAGAGATTACGTTAGAGCTGTGTGACATCCGTCGCGAGTTTCGGATCAACAAGGGCTTTTTCAAACCCACCGCCATCCTGAAAGCCGTGGATGGTGTTTCCCTGCGCCTGATGCGTGGCGAAACCCTCGGCCTGGTAGGTGAGTCCGGTTGCGGAAAAAGCACCCTGGCAAAGCTACTGCTCGGTCTGTTGGCGCCTACCAGCGGCGATGTGCTGGTCAATGGCAAACATCTGGCGGCGACGGATCGCAAGGAAATGGCCCGGCACATTCAGCCGATATTCCAGGACCCGTATTCCTCGCTGAACCCACGCAAGACACTGCGCGAAATCATTACCTTGCCGCTGATCGTGCATGACATCGGCAGCCCCGCCGAGCGGCGCAAGAAAACCGAAGCGATGCTCGATGTGGTCGGTCTGCCCAAGCGGGTCATCGACAGTTATCCGAGCCAACTGTCCGGCGGCCAACGGCAACGGGTAGCCATTGCCCGGGCGTTGATCATGCGTCCTGACGTGCTGATCTGCGACGAACCCACCTCGGCGCTGGACGTGTCGGTGCAGGCGCAGATTCTCAACCTGCTGCAAGACCTCAAGCGCGAATTCGGTCTGACCTATCTGCTGATCAGCCACAACCTGGCGGTCATCGAACACCTCGCCGACCGGGTCGCGGTGATGTACCTGGGGCGCATCGTCGAAGAACGTACTCGCGAATCGTTGTTCGCTGAACCCGGCCACCCGTATACCCGCGCCTTGCTGGATTCGGTGCTCACCCCCGATCCGCGCCTGGGCATCCCCGAAATCGGCCTGCGCGGTTCCTTCCCCAATCCGATGTCCCCGCCCGCCGGTTGTGCCTTCCATCCGCGCTGCCCGAGCTGCTTCGCTCCCTGCAAGACGGCCTACCCGGCCAATGATCCGATTATTGGCGGCAACGTGCGTTGCCACCTTCACGACAATCCCGCCCAAACACTGGAGCTTGTCCACTCATGAGTCGTTCACTGGCCATCAGCAACACCACCGAGCAATTTGATAACGGCGCATTTTTCAGTTTGCTCGAACGCAGCGTCGCCTTGCACACCGAAAGCCAGGCAACGGACAGTCAACCCGAGTTGTATCGCTACCTCCATGACTTCATCACTCCGCATATCGAGGCGATGGGCTTCAGCGTCAAGATCTATGACAACCCGGTGGCAGAACGCGGTCCTTTCATGATCGCCACACGTATCGAGCATCCAGAACTGCCGACCGTGCTCAGCTACGGCCACGGCGATGTGGTGCGCGGCTATGAAGCCCAATGGCGTGAGGGCCTGTCGCCGTGGCAGGTCATTGCCGAAGGCGATCGCTGGTACGGCCGCGGCACGGCGGATAACAAAGGCCAGCACCTGATCAACCTGACCGCGCTGGAGCAAACCCTCAGGGCTCGCGACGGCAAGCTGGGGTTCAACGTCAAGCTGCTGTTGGAAATGGGCGAAGAAGAAGGCTCGCCGGGCTTGAACGCGTTCTGTGCCGCCCACAGCGAAGAGCTTGCCGCGGATGTTTTCATCGCCTCGGACGGCCCGCGCCTGGCAGCGTCACGACCGACGATTTTTCTCGGCTCACGCGGGGTATTCAACTTCGAGCTGGTGGTCAATTTGCGCGAAGGCGCCCATCACTCCGGCAACTGGGGCGGACTGCTGGCCAACCCTGGCATCATTCTGGCCAATGCCATCGCGAGCATGGTCGATGAGCATGGTCGGGTAAAAGTGGCGGGCCTGATGCCCGAGACACTGCCTGAGCCGGTTCGCCAGGCACTGGCCGATATTGACGTCGGTGGCGGACCGGGCGATCCGGAAATCGACGCCAACTGGGGTAATCCGGAACTCTCGCTGAGCGAAAAGGTGTTCGGCTGGAACACCCTCGACGTCATCGCCTTCAAGACCGGCAACCCGGACGCCCCCGTGCACGCGATCCCCGGCAAGGCCAATGCCCACTGCCATATCCGTTTCGTGGTGAACAGCGACTACACAACCTTTATCCCGGCTGTGCGTGCCCACCTGGATGCTCATGGTTTCAGCAATGTCGAAGTCAAACAAAGCCACATCGACGTGATGCATGCCACTCGGCTGGACCCGCAAAGTCCGTGGGTCAATTGGGCGCTCAGGTCCTTGGCACAGACCACCGGCAAAAAACCCGCGCTGCTGCCAAACCTCGGTGGCTCGTTGCCCAACGATGTGTTCGCGGACGTGCTCGGCCTGCCAACCTTGTGGGTGCCGCACTCGTACCCGGCCTGCTCACAACATGCGCCGAACGAGCACTTGCTGGCACCGGTGGTCAAGGAAAGCCTGCAAATCATGGCCGGGCTGTTCTGGGACCTGGGCAACGACGCGGCACGGCTGACTCAGGAACATCAGTTGCGGGAGCAGGCGCAATGAGCGCCACGTCACAACAGGCGCTGGACTGGCTTGCCGACCAGCGCCATGCCATGGAGGCGTTGCTGCAGCGTATCGTCGACACCGACTCCAACAGCTATGACAAAGCGGGCGTCGACGCGGTGGGGGCGCTGCTCGCGGCTGAACTGGAAGCGGACGGCATTCTGCTCAAGCACATGCCGGTCGATGGTTTTGGCGACGTGATGCTCGCCGAAGTGCCAGGCGAACCTGGCAAGCCGGTGTTGCTGCTGGGCCATCGCGACACGGTGTTCCCCAAAGGCACCACCGCGACGCGCGGCTACAGCCGCGATGGTAACCTTGCCTTTGGCCCCGGTGTCGCCGACATGAAAGGCGGCCTGGTGCTCAATTGCTTCGCCCTCAGGGCACTCAAGCGCGCCGGCCCGCTGCCCTATCCGGTGCAGGTCCTGTACACCGGTGACGAAGAAATCGGCTCCGGCAGCGCCAGACCCCATATCGAACACGCAGCCCGTGCCGCCCGCGCCGTGCTCAATACCGAACCTGGTCGGGCCAGTGGTAACGTGGTCAGCGCACGCAAAGGGGGTGCCACGCTGATCATCGAAGTCAGCGGTCGCGCGGCGCATGCCGGGGTCAACCATGCCGACGGCGCTAGCGCCATCGAGGCCCTGGCACGCAAGATCGTCAAGCTCCATGCCTTGACCGATTACTCGGCAGGTATCACGACTAATGTGGGCCTGATATCCGGTGGCACGTCCAGCAACACCGTCGCACCGAGCGCCTCGGCGCGGCTGGATGTGCGCTTCATCGAACTCAAGCACTGGGACCGGATCCTTACCGCAATCCTGGCCATCGTCGCCGAAGAAGAACTGATCGGCACCCACGCCATCCTCAAGGAAGCGACCACCTTTCTACCGATGGAAGCCCGTCACAGCGAACGATTGCTGCACATCTACCAACAAAAAGCCCTGGCACTGGGTTTCAGCGTCGAAGGCGAGTTTACCGGCGGTTGCGCCGACTCCGGGTTCACCGCCAGCCTGGGCATTCCAACCCTGTGTGGCCTCGGGCCGGTGGGTGGCAAAGTCCATACCGATCGTGAATATCTGGAACTGGACACGCTGGTGCCTCGCGCCCAGGCGTTGGTGGCGACCATCCTGGCTGTTGGCGAGAGCAGTTGAGATAACGGGACGTCGAGAACAAAGTCCAAAGTAAGAACAAGAGCAGGACACACGTCCAGCCTCTATGTAGCTGATCCACCGCCTTCGCGAGAGGCTCGCTCCCACAAGATGAAGCCGGCCTCAAGCGTCCCAAGGGGCCATGGCGTCAACGTCAATGGCGTAGCGTTCAATGGCCTCGGCACAGACACTGGCATCCAGAAGCCCCTCATGCACCAGTGAGGTCAGCGCACTCAAGACGATCTGGTGACGGTCCACTTCGAAGAACCTGCGCAGTTGACTGCGGGTATCGCTGCGGCCAAACCCGTCGGTGCCGAGCACGGTGTAATGGCCATCGAGATAACTGGCGATCAGCTGCGGCAAGGCGCGCACATAGTCGGTACAGGCAATGATGGGCGCCGAGTCGCGAAGGCATTTCTGGACATGACTGCATTTGGCAGGTTGTCCGGGATGCAGTCGATTCCAGCGCTCCACTTCCCGTGCCTCCCGGGCCAACTCGGTGAAGCTGGTGACGCTCCAGACTTGACTGTCGATCCCCCAATCCCCCGCCAGCAACTCGGCGGCGGCAATCACTTCGCGCAGGATGGCGCCGGAACCCAACAACCGGACTCGTCCGCGCGCATCCTCGACTTCATGCCGGGCAAACAGATACATGCCCTTGATAATGGCCTGTTCGACACCTTCAGGAAGGTTGGGCTGCGGGTAGTTTTCGTTCATCAAGGTGACGTAATAGAACTCGTCCACCTGACGCTCCAGCATCTGGCGCATGCCGTGATCCAGGATCACCGCGAACTCGCCGGCGAATGCCGGATCGTAAGCCCGACAATTGGGGATCATCGCCGCCATCAGATGACTGTTGCCGTCCTGGTGCTGCAGACCTTCGCCACCCAATGTCGTGCGGCCTGCGGTGGCACCGAGCAGAAAACCGCGGGCCCGTTGATCCGCCGCCGCCCAGATCAAGTCGCCGATACGCTGGAAACCGAACATCGAGTAATAGATGTAGAACGGCAGCATCGGCAGGCCATGCACCGAATAGCTGGTCGCCGCTGCAACCCAGGAACTGATCGCCCCTGCCTCGCTGATGCCCTCTTCGAGAATCTGCCCGTCCAGGGCTTCTCGATAACTGAGGATCGAACCAATGTCCTCCGGCTCATAACGCTGCCCCACGCTGGAGTAGATCCCGATCTGCTTGAACAGGCTGGCCATGCCGAACGTACGCGCCTCATCCGCCACAATCGGCACGATGCGCGGACCCAATTGCTTGTCCCGGAGCAAGCCGCTGAGCATCCGCACGAAGGCCATGGTGGTGGACATTTCCTTGCCTTGGGCGGCGATGGCGAACCCGGCGTAGCTGTTTACGTCGGGTACGGCCAATGACTCGCTGGCCGAAGGTCGCGCCGGTATGTAGCCGCCCAACGCCCGGCGGCGTGCATGCAGGTAGCGCATTTCCGCGCTGTCGTCGCTCGGCTTGAAGAAACTCAGGGAGACAGCCTGCTCATCGGTCAACGGCAGGTTGAAACGGTTGCGAAACGCGATCAACGCCTCACCGTCGAGTTTCTTCTGCTGGTGCACGGTCATCTTGCCCTGCCCGGCGTCGCCCATGCCGAAGCCCTTCTTGGTCTGGGCCAGGATGACCGTAGGTTTCTTGCCCTCGAGCATCGCGCTTTGATACGCGGCAAAGATCTTCACAAGGTCATGACCACCGCGTTTGAGACGGTCGATCTGCTCGTCGCTCAGGCTTTGGGCCAAATGCGCCAGGGCTTCGTCCTGGCCGAAGAAATGCTCACGGTTGAAGCGCCCATCCTTGGCCGCGAACGTCTGGAACTGGCCATCGACCGTGGCCGACAAGGCCCGGACCAACGCGCCGTCTTTATCCTGGGCAAACAATCTGTCCCAGTCGGAACCCCACACCAGTTTGATCACGTTCCAACCCGCGCCGCCGAACAACGCCTCAAGCTCGTCGATGATGCGACCGTTGCCACGCACCGGACCGTCCAGACGCTGGAGGTTGCAGTTGACCACCCAGACCAGGTTATCCAGCCCTTCCCGCGCCGCCAGGGTCAGCGCCGACATGCTTTCCGGCTCATCCATTTCACCGTCGCCAAACACCCCCCAAACGGTTCGCCCCGAGGTCTTTTGCAAGCCGCGATGCTCCAGGTAACGCATGAAACGCGCCTGGTAGATCGAGCTGATCGGACCGATCCCCATGGAGCCCGTCGGGAACTGCCAGAAGTCCGGCATCAACCAGGGATGCGGGTAACTCGACAATCCCCGGGCGCCCTTGGCACGCGCGCCGATCTCTTGCCGATAGTGCTGCAAATCCTTTTCTTCCAGGCGTCCCTCGAGGAACGCCCGGGCATAGACGCCTGGTGCCGAGTGCGGTTGGTAGAACACCAGATCACCGCCGCCGGTCGGGGTGCGCGCCTTGAAGAAGTGATTGAAGCCAACTTCAAACAGATCCGCCGCGCTGGCGTAACTGGCGATGTGTCCACCCAATTCGCCATAGGCGTGATTGGCCCGGGCAACCATCGCCAGGGCATTCCAGCGCATGATCGATGCCAGACGCTCCTCCATGGCCAGATCCCCGGGAAACACCGGTTGCTGCTCAACGCTGATGGTATTGATGTAAGGGGTGCCATGGCTGGGGCGCCAGCCGATGCCCGAAGTGCTGGCCACAGCCAGCAACATGTCGAGGATCTGTTTTGCCCGGCCCGTGCCGCCGTGGGCTGCGACGGAGAGCAAAGCCTCACGCCACTCGGCCATTTCTTCATCTTCGGCAGCCTGGGCCGGCCATTGGGCATGTGAATCGGACAGGTTCATACGCAACTCCTACAGGTGTCGGGTATCACTTCAAGGTGGCGCGAATGGCTGCCTCGGGCGAGGCGCTTTACCTGCTCCACCGCGGCAATGACGGAGCGTTCGGCCGCCTCGTCTGGTGCGACTGGGTAGAGGCATGGCTGACCAATGGAAAGGTCCTGCAAGAAGCGCTCATCCAGTTCACCGAGCACCACAAAACAGTAGTCACTCTTGGCCATTTGCACGCCAACGAGCTTGCCAGTCGCATCGCTCACCGTATCGATATGGATCAGCGCGACATTGTCAAAACAACTGAATCCCTGATGGATCAAATCGATATGGTCGCTATCGAGTCCGCTCACGATGACCACGATACGCGTACAGCTGGAAGGCTCGCGCATCCACCTCATTGCGTGGACACGCCCATCGGCGGTTCGACTCATAAGCGTTGCCTTTCTGGTTTCAACAGGCGAATTGACGAGGACAGGGTTAAATGACGCCGCGCGCCTGCAGCACGCTTTTGGCCAGACTCCGGGTCGCCGATAACACGTCTTCCACCTGTCGATCCATTGCCGCAGTGGATGAGGCTATTGCTCCCAATTCGACAACGCGCAACGGGTGACCGCAGACGGACCCCAGCCAGGTCAGGCCAGGCACCGTGCCGACTTCCAGCAGAAAGCTGTCGTGGGGGACGCAGCGCAGCAGTTGGCTGACATAACACGCGCCGCCCCCGGCAGACGGCTCCGGGCTGGACCCGACCCGCAACCAGTCGACCAGCAACGCCTCGGATTGTGTGACGGCCAGATAGGCCACCTGATCCCAGTCATCTATCGTCACGTGCAGCTTGTCTATCATGTACTTGGGCAGCGTGGCGCTGGTCACGATGACCACCCCGGCATCCGCCGAAGGTTCCTTGATCCAGACTGCGGATTGCGATATCCCATGCATGGCGGTACTCCCGGCGGTTGGGTTGCAGCGGCTTGCTCCAAGCGGCGATCCGACGATGAGGCCGTGACATTCAACATGCATGCCGACTGCCCCACCGCCTCGTAAGCAAGCGCTCGCCTACAGGTCACTGGCGTGAATCAGCCGTTGCGGAACAGGAAGCTGTAGGCGTTCAGCGCCGGCGCCCCGCCCAGGTGCGCATAAAGCACCTTCGAGCCTTCGGGGAACTCGCCACGGCGGACCATTTCGATCATGCCGTGCATGGACTTTCCTTCGTACACCGGATCGGTCAGCACACCTTCCAGGCTGCCGCACAGGCGAATGGCTTCTAGCGTACCGTCGTTAGGCAAACCGTATTCCGGATAGGCAAACCGCGTATCGAGCACCACGTCCTCTTCGGTGATTTCACGGCCCAATTCCACCAGTTCCGCGGTATGCCGGGCGATACGCAGGATCTGTGCCTTGGTTTTCTCTGGCTTGGCCGAGGCATCGATGCCGATCACCTTCTTCGAACGGCCGTCCGCGGCGAAACCGACGACCATGCCGGCCTGGGTACTGCCGGTCACGGAACAGACCACGATGTAGTCGAACTTGAACCCCAGTTGTTTTTCCTGCTCCCGCACTTCCTCGGCAAAGCCGACGAACCCGAGGCCGCCATAGGGATGCTCGGAACAACCCGCCGGGATCGGAAACGGTTTGCCTCCCTGCTCCACGACATCGCTCATGGCCTTCTCCCAACTCGGCCGGATACCAATATCGAAACCTGCTGCGTCAAGCCGCACGTCCGCCCCCATGATGCGCGACATCTCGATGTTGCCCACCCGGTCATACACCGCGTCGGAATAATTCACCCAGTTTTCCTGCACCAGCACGCACTTCATGCCCAAGTGGGCAGCGACCGCAGCGACCTGGCGGGTCTGGTTCGACTGAATGCCACCGATAGACACCAGCGTATCGCAGCCTTGCTCGATCGCTTCGGGAATCAGGTACTCGAGCTTGCGGGTCTTGTTCCCGCCGAAGGCCAGGCCACTGTTGCAATCCTCACGCTTGGCATACAGCTCGACCTTGCCACCCAGGTGTTCACTGAGACGCTTCAAGGGCGTGATGGGAGATGGACCGAAGGTCAACGGATAACGTTTAAAACGATTCAGGTTCATGACTCTGCTCCTCGATTATTGAATATCCAAGCGCCAGGCCGAGAAGCAAAGGGCTGCATTCCAGGCTCTTCCACGGGGGCTTCGATGAGTTCAATACTAAGAAGAAATCGAAGAATATGTATTGCAAATTATTAACAATTAAAGAAACATAATTTTCAGGAAAAACAATCAAACATACTTTTACTGCGTAGAAACTCATATGAGCGCAATAAATACTCGCAAGAAGCCAACCGAAACAGCCCCAACGCCACAGCCACTGGATCGAACCGACCGCGCCATTCTCAAGGCCCTGCAGCGAGATGCCTCCATTTCCAACGTGGCGCTGGCAGAGAAGGTCAAACTGAGCGCGCCGGCTTGCCTGCGACGCGTCGAACGGCTCAAGCAGGTCGGCCTGATCAAGCACATCGTCGCACTGCTGGACAATGAAGCGCTGGATGCGGGGATGGTGGTCTTGATCGGCGTGGTGCTGGACCGTTCCACACCGGAATCCTTCGCCGCATTCGAGGCGGCGGCACAAAAAGTGTCCGGCTGCATGGAATGCCATGTGGTGACGGGAGAATTCGACTACTTCATGTTGATACGAACCAAGGACAGCAACAGCTTCAACCGACTCCACGCGGAGCAACTGCTTTACCTGCCCGGGGTTCGCCAGATTCGCTCGTTCATGGGGTTGCGCCAGGTCTTGTCGACCACCCACATTCCCCTTTGAGGCTCCAATCAGGCCGAGCAGGCATCGGTTCGGTATTCATCGCTTACCCAGCGAAGCATCAAGCGGAATATCAAGAGTAAAGGTAGCGCCCTGCCCAACCCCGTCGCTGTGCACGGTCAAGCTGCCACCCATTTCCTGCGCGGCCAGCGCGCAGCTGTGCAGGCCAAAACCGTGACCGTCTTTGCGCGTCGTGAAGCCATGGGTAAAAATGCGCTTCAGGTGCTCAGGCGCAATCCCATTGCCATTGTCGGCCACCGTGATGCGCAATACGGCCCCGTCAACGAGGGACGCGCTGAACGTGACGCATGGGCTGCGATCGATCACGCCGTCCAACGCCTGCTTGGCATTGCCGATCAGGTTCACCAGAATCAGCAACACCCGGTGCCGGTCCAACGGCAGCAGGGGCGAGTCGGCAATGTCCTTGACCATCGTCACCTCCTGGCGCGCCAATAATCCAGCACTCATGCGCAAGGCATCGTCGATCAACTCTGCGACCGGCACGGTCTCGACAATACTGACGGAAACGGCATAGGACTGCTGGGCAGCGACAATGGTTTTGATGTGATCAATGCCCTTGGTGAGTTGCCCGAGTTCTTCGATGATGCTCCGTTGCTCTACCGCCACCACCTCCGCCAGCTTGAGCAGGTAGTCAGGCAGCATCTTTCCCTTGTGGTCCTTGGTGAGAAAGTCGCTCAGGTCATGGACGTGTTCGTTCATCAGTTGCGCCACCTTGCCCAGCCCCTGGGCCTTGGAGGTGCGCATCTGGCTGCTGACCAGTTCTGCCGATACGTTCACACTATTGAGGACGTTGCCGACGTTGTGCAGCACAGTCGTAGCGATTTCGGCCATGCCCGCCTGGCGGGATTTCGCGTGCAGTTCGGTTTGCACCTGGCTCATGCGCAGCGCCGCGCGTACGCGAGCCTTGAGTTCCAGCGGCGAAAAGGGTTTGGCGATGTAGTCATCGGCGCCACTCTCCAACCCGGAGACGCAAGCCTCGCTACCGCCGCGGGCGGTCACCAGGATCACGGGTAAATGAGCAAAACCGGCGCTGGCTTTGATTCTGGCTGTCAGGCCGAAACCGTCGAGCTCCGGCATCATCACATCCGAAACCACGACATCGATGGGTCGAAGCTGCAGCAGCGCCCAAGCCTGCTCTCCATCGGTTGCGGTGGCGACGATATAATCGTCTTGCAAAAGCTCGCTGAGGTAGCCCAGCATCTCCGGGCTGTCGTCGACCACCAGCACTCTGGATCGCGAGGCATGTTCCGGGAGCTGCTCGTCGTCTACGCCTTGGATCGAAGCTCGGTCATTGCGACTGCCAAGGCGACCGTCATCAAAACGCAGGTGACGCTGCTCGGTTTTGCTTATCGTGCTCGATGACGATCGCTCGTGCATCGCGCTGGCTTCGGTCGGTACGGTATTGGGTTCGATCCCCAGCGGAAGTCGAACAAAGAAGCACGAACCCCGTCCGGGCTCGCTGTTGACACCGACTTCACCCCCCATCAATTCGACCAGATCCTTGACCAGGGCGAGACCGATGCCTGTGCCGCTGTAGTGACGCGTGGCGGAATTGTCGATCTGGGAAAAACGCTGGAACAGCAGCGGCAGTTTGTCAGGCGCAATGCCAATCCCCGAATCCTGCACCGCGAGTTCAAATCGCTCGCCATCGAGCGGCGTGACGGCCAGGTGCACGGTGCCACCAGCCGGTGTGAACTTGATGGCATTGCTCACCAGGTTGAGCAGAATCTTCTCGAAGTGTTGTGGGTCCAGGAACACCGTGCCGAGCGCGGGATCGATGCTGCAGGTCAAGGTGCAGCCTTTGCCCTCGGCCACCATGGCGGCGTCCTCGGCCAGCACACCCACCACCTTGTTCAAGTCAATGGGCGTTGGGCACAGCTCGAACTTGCCCGCTTCGGCCTTGGAGAAATCGAGGATATCGTTCACCCGGTTCATCAAGCGCAATGCGTTGCGTTGGGCGCGGTCGATTTGCACATGCCAGTCCGCCGGCGGGGTGGGCGCCGCCGAGAGCTGCTCCAGGGGGGCGAGAATGAGGGTCAGGGGGGTGCGCAGTTCGTGGCTGACCGTGGCCACGAAATCGCTCTTTGCCTGGTTAGCCGTCTCGGCCTGGTTGCGCGCCTGAATGAGTTCGATGGCCTGCGCCTCCAGCACCTCGGTCTGGTGGTGCAGCGCGTCGGTCCGTTCGGCGACCATTCTTTCCAAAGAGGCCTGGACTTGCTGTCGCTCGGCCTCGGCCTCGGCCTCCAACACCCGGATGCGCAGGGCATTCTCCTGGAACACCCGTACGGCGCGGGTCATGATTCCAATCTCGTCGCCGCGTCCGGCGCTGGCGATCTCGGCGTTCAGGTCGCCAGCCGCAAGCCGGCGCATGACCGAAGCCAGGGCCACGATGGGCTGCGCGACAAATCGCGACGTGCTCCAGGCGATGGCGCCGGCCAGCAGGATGGCGACGGTCCCTGCAACTATGGTCGCAAGCATGCCGCGATCATTGTGGACCACAGCGTCGGAACGCGCTTGACCTGCGAAGCGCGCCACCAACAGGCCGGCGCTCCGAGCCTCGTTGCGAACCTGGTCGCGCGCGTCGCTCAAGGCGTTGCTCGCCTGATGGAATCTGGCGAATGCCGCCCGGTAGCCGGCAATCTGCTCGCTGACCGTCAGAGGCGTAGCCTTGGCCTGCAGCCCCACGGACGCCGGGAGAACCCGAGAGAGCCGGGAGAGCTCGTCCAGGATGTGGCCGACAGAGCCGGCAACCTCGGCCGACGGAGACAGGCGAAACGACAAGGTCTGCGCCTCCAGCGTGGCAACACGCTCGGCGAAACGCTTGGACAACGCGGCGGCATTTCGCAGCAGACCGGTTGCTGCCTGAATGTCGCTGGCGTCATGGGCAACGTGTTGTTCCACTTCACCCAACATTGCCTCGAGGCGCTCGGCCGTATCCCCGACGGCGGCGAGATACCGCAAAGCCTCGCCTCCCCGGAGCTTGGGCGCCTCGCCAAGATGCTCGACCGCCACGCTGGCAGCGTCGAGCGCCGCGGCCAACTGGTCCAGGGCCTCTCTCTCCTGCGGTGCTCCCATCAACTCGCGCAATTGTTCGACCACGGGCCGGAGTGCCAAGCTTGCGTTCCGCGCCGCAGTGGCGGCCGTCCCGTCACCGGTCACCAGCATCCTGGCCACGTTGGTGGTGATGATCCGTTCGCCGTTGCGCAGGATATCCAGGATGCGATGGGCACTTTCAATGTCGCTCACCCGCGCCTCGTGCTCAGCGGTACGGGACTCAAGCCCCTTCAACCCAGCGGCGATGCCCTGTTCAACGAAGATCGTCGCCTCTCGCATCCGACCGTAGTGGGCTGTCATGTTCTCTGTTTCGCCATCCATGGTCAGGCTCGCCGCCCGCAAGGCGGCGATCGCCGTGGCGAGCCTTTCCAGACTGCCCTTGAGCGATTGCGCCTCTGCCACCGCAATGGCGGAGAGGCCGGCGATAGCCGTCGCCACCATGCCTTCGGCCTGGGACAGACTTTCCTGGTCACGGGTGGCGATGAAGTTCTCTACCCGCCCGGTGGCCCCGTTGACCGAGGCCAGGATTTCCGCGGAATGGCTGGCGGAATCCACCGCACGTACCATGCCGCGCAGGCCGTAGAGATTCACCAGCGACACCGCTAGCATCAGGAACACCAGCGCGGCGACCGCCAGGCCAATCCTGACGGCAATGGGCCTGTCCGTGGCGGGTCTGAATGTCGACATGGCGCCGCGCCCCCCGTCCGCCATTACTGCGTCGTCACCTCCGGCAAAGGCGTCGGCGGGGCCGTATTGTTGATGGCCGCGTCGATCATCGCCACCACGGAAGCCTGGTCATAGGAAGGATTGGCGGCACCGCCCACCGGCATAGTGGCGAGCCAGGCGTCCAGGTCTTTCCCATCGATACGCACCAGCGGCACTTCGACGAACTTCGGCACCTGCTTGCCCGCCAGAATCTGCTGTGCCACCCAGAAACCCACCTGGGAGACGCTTGGGGAGGCGGAGACCGAGACGGTCTCGTAGCCATTGGCATCGCGCTCCTGTTTCCACAGGGCAAGTTCGTCCTGACGATTTCCCATCACGATGATCGGCAAAGGGCGTCCTGCCGCCTTGAACGCCATGGCCGCGCCATAACCGTCGCCCCCTTGAGTCGCGACGGCATCGATGCTGGGCAGCGACGGCAGCGCCAGCGCCACCTCCTTGCGTGCCACGGAAGCGGTCCAGTTGCCGTAGACGGTCTTGGCGAATTTCAGGCCCGGATAATCACTGGCGGCCTTGCGAATGCCGTCGCTGATGTTTTTATCGGTGGCATCGCCGGCTATGCCGCGGATCTCCAGCAGCGTTCCGTTCCCTTTGAGGCGCTCGGCGATATAATCCATTTCCACGCGGCCCATGGCGGACCAGTTGTAATCCACGGTATAGGCGCAGCTTTCGGTGACGAGGCTGGCCATGACCACCACCACGATGCCGGCGTTGCAGGCGTCGCGGATCACCCCGTTGAGGGCCGTGTCGGACGCGGCCAGGATGACGATGGCGTTCACGCCCTTGACGACCAGGTCCTGGATATGGGCCGCTTGTTCCGACGCCGAGTTGTTCGCGCTGACCACCGGAGCCTCGCGAATCAAGCCATCTTTTTGCGCCTGGGCCGCAATCTCCTGCCAGTTGCGCACCATCACCTTGCGAAAATCGCTGCCCGCGTAGGAATTGCTGAAAGCAATGCTATAGCTTGCGGTAGGGGCGCGGGCGACGCCGCCATCGGCTGCGTGGACTGGACTGGTGGCAACCATCGCCAGCCCGGTCACGCAGCCAGCGAAGCGCCACAAGATTTTGTGGATCGGTTTGGTGTTCATGTTGTTCTCCATCGTGCTTGGGATTTACCAAACGTAATCCACCTGCACCTGCCGACAGCCTGGATCGACTGTTTGATCTGGTTTGGAGAAGTCGGCCTGCAGATTGGAGATCGTCGTCCCTGTGAAATTGGAGCGGGTATTCAACTTGAGCTCGTAGTCGAGCGGCCTTTAGCGGCCAGACCAAAAGTCTCACGCAAATGCTCACGAACTGACGATGGGTCGCCCAGGGATCAAAATGCGCCGATGGACACCTGCTGCCAGATTGCTCATTCGGTCATTCCAACAATGGAACCGGACATGTAGAACCAGACACATACAGACTCCTTCCCTTGGCGGCCGATCACTGAAACCCATACATTGCCTGCAGTGGCAATGAGCATAGTCGCAACGAGCCCGCTTCGCTCGCGACCGTGGAGGATTTCAGCCAACTGAGCGCCTCACAAGGTCACCCGGGCTACAACGCCCGGGTGGACGAGCGCGGCATCAAGCTTGATTTCGGATAGCTTCCCAGAGAAGGACTGGGTTGATCGCCTCAGGGGCAGGTAGCCAGGGGCCAACCGATGCGCGCTGCACGCAGGAGGCTGGCCCTGACAACCAAACGGTGAAATGGGGCAATAACGAAGATGTAGGCCCGGCCGAGCCGGTTGTGGCACTGGACCACGGTTGAAAAAACCAGTTGGCGACTGCCTTCTGGCTCTGTCTCTCCAGCACATAGGATCGATAGCCGGAAGTCGAGGTGCTTGTCGTCCTCCCCCAACACGATTTCAGTCTGGTTGGTGCTGTAGACCTTGAAGGGTCCAATCCGATGAGCCAGTGATGCCAGATGTCTGGCTGTCTTGAGACCAAAACAAGCAACGGCAATGTCTCGGACTTTCATCAGCCAACCGATCCAGGATGGCTGGTGAGAGAGGATGAAGCGAGCCAGCAAATCCGGATCGCTGGATGTGCCCGCAGGGAGCCGAATCGCAAAAGCGTCCGCCAGGTCCATCGACTTGTAAAGGTGGGTGATGCCGGACCTTGAGGGGACTGGCACGGACATTATGAGCTCAAACTCTCGGTGCATCGGGGATCTCTCCTGAGTGCTGACGACTGATTGGACGACATGCCATGTCACGTTTCTGGTTGCGATGGTTTGTCGTGAAACGCTCCTTGTCGCCCTGTGGGTGCGTGCCTGGTTTAGAAGTGGCTGGATGTTGTTGAGGCGCCCACTTTTCCTTGCCGGATACTGAGATCGATCAAGGCATCATAGAGCGCTTGCTGTCCAGCGGGCAGAACAGGGCACAACGTCGCACGGCGCTTGGCAACATCGAACCAGGACTCAACCAACCACCCCACCAGATGGAGCGCCGAAAGGCATCCGCCCGCGGTTGCAATGTTTCCCTGGCATACAAGAGGCTGGTCCACGGGCTCGAGCCCCAGTGCTTGCAAGCTTGATCGTGCATCCGGGTGTGTAGTTGCCTGGCCGCTGAGCAGCCCGAGCCGTTCGAGAATGAAAGCGCCGGCACATATGGAGCCGATCCGCTGGCGCCTGGCGTCAAGTTCAAACGACGGCAGGAAATCCGGGGCGGCAAGTGCAGCGGGTACCCCTTCCTTGCCGCTGACGAACAATACCGCGTCGGCACTATTGGCCTCGGAAAGCGGACCGTGCACCGAAACAGGCAGACCGTGCGCCGACCGCACGACAGCACTGGAAGCCAATATCCGGACGTGCCAGTCCTCAGTGTTTCGGCCTAGAATGTCCCACATCAGGAACAGGTCGATATCCGTGAATTGGTCGAAAGCAACCAGAACGATTTTCTTCAAGGCGAGCTCCATGGAAAGTGCTGGCGTGCTAAACGCAACGGCCATCTTTGCGGGTGTTCGCAGCGTATCAACCGGTTGCGCACCATACACAGTCTGTATGGCACTCACTTTGGAGCGAAATAACGGGTGAAAAAACTAACTCGTCACCATTGGATCGCGGCTGGTTTTGAGGCCCTCGACCAAATAGGGCATGTTGGCGTTTCCGCCGAGAGCCTATCGCGCCGATTGAATGTGACCCGCGGATCGTTCTATCACCATTTCCGCAATCGCGAAGACTTTGTCCGCACCTTGCTGACCGCTTGGGAAAAAGACTACACGGAACGCATGCTCGCTTACGCGGCCCAGGGTCGCAGCGCGGGCGAAATCTTGAAACGCTACTTGAGCATTGCCGCAGAGAAACAACCTGGGCGGGAAGTTTCCATCCGAGTCTGGTCGCTGCACGATCCGTTGGTAAGCGAGTTTCAGCAGCGCGTGGACACAAGACGACTGGACTTCGCGATACAGTCGTGTCGCCGCTTGGTGCCTATGGGCGAAGCAGAAGTGATTGGTCAACTGGCTCATCTGTGCCTGATTGGTGGTCAACAGGCAGGGCTGCGGCGTGATGCCGCTCGCTTCAACGGTTTCCTGCATCGAGCCTTTTCACTTTTCGAAGGGACTCTTGCACCGTGGCGGGCCGATTCCCGCCCTCAAGCCGTCGATGACATTTAAGAACCCATCGACATGCAGTGCGGCATTCGGCTCAAGCCGGATTGGAAACAGCCAACTTGAGCCCAAACGCGACAAAAACACCGCCCGTGAGCCGGTCAAGCGCCTTCAGGGCCGCCGGGCGCTTCAGGAAATTGCTCAGTGGCACCGTAGCCGCTACCAGAATGCCGAACCAGGCCAGCGTCAACAGCACGTGTAACACCGCAAGGAAGAAGGAGTAACTGGCCACGCTCGCGCCACTCGGGACAAACTGGGGGAGGAACGTGATGTAGAAGACACCTATCTTGGGGTTCAGCAGGTTCGTCAGTAAACCGCGAACAAAGGCGCCACGCGCAGAGGCCGCCATGTTCTCGTCCCCCTGCCCTTGCAGCGTCGTCCTGGGTCGCAGCAACAGTTTTACACCCAACCAGACGAGATACGCTGCACCGACAATTTTCAACGTAAGGTAAGCCCACTCCGAAGCTTGCAACAGGGCACCGAGGCCCAGTGACACCGCGGCTCCCCACACCAGACACCCGAGCACGATACCGATAGCAGCCATCACAGCCGACCGTCGACCGCCGGTCGCTGTAGCGCGAAGCACCATGGCGGTGTCCACGCCGGGGGTCACCGTGAGCACTGACGCGGCAGCGATGAAGGCAAGCAGCAGGGATAGGTCGTTCATTTGGATGTCCAGGGCAGTCGGCAGCCGTACGGTTATCCACTCTAGTTAGCCACTTGGCGTTCGGTCAAACGTTCTATGTAGTCGGCCGAAGACATGTACACCAGGAACATCCCGACAGCTCGTCGTTTTAGAACACTCAAACCACGGCAGGTCGTACGTGAGCTGTTTTGGCGTTCAATTGTCTGCGAGGTTTTCCCGAGCCCACTGCTCGGCGGTGGTGACTTGAATCGATTGCTGCTCGTTGAACGTGGCAGCTTTAGGCCACGCCACACCTCTGCCTTGTGCAAACACAGCGCGGTACTTTTTGATGTGATGGGTGAGGTCTTTCTCCAACTCCTGGATCAGGTACGGAACAGTCCACACGTTACGTTTGAATGGGCGTCCCAGGACCCGTTCAAGGATGCTCGCAACCTGCCCATACGTCACAGTGTCGCCAGAAAGGTAGACGATTTGATTGCGCAAGCGAGGTTCGAAGAAAACGGTTTCCGCTGTCAGCGTACCGATGTCGTCTGGTGTCGTGAGCGTCACGCTGTTCTCGAGGCTGCCCAGGGCGTTCACTGTGTCGTTTTCGAAGTCAACAACCTCAAATACAGGCTCGAAAAGGAAGCTGGTGAACATACCCGTCGAGATGATGACCCATTCAGTTCTGTCTTGGGCGCGAAGCAGCTCGCGCACATCGAGCTGAGCATCGAATAGATCCTGAGGACTGCCCCGACCAATCACCTCGAAATCGACACCAAACTGCCAAGGGAAGTAGCGTTTCACGCCGGACTTGAGCGCTGCCGTAGCCAACTTCATCGGGGTTTCTCGACCCGCGACCATGCCTGCGCAGCCTATTACGGTATCGAATCGTGCGAAGACTTCAGCAAGCTGATCGATTGAATCATTCACCAAGTCTGCAGCAACCATTTGGATACCCAGGCTACGAAGCTCATCGATTTCAGCCTTTTTCCCGGGCACCTGAGTGTTGATGGTCGAACCCCTGAGCAAAACGCTGATTCTGGAGCCGGGCGCGCGCTTCGCCACCCGCGCAAGATTGCGCAAAACCGGCAGGCCAAGTTCACCGGCGCCTAGGACGAGAATCGATTGGGGGGGAAGCTGGGTCGCTTCGGTCATAATGTCTCCTGAGACCTGTTGCCTGAAAGATGAGCAAATGCTTGCACGATTCGGCAGCGCTCGTAAGAAGGCACACGCGTGATACCAGGGGGGAGAAATGACCGATCATGAAACTCTCAGCCAGGTAGCCATTGCCGCTTCGGCCAGTGCTGCTCCAATCGCGTTGCCTCAGCACGCTCAGCGAAACGACACAACATAGAGTCCGACCGTTAGATTGGCTCACGGCCATTTGGACAGTCTCCGCACTTTGCCGGGCCTGCTCGTATTGATCGCAGCAAAGATCACCACTGGCTGCCCATGGTCGTTTCGTGACTCAAGCTAAAGCGCCATGGACAACCTCATCCCGTCATAAATCGCGGCGTGAATATCCCGGCTGTTCACCGCGTCGCCAATCCTGAACAGCTGAAACCCAGGACCACCCTCCCCCAGCAATTGGGGTTTTATGTCGATAAAGGCTTGATGATCCAGTTCGCCACGATTGCGCGACAGCGCCTTGAGTTCGAAGTACAAATCGTCCAGCGGCAGGATACCGTGTTCAACCACGACCTGGTCCACCACCCGTTCGCTGGTGATATCCGCGTATCTGTTGCGCAAGGTCGCCACCAATCTGCCGTTTTCACGCCGCACACCCGTTAGTTGATGGCTCAAGGTCTGTTGCACGCCATGTTCGGCAAAGGCCTTCAGATAAGGCGGCGTGTTCAAACCACCAATGTCAGGGCCGAGCATGCGTTCGGGCGTAACGATTTCCAGCTCGCGGCAATGATCAAGCATGAACTCCGCAGCGGTCAGCGCCTGATGGCCGCCGTTATAGTCAAACACCAGTGCCGATTCTGCCGGCTTGACGTCGCCAGCAAGGATATCCCAAGTACTGACGACCCATTCGTTGCCGTACTCAAGAACCTCGGTATTCGGCAATCCTCCGGTGGCAATGATCACTACGTCCGGTGACAGCGCCAACACCTCCTCTTTCCCGGCATAGCAGTTGTAGCGAAATTGCACGCCCAAGCGCTCGCATTCACTGACGCGCCAGCCCACCACGCCGATCAATTCGCGACGGCGCAATGGCACGGATGCCAAACGGACCTGCCCGCCTGCCCGGCTGTTGGCCTCAATCACCGTCACCTGATGTCCGCGTTCGGCAGATACCCGTGCCGCCTCCAGTCCGGCAGGACCGGCACCGACGATCAGTACCTTGCGAACGGGGCCGCCCGACGGGGTGACCTCATGAGGCAACTTGCTCTCTCGCCCAATCGCCGGGTTATGCAGGCAGTGAGCCTGGCCGGAGATATAGATCTGGTCCATGCAATAACTGGCCCCCACGCAGGGACGAATCCTCTCTTCGTGGCCGGCCAAGACTTTGGCAATCAAGTGCGGGTCGGCGATCTGCGGACGGGTTAGCCCCACCAGATCCACCAGCCCTTCACGTAGGGCGTGACGGGCTGTGGCGACATCGCTGATCCGTGCCGCCTGCATCACCGGCACCGACACCGCACGTCTCACGGCACCCGCCAATTCCAAGTGCGGTCCGGCAGGGGTGCCCATACCGGGAATCACTTTGGCTATGCCGACATCGTTGTCGATACGCCCCTTGATGACGCTGATGAAGTCGATGCCGTGATCGACCAGGGTCTGCGCGATGGTCAAGCCCTCCTCACGGCCCAGCCCGCCGGGCATATCATCCTCGACCACCATGCGAATGCCGACGATGAACTCAGTGCCCACAACCTTGCGGATCGCCCGCAACACCTCCAGCGAGAAATGCATGCGTCCTTCCAGACTGCCCCCCCACCCATCGTCACGTTGGTTTGCCGGAAGCCAGAACGAATCCATCAAATGGCCGTAGGCTTCCAGTTCGATGCCGTCCAATCCCCCCGCCTTGCAGCGTTCGGCGGCGTCGGCGTAATGCTGAATGATTCGCGCCAGATCCCAGTCTTCGGCTTTTTTGGTGAAACTGCGGTGGGTCGGTTCACGTCCATGGCCAGGCCACACCAGCGGCAGCCAGTCAGCGTGAAAATTACTGCCTCGCCAGCCAAGATGGGTGAGCTGGCACATGACCGCGCTGCCATGCTGATGCCCGCCATCACAGAGCTCGCGCAACCAGGGCACGATTTCGTCGCGGTACATCTCAAGGTTGCCGAAGGCCGGTGGACTGTCCGGTGCCACGATGGAGGAACCTCCGATCATGGTCAGTGCGACACCGCCCTTGGCCTTCTCTTCGTGATAGAGCCGGTAGCGCTGTCGTGGCATGCCCTGGTCGGTATACGCGGGTTCATGTGACGTGCTGACGACGCGATTGCGCAACTGCAGATGCTTGATGGCGAAGGGTTGCAGCAGCGGATCATTACTGGACATGGCGGTGCTCATACTGGAATCCGAGATGGCCGAAGCCTTGAGGCTTGGGCTTGTAGACGAAGGCCCCATCAGGCGATCACTGCGCGGCGGCTGTCGCCTGGGGCGCAAACATCGCATCGAACGTCGGCTTGTTGGTCGCGTAATAAGCTTTTACCGCGGCGTCGGCCGAGCTGTCCTTGGCTTGCAATAACAGCGCTTCAAGCTGCGGCAGCGGTAATTTGAAGTTTTTCAGGAAGGCTGCGACGGCCGGCTCCGCTTCGCGCAAACCTGGGCGACCGATGACATGCACCTGCTCGGTGCTGCCGAAAACGCCTTTGGGGTCATCCAGATAGCGCAGCTTCCATTTGGCGAACATCCAATGCGGGTTCCAGCCATTGAGCAGACTCCAACGCCCGCGCTCGATTTCCCGGGCGAACTGCGCCACTTCCGCTGCGCCGGACGACGACACCAACTTGTAGCCAGTGATGCCATAGACATCCATGGCCTTTTGCGACAACGTCGATTGGCCAGTGCCTGGTTCCGGCCCGAGAATCGTGCCGCGCAAATTCTCACGTACTTCTGGCTTGTTCAGGTCGGCAATGCTGCTCAGGGTTTCGCGGGGGATGGAATCAGGAATGGTCCATCCTATGCGCCCTTCGTAGAGCACACCGAGGTCTTCCAGCTTGTCCTGGTATTTGTCCCAATATCCCTTGTGCGTGGTGGGCAGCCATACCATTGGAATGAAATCGATGTCGCCACTTTCCATGGCCTTGAATTGGATTCCGATATCGGCCATCACCAGTTTCACGGGGCGCTGCAATTGCTGTTCGATGGCGTAAGCCGCGAGCTTGGCGCTGATTTCAGCATCGGGCCAGGCCACCCAGCCAATACGGATCGGTTGCGGCTCGGCTGACCAAGCGGTGCCGCTTAGCAGGCAGCCTGCGACTGCCATTACTTTCAGGCCGTGCGTAAGTCCTTTCATCAGTGCGCTCATAGTGACCTCTGACGGTATCGGTTTTGCAAGGTTGACGAATAGGCCAAGCCCTGAAGGCTTGGCAGGCCTGCTCGGTACGCGTCAATCAAGCCAGACGACGTCAAGCGGCTCAAACGATTTAAAGTCAGGTTGCTGGATAACCTTTTGTAATGTGAATGCCGAGTCATTCGGTAACAGCCGTTGAGGACGTTATTGATGGAAAAGCTACGTCGTCGCTTGCCACCGCTCACTGGCTTGGTGATTTTCGAAGCGGCCGCACGCCTGCTGAGTTTCACTTCGGCAGCGCGGGAAATGTGTGTGACCCAGGCCGCAGTGAGCCGGCAGATCCGGGTACTGGAGGAGTCATTGGGGCAGCCGCTGTTCGTGCGCGGCCATCGCAATATCAGCCTGACCTCGGCCGGCCGACGTCTGTATGCCACGGTGGACCAAAGCCTGGAGCGCATTGCCGACACCGTGCACGATCTGCGCAACGGTGTTTCCGGAGTCATTACCTTCGCGGCCACCATCGGCTTTTCGACGTACTGGCTACGCCCTCGCCTTCAAGCCTTTCAACGAGCGCATCCGGACATTGGCATGCGCCTGCTGGCACTGGATCGCGATTTTGATCTGGTGGGCGAAAACATCGATATCGGCTTCACCACCGGCAGTGAAGGACAGGGCCCCGGGGTCAGGCTGGATCGGCTTTTCGATGAAACAATACTCGCCGTCTGCTCCCCTTCCTATCTGGGCGATCGCCAACTGCATGAGCCGCAACAATTGCTGGAAGAACGCTTGCTTCACCTGGACCGTGAACACTGGCGCTGGATTCGCTGGCCCGTGGTGGACTGGCCTGTCTGGCTGCAACAGATGGGCGTCACCTATGCACCGCCTACGCCCGCGCTGTCGTTCAACAACTCTGCGTTGTTGTTTCAAGCGGCATTGGAAGGCGAAGGCATCGCGCTGGGATGGGGCGCGATGATTGACGACCTGCTGGAATCCGGCGCCCTCGTTCGGGTACTGCCCCATGAGTACCGTACCAGCCGCGGGTATTACCTGGCGCTGAACCCTACCAGCGTCGGTGTTTCGGAAGCCGAGGTGTTTCGTGAATGGTTGTTGGCGGACATGGCTCGACGCTGATCCAGTTGCGGGCGAGAGTGTGTATGGTTTTCGGGCGAGGCCAAACACCCGTCTGAACAGATGATGCCAACCTGCCTGTACATTTTTTGAGCGTCCGTTGAAACCCTTTGCCTACTTGGCATCAGCGCGGTTATCCACAGACATACTCACGGATTTCTTGGATAACTGGAGCGCTCCTGCCGTAGCGAATCTCTGGAGTCGAGCCCGCCTCTACCGCACACCGTCATCAAAGCATCCAGCCGGGAGCTGACCGACCGCGGGCCTTGCATACAGATAGCCTTGCATCAGTTCGATCCCCATGCCTAGCAGCGTCGAGCTTTCTTCACGGGTCTCGACACCTTCGGCGATGACCAGGATATCCAGGCGCCTGGCGACCAGGATGATGCCTTCGACGATCGCTTGTTTGACCGAGTCTTGATCGATGTCTCGGGTCAGTGCCATGTCAATCTTCAGCACCTGCGGCTGGAACATGGCCAGCAGGTTAAGGCCCGAATAGCCCGCGCCAAAATCGTCGACGGCGGTCATGAAACCCTGACGCTCGTACTCCACGAAAATCGATTTGAGGTGCTCGGGGTCTACCACCTTCTCGCCTTCGGTCACTTCGAACATGAGCCTCTCTGGCGGGAAATGGGTCAGGCGCGCCGCTTCCAGGGTGGCCCGGATACACGTCTCTGGCCGGTAAACGGCGTTGGGCAGGAAATTGATGCTCAGCAAACAATCGGGAATGTCCAACAGCCCCAGCCTTGCAGCTTCTTCGATGGCCTTCACCCGACAAGCCTGGTCGAATCGGTAGCGGTTGCTGTCGTTCACGAGCCCCAGGACGTAGCCAGCCGATTCGCCATTGATGCCCCTGACCAATGCCTCATATGCAAACGCAGCGCGTGTCCGGACGTTGAAAATAGGCTGGAAAGCCATGGTGAAATCAAACCCCAACGCCTCATGGTTGCGGCATTCGGCGCAGCCGAGCGATTGGAACGGAGGGCGTTTCGTCATGATTAATATTCCGTAGCGGTCTTGATACATCCCTGCGGGTACAAGGAACTGTAGCCGACACCACCTGAATCGGCAGGGGCCGAAGTTTCTGAATGCACCGTGGTGCCTATTACGGTATCGAAACGTGCGAAGACTTCAGCCAACGGCTCATCGAATCGTTCACTAGGTCTGCAGCGGCCGAGTTCTCCGGCGCTCAGAACGAGGGATCGATTGGGCGCAAAGATGAGTCACTTCGGCCATGATTACTCCTGAAACCAGTTGCCTATAAGATGAGCGAATGCTTGCTCGATTAGGCTGCGCTCGAAAAAGCCACACATGTGATCCAGGGGGAGAAATGACCGATCATGAAACTCTTAGCCAGGCAGAAGCTATCTGCCAAACGCTTAGAGAAGATGATGACGGAGTCAGGCGCGAAGTCCTTGCTCACGCAGGTAGCCGCTGGTCGTTGGGCATCCTGCATGCCTTGGGTGTGTACGGCAGGATGCGCCATGCAGAGATAAAAAGGCAGATGGCCGGTGTGACACAGCGAATGCTGACCAAGACGCTACGCTCTCTGGAGCGTGATGGTCTATTGATTCGGCAGGTGTTCGACGAGATTCCGCCCCGTGTCGAGTATGAGCTGACTCCATTGGGCATGGGGCTGTTGATCCGCATGTCCCCTATTTGGACTTGGGTAGTCGAAAACGTCGACGACTTCCGCAAGGCGCGCCGCACGTTCGACAGCCAGGATGGCCATAAACCTTCATGGCAAATTCCCACGCCGACTCCAGCAGATCCAGAAGCGCCGGAGTAATCGTCAGCGTTGAACAGCGTTGGTCGTTAGGTCCGGGGGCAGTTTAACCAGCATACCTGGCCTTTTCGGCCAAAACGCGTAGGCTCCACCACCCGCCAGGGCACATTCGTGAGGCCGCGTAAAACCGCGCAACCTCTCAGCGGATAAACAATCTTTTGACCGTCGAACGGTTTTAGCGTGATACACCTACGCCATTAACCTTACTCGCCGATAAAGATGTGAATCCCATTGGAGCTGACGATGCCCCATCGCACACCCAGACTTCTCCTCGCAGCAGCTACTGCCACATTGGTCATGTCCGTCACGGCCGCAGTAGGTCCGTTTACCCTGTTCTGGACGAATGAGACGCGTAACGAACGCAACCTGGTAGAAAAGCAGCTGGACAACATTCGCACGGTGCAAAGTTTGCTCGTGGATGCGGAGACGGGCGAGCGCGGATATGCATTAACGGGGATGGAGACATTTCTGCGGCCTTATTACCTCGCCACGTCGCAGCTTCCCGGCGCGATCAAGCAGCTTCGTGAGAACTATCGAAACGATTCATCCGCTGAGATTGCCAAGGTGGAGGGCTTCATCGAGAAGTCCGCACGCAAGCTGGACCACCTGGACATGGTGATCAATTTGCGCAGCACCCAAGGTGCTGCTGCGACGGTGGCCGAAATCGCTTCGGGTAACGGCAAGCACCTCATGGACCAGGTCCGCGACCTGGGAGGCGAGCTGATTCAAGCAGAAGTCGAGGAAGTGGCTGTTCTGGACAACCAACTTAACGCCAACTTGCGTTGGGCCGTCGCCGTTTCCATCGCAAGCTTCCTGCTAACGCTTGTACTGGGCCGTTTCATTTACGTGTCCATGCGTCAGACCATAAAGCGCCAAGCCGAATCGACGGCTAGCGCGCTTTCTTCAAGCACCCAACTGGGCAAAAGCCTGAAAAACCTTAAGCGGCGCAATGCAGAAATAGGCTTGCTCGCAGAAATGGCTCGCCTGCTGCAGACTGAGATGAGCCAAGAGGAGACGCTCCAGCTGGTCAGCACTTACTGCCAACAGTTGCTGGAAGGCAGTAGTGGAACGCTGTACCTGTACCGCAATTCGGCTGATGCTTTGCAACCGGCCGCAAGCTGGGGCCACGTCGAGGCTCAATCAGATGTCCTCATCGGCCCTAAAGACTGTTGGGCCATACGTCGAGGCCATGCCCATGTGGTTGAACATCGTCATGAGCTGCGCTGCGCCCATTATTCAGAAAAATCAGAGTTCGACGATGGCGAAATTCACTGGTGCCTGCCGCTGATAGCCTACGGAGAAACACTGGGGCTCTTGCACATCCAGCATGCTGGCGGAAATAGCGATAAGGAAATCAGCCGCCAGTTTGCGGAAGCTGCCGCGGAGCAAACCGCGCTAGCGCTGGCGAACGGCAGGATGCGCCAGGTCCTGCAAGTCCAGTCGATTAAAGATCCGCTGACGGGTCTGTATAACCGTCGTTTCATGGAGGAGACGCTCAAGCGCGAACTCTCCAAAGCCACTCGAGACGCAGCGGACCTGAGCGTCATCATGCTCGACCTGGACAACTTCAAAAAACTGAACGACATCCATGGTCATGCTGCGGGTGACGCGGTGTTGCGCAGCACGGCATCCTTGATCATGAAGTCAATCAGAGCCACCGATGTCGCCTGCCGCTTTGGTGGAGAAGAGCTGATCGTCATATTGCCGGATTGCGCCATTGAAGACGCCCTCCTGCGAGCCGAATCCATCCGGGATTCGCTGGAAAGCATGAGCCCTACGGATGGAATGCAGACGTTCAGCGTTACCGCATCCTTTGGCGTGGCCTCGACGACGCGTAACGGGACCGATCAAGCCCTATTGCTGCAAGCAGCGGACGCCGCGCTGTATAAGGCCAAGCGCGGGGGGAAAAACCGCGTAGCTTCGTAATCGGTCATAGGGGGGAAGCCGCCTCAGAAGCGGCGGCCCTTCTTTCTCCAATCGCCGTCGCAACGCCTATATGCCCTTAGGCAAAGCGCCCCTGATGCCCTCACCTCGCCCCCTAAAAAATCTCATTAAAAAACAATAACTTATACAAAGCTTGAATTTATTCTTAAAAAATATCTTGCGCGCAAACATTTTAAGCGATAACTTTATCGCAACTGTTTAGCGCGCAAATAGTTACCGCGCAGCACAGAAGCCCAACCTGGCAACCGCCCTTTTCTTCTCTTACAGGTAGTTACTCATGAAAAAGATTCTTTCTGGCCTGGCCTTCGCCACCGCTTTCGCAGCCAGTGGTTTTGCAAACGCAGCTGACGTCAAACCCACTGTGGTCTTGGTCCATGGCGCTTTCGCCGACTCGTCGAGCTGGAACGGCGTGGTCAAGATTCTGGAAAAGGACGGCTATCCGGTCATCGCGGCGGCGAACCCGCTGCGTGGCGTCAGCAGTGATGCACAATCGGTGGCAAGCATCGTCAAGAACATCAAGACACCGGTGGTTCTGGTCGGCCACTCCTATGGCGGTGCGGTGATCAGCGAGGCGGCGTACGGCAATCAGAACGTGAAGGGCTTGGTGTATGTAGCGGCGTTCACCCCGGAAACTGGCGAGACTGCGGCAGAACTGTCTGGACGATTCCCGGGCGGCACCCTGGCCTCGGCCTTGTCGGCCCCGGTCGAGTTGGCCGATGGTGGCAAGGATCTCTACATCCAGCAGGATAAATTCCACGACCAGTTCGCGGCCGATGTGCCTGAGGCTGAAGCTCGCCTGATGGCGGCCGGCCAACGCCCCATCACCGTCGCCGCGCTGAACGAAGCCGCCAAGGATCCTGCCTGGAAAACCATTCCGTCCTGGTTCGTATACGGCGACAAGGATAAGAACATTCCCCCTCAGGCCATGGCGTTCATGGCCGAGCGTGCACACGCCAAGCAGACCGTCGTGGTGAAAGGCGCCTCCCATGTGGTGATGGTTTCCAACCCGAAAGTGGTGGCCAACCTGATCGAGAAAGCTGCGCAATAAATGCAATTGGCAACACGAGGCCCGCGCATGCGGGCCTTTTGCCGTTGCGTAGGTCACATTGAGCTTTTCGCCGGCCGGTCACAATACTCATCGCCCGGAGAAAAAAGCCTCCAGTGCGCAAGCCAACTCGTCCGGCGCCTCCTCGGCGATGTGATGACCACTGTCAATGCCGGCGCCAGTGACTTTCTGTTCTGCCCACGGCGCCCAAACCGCAAGCACATCGCCATAGAGTTCTTCCAGATCATCCTGCAACGACCAAATAACATGGAGCGGGCATTGAAGCTTACGGCCAGCCTGGCGGTCTTCCCTGTCATGCAGGTGGTCCAGTTCGATTCCTGCGCGGTAATCACCGAGCATCCCGATCACGGTTTCGGGGTCGTGAATCGCGGCCTGAAAGTCCTCATAATTTTCTCGCCCCATGGCCTCTGCGTCTCCTCCGTACCACGCTTTTGGATTCGCGAGAATGGCCCTTTCTGGCTTGTCAGGTTGGGCATAGAAAAACCAGTGCCACCATTTGGACGTGAACCGTGCCTCACATCGTTCAAGCGCTTCCAAGATGGGCACGCCATCCAGAATGGCCAACTTCAGCACCCGTGACGGATGGTCTAGCGCTGTGCGGAAAGCAGCGTAACTGCCTCGGTCATGGCCCGCTAAGTAGAACTTATCGAACCCAAAGCTCTCCATGAGCGCCACACAGTCCCGGCCCTTCGCTCGCTTCGAAAAAGCTTCGTAGCCATGAGGGTTCGTCGGCTTACTGGACCTGCCAAACCCTCTCAAGTCCGGGCAGACCACCGTAAAAGATCTGGCCAGCAACGGTGCAACCTTATGCCAGGTGGTGTGGGTACGGGGGTGACCATGAAGCAACAATAACGGCGGGCCAGAGCCACCGTAACGAACGCGCAAAGTCGCCTCGGGCAAGCTGATCATTTCCAGCTGGAAACCTTCGAACATAATCACCCCGTGATGAGTGCTTTTCACTACACACAATAGATCAAGGTAGTGTTCGGGTACCGTTTACGCAGTTATCTCCGCGTTTCGTCCCAAGGGTGAGCCTGACTTTGCTGTCAGCCTGACACTCGCTAAGATCGCAGAAAGGCAAGAACAGACATGCGGAGGAGAATCACCCCATGACCTCGAACCTCGCCGATCTTTATAGCGACTACATCGCCTGCCTGAACGCGCAGGACTGGGAAAACCTGGGTCATTTCGTGCACCCGGATGTGGTTCACAACGCGAGACCATTAGGGTTGCACGGCTATCGAAGCATGCTGGAAGCGGATTATCGGGCCATCCCTGACTTGCGCTTTGCAATTGAATTCCTGGTGGTCGACCCACCTAAATTGGCGGCTCGCCTGGCCTTCAATTGCACGCCGGTTGGGCAATTCCTGGGCCTGGCGGTGAACGGAGCACGCATCTGCTTCGCCGAAAACGTCTTCTACGGGTTCGAGGACTGCAGGATCCGCGAGGTCTGGTCGGTCATCGACAAGGCAGCGATCGAAGCTCAGCTCCGAGCAGCGTAGCGGATGCCTCAAGGCTGCGGTTATCCAGGTCTGCTCCCCATGGGTGAAGGAGCAGAGCATAGACAAAGCCTTGACTAAGTCTGACCAGATCTTATGGCATGGCTGGGTGGTTGAGCAATCAACCACCTCGCTTTCCCAAGCCCTAGATCATTGGTGAGCTGCTCACCACCCGTAGCGCCAACCCCTCGAACGCATCCAGCGTAATGGTGAATTCGCCCTCAGGCGTAAGGTCGCCTTCGACCCGCTCATTGATGATGTCGACCACCGGCCCCGGTGCGATATTGGGCAGGTGCAGGGTTTCAGTGATCGGGGTCGAACCGAAGTTCAGCGCGGTGATTTGCGTACCTTTGCCTGCCGGCAATTCGTGAACCATGATCAGCAGTCCCGGATGCTCGACGTCTGGAATCAGTATCTGGCGACTGGCGGCGATGTCATAGGCACGGCGCGCAGCGAGGATCTTGCGCAACTGCGAGACGAACGAATCCGGATCTTTCAACTGGTTTGGCAAGCTGCCGTACAGGGTCTTCGGACGCGGCATCTGGCCGGCCGACAATGCCGCGTCAGGGTTGAGGTCCACCAGATCGTAGGCACCACGATGAATCCAACGGGTGTCGCCGTCGCCCATCAAATGCTCGACCTGTTCCGCCGGCAACGGCAACGCGCCGACCAGGTCCCAGCCAGACAATGCGAACACGCCGGGTTGCATGGCGTTGTACATCACCAACAGCAGATGAACCTGGCGAATCTGCTGGATATCCGCCGTCGTGATGGCGTCGAGATCGCGAATCCCCAACGCCGCCGTGATGATGCTCGCGGTGGTGCAGGACACGCCATTGGTGACGAATTTCAGGTTGTAGGGCGCATGCTCGCCAGTGAGGCGCTCGTACATCTGCTCGCGGATGTGCTCGCGCAGGATGCTGCCAGGAAAGGTCTGGCCCTGATAGAGGTAAGTATCGTGCGCGTGCAGGGTCCAGAAGTGCACCAATTCCAGGGTCAATTCATCATGATTCTGCAACGCATGAATCAGCGAACCCGGATCGATGCCGAGGGTGTGCATCTGCCGCAGCATCAAGCGCAGGAATTCGGCATCGCCCATCAGCAAGGCGTGCTGGTAGGCGGGTCGGGTGATGAAGTCGTAGGAGAGATCCGCCCCTCCGTGGGACATGGCGGCGATATCGTCTACGGTCAGGTTCAGCTCCTGGAAACTGAAGCCGCCGGCCTTGCGAATCGCTCCAGCGAGCAACTGGTTTCCGGTGATCGATAGCGGATGGCTTTCGGACCAGGCGGTACCCTCGAGTTTGCGCTCGACGCCAAGAAATCCGTTGGCGTCCAGACGCAGGATTTTCGCCCCCGAGACATCGATGGCATGCAGCGCGTCCCCGATGACCATCTGCTGAGCGGCAAAGGTCGGGTCCAGCCAGTTCAGCGAAGGTTGCCCTTCCTTGAAGTAATGCAGGTAGACCCAACGGCGCGGCTTGCCGTCAACGCCCATCACCACCGGTGTCGCACTCCAATCGGTTTCCTTGACCCCTGGTTCGAAGAAGATCACCCGTTGCAACTGCCCGACGATGTAGTGCTTATCCCGCAGGATGTCGACCTGCTGCGGGGTGAGGTTCTGCGCATCGCGCCCCTCGGCAATGTCGGGCAGCAGCGGCCAATCTTCCTCGCGGATTTCCACCATGTGGTAGAGCCCCGGATAATCTTCATACGCCATCTCGGCCAAACGAAAATCCGCGCCTTTGCCGGTATGGGACGGGATGACATCCTCGATGACGACCGCATTGTGCGCGGCGGCCATTCGGGTCAATGCTTGCAACTGCGCCTCGGTGCCCAATTGCGGGTCGAGCTCGAAACTGATGCGGTCGAAATTGCCGTCAATCGTAGGTGTGTAGTCAGTGCCCGAAAGGCCACCGGACCTTTTCAAAGGGCCATTGTGGATGCCCTGGATACCGATTCTCGACAGCGCATGCCATAAGGTTTCATCCCCCAGCGCTTCAAGCACAGTGCCATTTTCGCGGGTAACGATGGAGGCCGGATACGCGGTGAACCACACCGAAGCCAATGCCGAGGCATCGCGAGGCCGAGTATGGGCATAGGGCTGCTGCCACATTCGGCCCTGGCCCGAGTAGAGCTTGGCGCGCTTCCTCGCAGCATTGAGCATCGATTGTTCGACCAGCCAGTCGACATGATTTTTCTCGGCTGCCGTCATGGACACAATCACCTCCGTCATGGAAAAAACCGCAGTCACCCCTCTCCAACCGAGGCGCCGCTCGTTTTCATATGAGGCCACCACGCGACATTCGTTGCATCGAATCAGGAGAAAGCCTGCGAGGCACAATCGACTGCAAAACCACCAGCGGGGTTTCGGACAAAACATCGAGACGGAGGATCATAGATAGCCAGGATTCACCCGCATAGACTCCGGTTCGAATTGAACAACAACGCGTCCAAGGGATGCGTTGTCGTGTGTGATTCCACTGCAACCTCTTTTATCCCTGCGCAGCGGATGCGGAGCCACGTCTCCCATGTCGGCGGGATTGATCGCCTCGTCAAGCGTGCGATAGACGTTCCGCTACAGGACATGGGATTTGACGAGGTGCTGCCTCCCTGATGCAGCCCCTCCTCTCTGTGCCCGACATCCATCATTGGAGAATGACATGAATAATTCGACGTCCCATCAAGGACGCCTTAGATCCTTGCGCGCGGCCGCCGTGGGAAATGCCCTTGAGTGGTTCGACTGGACGCTCTATGCAACTTTCTCTGTTTACCTGGCCCGCAATCTGTTCGACAAGACCGATCCCCACTCCGCGATGCTCGCCACTCTTGCAGTGTTCGCGGCTGGATTCATAGCCCGGCCTCTGGGCGGTTTTTTCTTTGGACGCCTCAGCGATGTCCTTGGACGCCGGGCCATCATGGTCATCACCATGATGCTGCTGGCGGCCAGTAGCCTGGGTATCGCCCTCATTCCGAACTATCAGGACATTGGCCTCTACGCTTCGTCGGCCCTGCTCATCTTTAGACTCATACAAGGCCTTGCCCACGGGGGCGAAACGGGCGTTTCCTACACTTATGTCGCGGAGATTGCCCCTGCCAAGCACCGTGGCTTGTGGTCAAGTTCGGTGTACGTAGGCGTCACGTTGGGCGTCATGGGTGCGACGGCAATCGCCGCCGCCCTGACCTGGTTACTGGGTGCCCAGGCCATGGGAGACTATGGCTGGCGTATCGGTTTCGCCATCGGCGGCGTACTGGGTATTTATGCGCTGTTCCTGCGCCGCAGCGCCCAGGAGTCGCATGTATTCGAGCAGCAACGACAGCAGGCTCAGCCACCCCGCAAGTTATCCAAGGGCGAAGTGCTGCGGATGACTCGCAACATCGTGATGCTGGCTGCGGCCGCTAACGTGACCTATTACGCCTGGGTGACTTTTGGTGCTGCCTCGGCCATCGCCCAGGGCATGGATGCGACCGGCGCCTACATCGCCAGCCTGCTCGCCCAAGTCATCTGCGTGTGCTGGTTGCCAGTTTGCGGAATGCTCTCTGATCGGGTGGGGCGCAAACCCATGGTGATCGCCTGGGGGGTTGGAGTGGTCGTGCTGACCTACCCCATCTCCATCATCGTCACCACCGAACCTTACACCTTGTTTCTTGCACAAGCGCTGGCGCTGCTCGCCTGGGCTTCGATTGCAGCGATCTTTCCCGCCGTGCTTTCGGAACAAGTGCCGACCCAAGCGCGTGCACAAAGTGTCGGGTTTGTCTCATCGGTTTCGGTGGCTATTTTCGGCGGCACCGCGCCCTATCTGCACAGCTATCTGGTGGGCGCCCATCTTGAGTCTCTGTACATCGGCTACCTGATAAGCCTGGGCCTGGTCACGGTCGCGGCAGGTTATTTCATCGAAGAAACCGCAGGGATGGATCTCGCTGAAATCCAGGCCCCCGGCGCCAGCTCAACGGCGCTCTAGAGGAACCAACCCTATGCATAAGGGCACTTTATGAACGCCAATGATTCCAAGCCAACGGCCGCTCGCGGCGAACGTCCCGGTGCGGATTTAACCGCCACCGTGACCTCAGGCACACGTCAGGGCGCGCGGGAGATCTGGGTTGAAGTTCCCAGTGAGAAAGGCTCGGCAGCCGCATGGTGCTATTCCGACCGCCGCGCCTACAGCCCAGGCGAAACAGTCAACCTGCACCTGTCCTCGAACAGCCCCTGGGTTACGTTGAAAATCTATCGTGACGGCGCGCTGCCTCATACCGTTCACCAAACCGCCCCCCTCGCGGCAAGCTTTCATCCATTGCCCGAACGCGTCTACGAGGTCGGCTGCCAATGGCCAGTGTTCGCGCCATGGCCAATACCCTTGGACGCCAAGCCAGGTGCCTATGTGCTGGAAATGCGGGATGGTGCCGATGCCGTGCTCGGTCATCATCTCTTTATCGTCAGGGCGCTGCGCAAATGCGCCGACGCACTGGTGCTGGTAGCGGCGACTTCCACTTGGGCCGCCTACAACGACTGGGGCGGCGCCAACCATTACTTCGGCATCCATCCCGGCACACCCCGCGGCCGCTCGCCGCTACTGTCAGCGCAACGCCCTTGGGCGCGCGGGCAAGTCTGGCTGCCTGAAGACGCACCGCGCTCGATCAATGCTTCGAGGCCGGGCAAACCGGGGCCGGCGCGCTATGAATTCATCGAGTGGGCCTCTCTGTACGGCTTCAGCAAGTACTACGCCCTGGCCGGCTGGGCATCCTATGAACGTCCGTTCGTAGTTTGGGCCGAAGAACAAGGCTATACGGTCGACATCCTGACTCAGGATGATCTGCATCACGACCCCGAGGTCTTGGACGGGTACGCCTGCGCGGTCTTTGTCGGTCACGATGAGTACTGGACCCGTGAAATGCGCGACAACGTCGAGGCATTTGTTGAAGCAGGGGGAAATGTTGCGCGCTTCGCCGGTAACTTCATGTGGCAGATTCGTCTGGAGAATCGCGGCGAACGTCAAGTGGCCTACAAATACGACGCCGCTGAGCTGGATCCCGTTGCGACCAGTAATGACATCACGCTCACGAGCGCCTGGGAGGATCCACGAGTGGGTCGGCCTGGGGCCAGCACCTTTGGCGTCAATGCACTGCGCGGGATTTACGGTAGCTTCGGGGGCATGGCCTCGCGTGGCCCAAGGGGGTTTACCGTGTTCCGGCCACAGCATTGGGCTCTGGCCGATACCGGGCTGGGCTACGCTGATCTGTTCGGCGATACGGCTAACATCTTCGGTTACGAGGTGGATGGCTTGGACTACACCTTCATCGACGGCCTTCCAGAACCTCTCGGCACGGATGGCGCACCGCCAGGGCTACAGATCCTTGCCATGGGCTGGGCGACCATCGCCGAGCACGGCCGGCCGCAGGATGCGTACTCATTCATGCTGGGCGATGCCGATGCCAGGTTTCGGGCGTCACTGCTGGCGCCCGACATGAGTGATACCAGCGTAAGCCTGCACAGCCGGGGGACTGGCATGCTCGTGCATTTTCAGAAAGGCCAAGGTGAGGTGTTCACCGCTGCGTCCTGCGAGTGGGTGAATGGACTCAAGCTCGACGAGTACTCCACCGTGACCATCACCCGTAATGTGCTGGATCGTTTCTTACCAGCAAAGGCGTGATCTTGGCGGGCTCATCGTAGATGCCGTTGCAGTTCGGCCGGAACTGCCGGGTGCCATTCACTCCACAGGCTCAGTGCTTCGACGTGCCTGTCGACTGGCCCCTGGTGGCTGGCCATTGATGCGCTTGAATGCTCGGCTGAATGCCGCTTGTGAGGTATAGCCCAAGCGTTGCGCGACGGCATCGATCGACAGGTTGTCCTGCGTCAGCCATTGGCTGGCGATCCGCATCCGCAGCTCGGTGGCGTATCGCAATGGAGGTACGCCAATGGTGGCCTGGAACCGTTGGGCGAACACGGAGCGCGAAACATGAGATTCGGCCGCCAGCTCGGCCACCGTCCACTCGCGCCCGGGTTGGCGATGCAACGCAAGGATAGAGCGTGCCAGGCGCGGATCTCGCAGCGCAGCCATGAGCCCTTGCGCACTTTCCGAACCATGCTCGACCCAACCCCGTACGAACAAAGAGGCAGCGACTTCCGCAAGCCGAGCCATGATCCCGGCATACCCGATGCGCCCGGCGCATATCTCACCCTTGATCGAATCAAGTATCGCTCCCAGCCCTGGATAACGTTGACCACCGGTGTCCGCCACCATGACATTCGGCATCAGCTTGCCCAACGCCCGCATGCCGCCAAGGTCGAACTCCATGCAGCCATAGAACAGGATCGCACTGGGCGTGGAAAGTGTGCTCGGACAAGTGTTCACACCGCTGACAGCCTCGCCCAAGGGGGCGGCATCAAGTTGGTCGATGGGCTGGACTGTGACATCCAGGGCGGATAGCAGTTCGTGCCTATGGCCTTGCGGCACCAAGACCGCGTCACCTGCCGAGAGGTGATGTATCGCGCCATCGCCTGTACGCAGGATGGCCGTACCCACCGCCAGATAATGAAAGTAGGCATGGGCCGATTTGTGTTCGAAACCCAAGCCAAAGCTCGGCCCCGTTTGAATACGGCGGTACTGGACACCGCGCAGCCGCATCCCCGTGAGCAGTTCGCTAATCAGCTCAGAAGACAGAGCGAATTGTCCTGATTCCGTCATGTTAGGTGTTTCGATCAAAAGACTAAGAGCCAGCATCATAGATCATCCTGACGCTCAGCCCTAGAGTGTGTCTCACAATCACTTTCCAAGGATTCTTGAGATGAGTAGCGATGTTCTTGACGCTGCACCTGGCAGCGTTGCTGGAGTAGAGCCGGCCACCCCGGCATGGACGGCGGTTTTCTCCCTGACCATGGGGGTCTTCGGCCTGCTGACGGCCGAATACCTTCCTGCCAGCTTGCTAACCCCCATGGCCTCTGATTTGAACGTGTCCGAAGCGCTGGCCGGACAAGCCGTGACCGTCACCGCCGTGGTTGCGTTGTTTTCCGGGCTCTTGGTGCCAGGTCTTACTCGCAAGCTTGACCGGCGCACCGTCTTGCTCGGTTTCTCCGCGCTGATGATTGCCTCCAACTTGCTGGTGGCCATGTCATCGAACCTGGTGGTCCTGTTGTTGATGCGAGTGCTGCTTGGCATTGCGTTGGGTGGGTTCTGGAGTATGGCGGCGGCCGTGGCCATGCGACTGGTACCGGCCAAGTTCGTACCTCGCGCGCTGTCCATCATCTTCAGTGGCATCGCCGTGGGAACAGTGGTTTCCGTGCCGCTGGGCAGTTATCTGGGCGGTCTCCTCGGCTGGCGCAGTGCCTTTTACGCGGCCGCGACGGTCGGCGTGCTGACGTTGATCTTCCAGTGGTTCACCCTACCCGGCATGGCACCTCGGAAAATGGCACGCACCGCCTCCGTGCTGGAATTGCTCCGTCGTCCTGGCATTGCCATCGGTATGATCGGCTGCGTGCTCGCACACACAGGTCAATACGCACTGTTCACCTACATCCGTCCCGCACTTGAAAGCGTCGTACCCATCGACACCGATGGCCTGGCTTTAATGCTGTTGGGCTTCGGCGTCGCCAATTTCGTTGGCACACTCGTGGCGGGTTGGCTGCTGGAGCGTAGCTTGCGCCTGACTTTGATCCTTATGCCTGCCCTGGTAGCCGTGACCGCGTTTGCCATGATCTCGCTTCCTATCCAGGCACCGGGACTGGCAGTCGCAGTCGCCCTCTGGGGCCTGGCTTTCGGCGGGGTGCCGGTTGCCTGGTCAAACTGGGTGGCACGCGCGGTTCCGGATCAAGCCGAAACCGCAGGTGGGATGGTCGTCGCTGCGGTGCAGTCGTCAATCGCCGCGGGCGCTGCACTCGGCGGGTTGGTCTTCGGCTTTGGCGGCGTAATGGGCGTGTTCATCATCGCAGGGGCGGTGATGCTGCTGGCCGCCCTGATGATTGCGCTTCGTGTTCGAGTGGAATTGCCGAAGCCTGCTGGAGGCGAACTATCAGGACATTCCCGACTCGCGCTTTGAAGCCGGATTTCTGCGAGTGCGGCATTTCGGGGCCGGATGCCGCAAACCAGAGGAGCGCGCAACCTTCGCGTACTGCTCCAACAGCCAAGCCAAGTCCTGGTAACAGAACGCTAGATGATGTGCCCCGAGTCTGCTCATCGACCTTGATGTGCGCCGGGCGCATGATGGATAAAATCGTCAATGACGAAGCCCGGCTAGCAGCGCTGACAGCCAGGACTCCAGAAGGACGCCTGGCATCCGCCAGGGAAGTCGCGGAGGCCATCTGCTGGTTGCTTTCACCGGGCGCAAGTTACGTCAACGGTACGACCCTCACGGTCGATGGCGGTGAAACAGCCGGCTTGCTCTCGCCTGAATCCTGATCGTTTCCATCCTCAGTGACGGTCGATGTCAGACCGTCGCTGTTTGGCCGCACGATGGCCAAGCAGGCTCGGGAGACCATGGCGACTGACAGCCACTCACGCAACCGCCGTTGCGGCCGCTCTGGAACGCCAGGCAAAAGCCAATACCATCAGCAGCCCCAGACCCGCCATCGCCGCTCCGGCCAGGGAAATTGCTGGATAACCCAGCCCGGCATTGATCACCGCTCCGCCCAGCGCCGCCCCTATCGCGTTGCCAAGGTTGAAGGCACCGATGTTCACTGCCGAGGCCAGGTTGGGCGCGTCCTTGGCGGCTTCCATGACGCGCATCTGTAGCGGCGGCACCAGGGCGAAGCTGGCGATACCCCATATCAGGATGGCCACGGAGGCCGGCAGTGGCCAACGCATCAGGACGGTAAACGCCAGCAGGACCACAATCAGCACGCTCAGCGAAACGATCAGGGTGCGGTCTATCGAGCGGTCGGCAGCCTTGCCACCCCACATGTTGCCCAGCGTCAACCCCACACCGAACAGAACCAGCATGGCGGTGATGTAAGCGGTGGACCCGTGAGTCTCGTTGCTGAGGATCGGCGCGATGTAGGTAAAGACCGTAAACATCGCACCCGAGCCGACTACGGTCAGGGCCAACGCACCCAGCACCGGGCCACGGCCCAGTACCCGGATTTCAGCCAGCACACCGACGCCTTGCGGCATTTTCAGGTTGGGCAAGGCGAACCACAACGCGGCCATGGTCAGCCCGCCGAGGCCGGTGATACCCCAGAATGCCGTGCGCCAGCCGAACAGTTCGCCAAACCAGGTGGCCAGCGGCACGCCGCCGATGGTCGCCAGGGTCAGGCCCATGAACATGGCCGCGACCGCCCCGGCACGTTTCTCCGGGGCGACCACGCTGGCGGCGATGATGGAGCCCACGCCGAAGAACGCACCGTGGTTCAGTGACGTCACCACCCTGGCGACCATGAGGCTGTAGTAATCGGTCGCCAGGGCTGACATCAGATTACCCAGGGTGAAAATCGCCATGAGCCCGATCAGCAGATAGCGCCGGGGGATCCTGCCGGTGGTCAGGGTCATCAGCGGCGCGCCGAGCAGTACGCCCAGGGCGTAGGCACTGACCAACAGTCCGGCGGCAGGAATGGAAACACCGAGATCCGCAGCGATGCCCGGCAACATGCCCATGGGGGCGAACTCGGTGACGCCGATGCCAAAGGCACCGATGGCGAGTGCGACAAGTGGTGGATTGATACGCATGGTAGGCTCCTTATCTATGCCGCCAATGCTACGATCCAGTCTTTTCAGGCGGTAGATAGCATTTTTGGCAATCACCTTTGCGTAAGAGGCACAAATGGACTTCAACGGCAGGTCAGGTGAGATGAGCGTGTTCGCCACCGTGGCGCAGGAAGGCAGCCTGTCAGCCGCCGCGCGAGCATTGGGGCTGACACCCTCGGCGGTCAGTCGGATCATCGCGCGTACCGAACAACGCCTGGGTACCCGCCTGCTGTTGCGCACCACCCGGGCGATCACCTTCACCGCCGAGGGCGAGGCCTTCCTGCGCGGCGCCCGGCGTATCCTGGCCGACATGGACGAGGTCGAAGAATCCATCGCCGACCAGGGCGTACCCAGGGGCCGATTGCGGGTCAGCGCCGCCCTTGGGCACGGGCGGCAGGCCATCGTTCCTTTGGTGGCAGCCTTCAGCGCCCGCTACCCGAACATCGTCGTCGACCTCACTCTCGGCGACGAAGTCGTCGATATTCTCGGCGGCCAGGCCGATGTGGCGGTACGCTTCGGCCATCTGCCGGACAGCCCGCTGACCGCGCGCAGGATCGGCGACACCGGCCAGGTGGTGGTGGCATCGCCCGAGTACCTGCAGCGCCACGGCATCCCCCAGGAGCCCGAAGACCTGCTACGACACAACTGCCTACGCTTCAACTTCCGGCGTGCCGAACCCAACTGGCCGTTCATCCGCGACGCAAGGGAGTTTTCCCTGAAGGTCAGTGGCAACATCGAATGCAGCAGTGGTGAAGCACTGGCACAATTCGCGCGAGTAGGTGCCGGCATTGCCCGTATCGGCGAATTCACCGTGAGCGAGGATTTACAGCGCGGTGACCTGATACCGCTGCTGGAAGCCTGGAACCCAGGCGACCGAGAACCGATTCACGTGGTGTTCGTAGGGGGCTCGGCAATGCCAGCGCGGGTGCGGGTGTTCGTGGATTTCTTGCTGGAACATCACAGAATGTGAGCGGTGGCATCACCGAAAGCGACCGTGATCACACGCGTACCTTTCCATCTGGCAAGCTGCGCCGCTAGGTGCCGTATCACTCTGCAGCCAGGAGCCTCTTCACCTCGGCGACAATCGAGTCTATGTCGAATGGCTTGGGCAGCACGGCATCAAACAAATCCGATCTCTTCATACCCAGGTGAGCCTGGGCACCGCTCATCAAGATGATCGGCAAACCCTTGACGGACGGCAGGGCTCGCACGGCCGTGGCGAATTCAAGACCATCCATGACCGGCATCATGAAGTCAGTGATGATCAGGGCTGGACGTTCTCTTTCCAGCACTTCCAGTCCCTTTTGACCATTGCTGGCTTTTACGACCATGAAGCCCTCGTCCTCTAGTGCAAAACTGAGGATGTCAGCGATCAAATACTCGTCGTCGACGACCAGGATGGTGGTCATGTTAATTCAACCCGCTCAAAGACTTATGATATTGAACCAGGCAATGACTCAGCTGAGGCTGAAGGTTCATTTCTCAAAGCCTTTTCAAGGAAAACATCTTGATCTCGGATGACCACCTCGAATCGCGACGGGTCATAAGAGCTATCACGTACCTTAAGAATGGACAGCGTCCTTCTTAGTTCAGCGTGATCCTCAAGGAAGCGCATGAGCATCAGGTTGTCGACAATGCTGGACAGGTCCGAGTTCGGTGAGCTGACCTCGGAACCGAATAGATCTCGCATCTCCCAGGAGGCAAACACCGTAACGCCCCGGGATCGCAGCTCGTTCATCAGCGCACTGTAGAAGTCGGTAATCCGCGCGGGATTTGTCGAAGTCCGTGTCATGCCGCTCAGGCTATCGATGAACAGGCGCTTGATACCCTTTTCCTTGACGATGTTCAGCAGTCGTGCGCCGAGTCCATCCAGCAAGCCTTCGGTGGTGGGCTGCCAGGCGATGCTCAACGCACCGCTTTTTTCCATATCTTCGATATCGATGCCCAGGGAGAGGCCTTTGAGGCGCAGTCGCTGCGGGCTTTCATAGAATCCGAAATGCAAGCCAGGGGCATCTGCCGTCGACTTGGCGAGGAATTTGAGCCCCAGCGTCGTTTTCCCGATCCCGGAAGGACCAATGACCAGGGACACGCTGGAGCTGTGCAAGCCCCCGCCCAATATCTCATCCAGGGAATCGATCCCGCTGGCAATACGCGTCATGTCGGCGCTGTCGGGCGCGGATGGACGACTGTAGAGGCTTTCCAGGCGCGGATAGACAACCAAGCCATCGTCGTTGATTTCACATTCGTGAAGACCGGTCAACGCGCTGCTGCCGCGGGTCTTGCGCAGTTGAATACGCCGTACCGAACGCGTGCCGAACAGCTCTTCTCCCATTTCGATGACACCATCCACCATCGTGTGCTCGGGGCTCCCGTCGTCGAGCCGCGAACTGGTGAGGAACAACACGGTGCAACCGGCGAAAGCGGCATGTCCCTGCAGCTCTGAGATGAATTTCTTGGTATCGATAGGCGAGTCGGCCTTGGAGCGTGCATTGAGCAAACCATCGACCACCATCACGGTAGCCTTTTGCCGGCTGATCTCCCGTCGAAGCAGTTTCACGACTTCATCCAGGCATTCGTTTTCCAATGTGTCGAATGCGCTGACAAATTGGATTTCGGCACCGACTTTGGATGAGTCGAAAAAGCTCAGCGTAGAAAGAAACTGGAAAAGTCGATCATGTGATTCGGCCAACAGCGTGGCGACTAAAACACGACCGCCACCGCGGGCATGATGGAATCCAAGTTGGTTCGCGAGGATCGTCTTGCCTGAACCTGGGCGTCCTTGGATTATGTATGAAGCACCCGCGACCAGCCCCCCCTGGAGCAGCGCGTCGAGTCCTTCGATTCCGCTTTGAAGGCGTTTTAGCTTTTCCACAATGCGACCCTGATCTGAAAACAGGCTGTTTAAGCCCAATGGATGGGATGCTAACGCCATTTCCACTTCGGAGCCATTCAGGTTGAATGGAAAGTTGGCCTGGGAGTCGCTCGCCTTGGGCCGATACGACGCCACCGACAACGCCCAAGCGGTGCCCGCTGCCTCTTCAACAAGCGCTTAAAACAAGGCATCCAATACCCGGTAATAACTGATCCCGGCCGCAAGATAAAGCCGCTGCAACGCGTGAAACGGAATTCGCCGCAGTGGCATCACCGGGAACGGGAAGTCCTGCGTCGCCCCTGAGAGCTTCGCGGCCAGATGCTTGCCTAACGCCGTGGACAGGGCGATGCCGCGGCCGTTGTAGCCGAGCAAGACTGACAGCCCCGGTGCCGGATCATGCACATGGGGAAGAAAGCTTTGCGTCAGGGCGACCCGGCCACTCCAGCGATACTCGACAGGCACATCCGCCACTTGCGCAAACAGCGTCCCCAGCGAACGCTCCAGGTGCGCCCAGTCACGCTGCCGGGAAGGCTCCGAGAACGGCCCTCGCCCTCCCAGAAGCAAACGCCCCTGGGCATCCAGCTTGAAGTACAGCAGCAAACGGCGTGAGTCCGAACAGACCTCGCCACCGGGCAGGATGGTCTTGCGGATCGCCAGCGGGAGCGGACGGGTCGCGATGATGAAGCTGTTGGCCGCGACGACGGTCTGGCGCAACCCGGGCCACAGGTCGTCGGTGTAGCCATCGGTGGCCAACAACACCCGTTGCGCACTGACCTTGAAGCCTTGCGCGGTGGACAATAGCCAGCCTGACCGCTGCCGCTGCAGCCCCGTGACGCGGCTGTGGCCATGGATCATTGCACCCTGCCCCACGGCGGCCTTCGCCAGGCCACGGGCGTAACTCAACGGATGCAAGCTGCCGGCCCGAGGATCGACCCACCCCCCCAGGTAATGCTCGGTACCGATACGTCGGCTGACCGCGGCCCGGTCCAACAGCTCCACCTTGACGCCTCGGCGTTGCCATTGCGCGGCGCGCTGCTCGATGGTCTTCATGGCGGTGGTTGAACAGGCCGGTTGAATCCAGCCTTTCTGGGTGGCATCACACTCGATCCCGTACTGGTGAATCAGCGCAAACACTTCGTCAGCGGCTGACCCGGCCGCCTCGATCATCGCTTCGGCACGGGCCGGGCCAAACTTGGCGTGCAATTGATCCGGGTCGAACTTCAGCCCTGGAATCACCTGCCCGCCGTTGCGCCCCGAGGCGCCCCAGCCTGGCTCCCCTGTATCCAGCACACAGACGCTGACACCCGCTTCGGCCAAGCGTAAAGCCGTCACCAAACCGGTATAGCCAGCCCCTACGATGGCCACATCCACTTGCTTGTCTTCGGCCAAGGCCGGCGTTTCCACCGCCGGTGTCGCAGTCGCGGCCCAGAGCGAGGCCGGCAGTTGCGGGGCGAAAGGTGCATTCATGCCGGCACCTCCCCGCTGTGGTTGAGCAGTCGGCGAAGAAAGTCCTGTGTGCGAGGATGCGTCGGCGTACTCAGTACTTCCCCGGCGGGTCCTGATTCGACGATCTTGCCGCTGTGAAGAAAACAGACCTTGTCGGCGACGTCTCGAGCGAAGGCCATTTCGTGGGTCACCACGATCATGGTCATGCCCTCATCGGCCAGATTGCGCATCACCGCCAACACTTCGCCGACCAACTCCGGATCGAGGGCCGAGGTCGGTTCGTCGAAGAGAATCGCCTGGGGGTTCATCGCCAACGCCCGGGCAATGGCGACACGTTGCTGCTGCCCCCCGGACAGTTCATCCGGGTAGGCATTCATCCGATGGGACAAGCCGACCTTTTCCATCAGCGCCTCGGCATTCCTGCGGGCCGCCTGAGGGTTCTCCTTCTTTACGTAGATCGGCCCTTCCATGACATTTTCCAGGGCCGTGCGGTGCGGGAACAGATTGAAGCGCTGGAAGACCATCGCCACCCGAGTGCGAATGTCGTGGATGCTCCTGGCATTGCGATCGACACGTTCATCGCCGACCAGGACCTCGCCTCGGTCATAACTTTCCAAGCCGTTGATGCAACGCAGCAACGTGGACTTCCCCGACCCCGAAGGGCCAATCAGGCACACCACTTCACCACTCTTGACCTGCAAATCGATGCCTTCGAGGACCGGCACGCTGCCGTAACGCTTGTGGATGCCCTTGATCTCGATCATGACGTTCTCCGGGTGCTGAAGCGTGCTTCCAAACGACGCAGCGCAAAGGACAGCGGCAGGCTCATCGCCAGGTAGAGCAATGCCACCAGGGTGTAGACCGTCATGTTCTCGAAGGTCGAAGAGGCGATCAGTTGCCCCGCCCGAGTCATCTCGGCCACGGTGATGGTGGAGACCAGCGACGAGTCCTTGAGCATCATGACCAGGGTGTTGCCATAAGGCGGCAAGGCAATGCGGAATGCCTGGGGCAGCACCACTCGCCGCATCACCATCGCACCGCGCATACCCAAGGATTCCGCCGCCTCGATCTGTCCTTGCTGGATCGCCTGGATACCGGCCCGGAAGTTCTCCGCCTGATAGGCCGAATAAGCGATTCCCAGGCCGATGACACCGGCCTGCATGGCCGTCAGTTGAATGCCGAATTCCGGCAGGACGAAATAGATATAAAACAGCTGCACAATGATCGGCAGCCCCCGGATGATGTTCACCACGCTGATGGCGAACAACGCGATCGTACGTATTTTCGAGACCATCATCAGGGCCAGGAGCAGGCCGATCAGCGAGCTGAGTACAAACGACCCGGCCGTCACTTGAAGAGTGACCACCGCCCCCTTGAGCAAGATAGGGAGGAAGTCCAACGCATTCTGGAGAATCATAAAAGCTACCCACGAAACGATGAGTGGACCCGCCCGCTACCGCAGGCGGTCGACAAAACCATCAGTTGAGTTTCCACTTCTCGATGATCCGTTCGAGGGAACCATCAGCCTTGATCGCAGCGATGCCTTTGTTGACCTGCTCCAGTGTTGCGTTGTCGCCCTTGCGCACGATCAGGCAAACGTCCCCCATCACCACCGGCTGATAGCTCTGCACCAGGTGCACCTTGTTCTGCGTGCCCTGGGCCAATTGGTAGGCGACGATCGGGCGATCGGCGAAACCCGCCTTGATACGGCCGAGGGCCAGGTCGCGCATGAGATCCGGGATCGAGTCATAGCCACGGACTTCCTTGAAGACACCCCGCTTGTTCAGCTCATCGATGAACACGGTGCCGACCTGGGCGCCGACAACCTCGCCGGCAAAATCCTCCATGCGGGTGTACGCGGTCTGGTCGTCGGCCTTGACGATCAGGCCCTCGCCATAGGTGAAGACCGGATCGGAATACTGCACCACCTTTTCCCGCGCTGGCGTGCGGAGCATGGCGGCAGAAATCAGATCGATCTTGTTTGACGTCAGTGACGGGATCAGCGAAGCGAAGGTGGTCTGCTGGATCTCCACCTCAAAGCCGCCAGCCTTGGCCACCGCCTGCGCGGCGTCGATCATCATGCCCTGGATACTCTGGCTCTTGACGTCGAGAAAGGTGAAGGGAATCCCCGTTGCGGTTGCGCCGACCTTGTAGACGGGCTCGGCGACGGCGTTGGCTGAAGCGATGCCAGCAGCCAGGGCAACAACGAACGTGAGTGCACGAAAGCGAGTAAGCATGGCGTATCTCCCATTGGACGCTTTTATTGTCTTAAGTCCGGTAAGGGTTGCCCCATAGGAATGGCAGGAGGCTCAAAATGACTGTAAAGCGATTTACAAAAATCGTAAAGAGATTTACAAGTATCGAATATCGATATCCAAAGCGCAGAATATAAGGATTTCCATGAGCGATAACCCTCATCCGCTGTTCAATCAGTCATTGGAAAAAGGCCTGGCGGTGTTGCGGGCGTTCAACGCAGCCCGGCGCACGATGAACCTGGCGGATATCGCCCAAGCTGCAGACATCAACAAAAGCTCGGCGCAACGCATGATCCATACCCTCGAAGAGCTGGGTTATGTGCGCAAGCATCCGCAGACCAAGCGCTTCCAGTTGACCCCGAAGGTCATGGAGATCGGCTACAACTACCTGGCCGCCGACACATTGGTGGACGTGGCCAACCCGTTCCTTGCCGAGTTGGCACAGGCTACCGGGGAAACGACCAACCTGACCGAGCCCGACGGGCTGGACATGGTGTACGTGGCACGCTTCGTGGCGCCGAAATTCATCCCTATCCACATGCCCATCGGCAGCCGGATCCCGATGTACTGCACCGGTTCCGGACGGGCCTTCCTGAGCGCCCTGCCCGATGACGAACTCGTTGCCGCGCTGCAAGCCAGCGAGCGCAAACGCCATACTCAGTACACCCTGACCGCGGTCGACGACATCATCGAGCAGATCGAGACCACTCGGCACAGGGGCTACGCCACGAACAAGGAAGAATTGTTCCTCGGCGACATGGCCATCGCCGCGCCGATCATTGGCAGCCAGGGCCTGCCAGTCGCAGCCGTGCATGTGGTGGTGCCAACGAGTCGCTGGAGCATGGAGGAAGCCGAGCGCAAGCTGGCGCCTGCGGTGATTGAATGTGCACGGGCGATTCGTTCGTCAATACGAACCCTTTAGCAGATTGCTCCAGTGGACAGACATCCTCCCCCTTGCACAAATCCAATTATTACCCCCGTCACTTAGAGGGGGGACTGCGCATACTGGACGGGGCGATTTGAACCCTAGGCTAGTTCAACTGGGCGCCCTTCCAACGGAACACGCCGGAGCAGGTAGCGGTGTTTGAACGAGAACAGCGCCAACGGTGTGATGGTGCAACTTACCTATCACTCCGGTTGCCGCCAAGGTTCGTGAGCGACTCACACATAAAGATTAAACCGAAGCCTTCAGATCCACCCCCAGCGCCCGCGCAAAGGCCTTGACCAAGGGACTGCGCACAGTGTTGTGGCGCAGTATCAGACTGAACGGCGTGACGATGTTGATCAGGTCTGGACGCACTGCGCGCAACTCTCCCCGCGCCACCATCGACGCGGCGTAATGCTGAGGCAGAAACCCGAGAAAACGCCCCGTCTTGATCAGCAACGCCACGGCTTCCACTTGGGTGGCGGAGGCGGAAAAGCTGTCGTAGTGCGCAAATTTCAGTTTATCGCGATGAATCGCGTAGCGATGGTTGACGCATTCGTACTCCTTGAGTACATGCTCCCCCATGTTCTCGTCCGCCATGGAGAACAACGGGTGGCCAAGTGCGCAATAGACCTGCGAACGTTCTTCATAAAGTTCGTAGTAATCGAACTCTTCGCGTTTTTGATAAATCGGTACGATCCCCGCTACCAACCGCCCTTCGACGACACCTCTTTCGACTTCATCGAGTTGTGAAGCCTGAAGTTGAAACCGGACCTTGGGCGACTGTTCATTCATTTGCCTGAGCGCAGCAACTAACGGAGAATTATCATCCGAGATAGTATTATCAATAACCCCCACACCAAGATCACCGACAAGTTCGTTTTGCGCTGAACTAAGGCGATCACGAAAGTTGTCAACCGAGGCAAATAAGTCTATCGACGCCTGATACACCAGACGCCCTTCTTCCGTCAGGTGAAAGCCCTCGCGCCCGCGTGTGCAAAGGCGCATCCCGATACGGATTTCCAAGTCGGAAATCTGTTTGCTGATGGCTGCCAGCCCCACATTCAGCTCATTTTGTGCGGCACTGAAGCCTCCCGCCTCGACCACGGCCTTGAATACTTTGAGCAATTTGAAGTCCAGCCCGCTGAGGGCCAACGGTGCCCTTTGCGGGGTTCTTGGCGGCGGGTTTCCGGAATTGGAAAGTGGGGTTTCCATAATGCTTATTTACCTCTGGCGCTCTATTCAACAACCTGTGCCCAACAACAAGAACAAGCTGGCCCAATAATAATGACCACAGAAAACCAAGCTTGGCAACCGCCAATAAATTCCGAACATCAGCGCCTAAACGCTGGTCGCGAAACATCAAAAGCTGACAGTTCGATCAGCGCTCGCACCGATGCAACTGCCCTCTTGAAAACTGCTCTGGCCTGACTTCGCTCGCTGATTTTCGTAGCGACGTCTTGGCCTGGAGTACCCGTTTCAGTTCGCGTAACCGACGAGGAAAACAACAATGTCTCAAACCACCGACCGACTCTGGGGTGCTCGCTTCAAATGCGGCCCTTCCGAAGCCTTGGCGGCCCTGTCCCGTTGCCCTGAGCGCTACTTCCGGCTCACCCCGTACGACCTCGCCGGCTCCAAGGCCCATGCCCGGGAATTGCAGCGCGCCGGACTGCTGACCGAACAAGAAACCCAGACCATGCTCGAGGCCCTGGAACGCATCGGCGCGGACTATCGCGCCGGCAGCATCGCCCCGACCGTGGATGATGAAGACGTCCACACGTTCATTGAGCGCCTGCTGACCGAACGGCTTGGCGCCCTGGGTGGCAAGCTGCGGGCCGGCCGTTCGCGCAACGACCAGACCGCCAACGACCTGCGGCTGTTCCTGCGTGACCACGTACGCACCGTGGCCGTTGAAGTATTGGGCCTGCAGCAGGCGCTGGTGGAACAGGCCGAGCAACACATCGAAAGCATCTGCCCTGGCTTCACTCACCTGCAACAAGCGCAACCGATCGTGTTCGCTCACCATCTGCTGGCCCACGCCCAGTCGATGCTACGCGACGTACAGCGGCTGGTGGACTGGGACGCACGGACGTCGCTGTCACCACTCGGTGCGGCGGCCATGGCGGGTTCGGCGATCGCTCGCCTACCTCAGCAATCGGCAAAGGAGATGGGCTACAGCGGCGTTTGCGAAAACTCCATCGACGCCGTGGCCAGCCGCGATCATGTCGCAGAGTTCCTGTTCATCGCCAGCATGCTCGGCATCAATATCTCGCGCCTTGCCGAAGAGTTCTGCCTGTGGTCGTCGCGGCAATTTCGCTGGATCGCACTGGACGATGCCTACGCCACCGGCAGCTCGATCATGCCGCAGAAGAAGAATCCAGACATCGCCGAACTGGCGCGAGGCAAGGCCGGTCGCCTGATCGGCAACCTGACCGGCCTGCTCTCCACGCTTAAATCCTTGCCACTGTCCTACAACCGTGACTTGAGCGAAGACAAGAACGGTGTGCTCGACAGCGTCGATACGCTGCTACTGGTGCTGCCCGCCATGGCGGGCATGGTGGCGACCATGAAAGTCAATGTCGAGGAATTGCGCCGCCAGGCACCGCTGGGCTTCACCCTCGCCACCGAAGTTGCCGATTGGCTAGCGGTGCGCGGCGTGCCGTTCAAGGAAGCTCACGAAATCACCGGTGCGTTGGTCCAGGCGTGCGAGAAACACGACATCGAACTGTGGGAGGCCTCCCCCGCTCTGCTGGCGGAAATCGATCCGCGCCTCACCCCAGAGGTACGCGAAAGCCTGACCCTCGAAGCCGCCATCGCTGCACGCAATGGCTGGGGCGGGACCGCGCCACAACAGGTACGCGAACAGATCGGGCGCTTGAAAACCGCCCTCGCCACCCAGCAGCAATGGACCGAGGACTATCAGGGCTTCCGCCTCTGAGCAACACACCGAACCTGTGGGAGCGAGCTTGCTCCCACCGCGATAGCGCCGAAACCGAGTACGGAGAAACAACATGAGCCAGACACAGGCAGAACGACTCCAGGCGGAGCGCAAGCTGGCAGAAAACCAGTTTGACATTACCCAGTACGATCATGTGCCCCGGCGCTACTACGGGCGGATCTTCTTCGCCACGCTGATCGTTATCGCCCTTGTTGGCCTGGTGCGCGCCTTCGCAGAAGGCAAGATCGAATGGTCGTACATCGGCCAGTTCCTGACCTCCGAGGCGATCATGTGGGGCTTGCTCAACACCATCGTCATGGCCGTATTGGCCATGGCGCTGGGCATCGTGTTCGGCGTGATCACTGCGATCATGCGCATGTCGGCCAACCCGATCCTGCGCTATGTGGCCGTGACCTATACCTGGCTGTTTCGCGGCACGCCGCTGATCCTGCAACTGCTCCTGTGGTTCAACCTGGCACTGATCTTCCCCACCATCGGCATTCCCGGCCTGTTCGAAATGGACACCGTGAGCCTGATGACCCCGTTCGCGGCGGCCTTGCTGGGCTTGAGCATTAACCAGGGTGCCTACACCGCCGAAGTGGTGCGCGCCGGCCTGCTCTCGGTGGACACCGGGCAATATGAGGCTGCCAAATCGATCGGCATGCCACGTCTGCAAGCGCTGCGCCGGATCATTCTGCCCCAGGCCATGCGGATCATTATTCCGCCGGTAGGCAACGAGTTCATCGGCATGGTGAAGATGACCTCGCTGGCGAGCGTCATCCAATACTCGGAATTGCTCTACAACGCCCAGAACATCTACTACGCCAACGCCCGTGTGATGGAGCTGCTGATCGTCGCCGGCATCTGGTACCTGGCCACCGTCACCGTCCTGTCCTTTGGTCAGAGTCGCCTGGAGCGTCGTTTCGCCCGCGGCGCCGGCAAGCGTTCCTGAGGAGTTCCACATGAGAAGCATCGTCAAGGCCGTGAGCCTGAATAAATATTACGACCAGTTCCACGCGCTCAAGGACATCAACATCGAAGTCGAGCAAGGCGAAGTGCTGTGCATCATCGGCCCGTCCGGCTCGGGAAAAAGCACCTTGCTGCGCTGCGTCAACCAGTTGGAAAAAATCGACAAGGGCGGCCTGTGGGTCGACGGCGAACTGGTGGGTTATCGGATCGTCGGCAACAAGCTGCACGAACTCAACGAAACCCAGATCGCCCGCCAGCGGCTGTCCACCGGCATGGTGTTCCAACGGTTCAACCTGTTCCCGCACATGACCGTGTTGCAGAACATCATCGAAGGCCCGTGCCAAGTGCTCAAGCGCTCCCCCAAAGAGGCGAATGAGGAGGCCTTGGAATTGCTCGCTCGTGTCGGTCTGGCGGACAAGCGCAACAGCTACCCGATCGAGCTTTCGGGCGGCCAGCAGCAACGCGTGGCCATCGCTCGCGCATTGGCCATGCGTCCCAAGCTGATGCTGTTCGATGAACCCACTTCGGCACTCGACCCGGAACTGGTCGGTGAGGTGCTGTCGGTGATGCGCGATCTTGCGCAGACCGGCATGACCATGATCGTCGTCACCCATGAACTGGGCTTCGCTCGCGAAGTTTCCAATCGCATGGTGTTCATGGACGGCGGGCAGATCGTGGAGGCTGGAAGCCCCGAAGAAATACTAATAAGTCCGCAAAACCCTCGCACCCAAAGCTTCATTTCTGCCGTTCGAACCTAAGCGTCCGTTGACGCTCACAACACTCATAAGAGAACGACCATGAAGAACTTCTTTATCCCCGCAGTACTCGCAGGCGTCATGGCATCCGGCTTTACCGTCGCAGCCGAATTGCCGGCAAGCATCAAGGCCAAGGGCGAAATCGTCGTGGCGATCATGCCGAACTACCCACCGATGGACTTCAAGGACCCGGCCACCAACACCCTCACCGGCTTTGACTATGACCTGGGCAATGCCCTGGCCGAGCGCCTGGGTGTGAAGATCAAATGGCAGGAAACCGGCTTCGAACAAATGATCAACGCCCTGACCACCGACCGCGTGGACATGGTGCTGTCGGGCATGACCGACACCGTAGAACGTCAGGCCAGCGTGACCTTCATCGACTACTTCACCAGTGGTCCGCAGTTCTACACCTTGCAGAAAAACAAGGACACCAACGAGATCCTCGACCTGTGCGGCAAGAAAGTCGGCACCAGCCGCCGCACCACCTTTCCAGCGGAAATCGCCGAGTGGAGCAAGGCCAACTGTGAGGCCGCCGGCAAGCCGGGGATCAACGTGGTCGGCACCGAAGGCTCGGCCGATGCCCGGGCGCAACTGCGTCAGAGCCGCATCGATGCAGCCATGCAGGGCAGCGAAACCCTGCCTTACCTCAAGACCCAGGAAAAGGACATGTACAAGACCGTGGGCCTGCCGATCTCCGAGCAGTACACCGGCATGGGCGTGAGCAAGAAGAAACCTGAGCTCAGCGAAGCGGTGAAGGTTGCGCTGCAAAGCATGATCGATGACGGCAGCTACCAGGCGATCCTGAAGAAATGGGACCTTGAACTAGGGGCGATCAAAACCGTGACCATCAACGCCGGAAAGTGATCCCACAGGCCATTCGATTGCGATATGGCAACGGGCTTGCTTGCGAGTGGTTCAACGTCAATGTGGCCTGACTCGACGCCATCGCAAGCAAGCCCGCTTCCACAACAGCGTCTGGTGTCTACGAATAAAGATGGAGCACTACCGATGCCCTCTTCACCCACCTGGCCCGCGCCGCACAAGGCTTGCCTGGCCCTCGCCTTCGATCTCGATGGCCCGACCGGTGATGCCATGCTCAACGGCTCGATCTGGCGCAAACCCGAGTACTTCGGGTTTGGTGGCTATGGCCCTTACCGGGCCCTACCGCGCCTGCTCGATGTGCTCGACGAGTTCCGGATCCCGACGACATTCTTCGTCCCCGCCTGGGTCGTGGAGAACTGGCCGAGACAATGCCAGGCGATTGTCGAGCGTGGGCATGAAGTCGCTTATCACGGCTACAAACACGAATCCTTTTATGCCCTGACACTGGATCGGCAAAAGGAGGTGATGCGGATCTCCCGCGAGGTGTTCTGGAAAAACCTGCACATTCGCGCCGAAGGTTTTCGCACGCCATCCGGCGACTGGCGCGCCGAAACCCCTGCCATGCTGGTGGAAGCCGGCGTGACCTATTCCAGCAGCATGCGCGGCGATGACCGACCGTACCTGGTGGACGTACCGGGTTTCGATACGCCGCTGGTGGAAATTCCAGGCCGATGGGAAATGGACGATTACGCGTCCCTCGCCTACACCCGCGCGCCGAACTTTCCTTCCGGATTGGACCGTACGGCCAGTTACGCGCTGACCCTGGACAACTGGTGCCGCGAATATGACGGCGCGATGGACGAAGGGTTGTGCCTGACCACCCTCTTCCACCCAAAGATCATTGGTAAACCGGGACGCATCCTGCTGCTGGAACAGCTTTTCGAGCACATGCGTCGGCGCGATGACGTGTGGTTCGCCACCTGCCGCGACGTCGCCCACTTCTGGTTGAAGGAGCATCGCCATGGCTGATTCCCCCATCTGGCCGGAAGGCTATCGCTGCGCTGTGGTACTGACCGTCGATTACAACGACATCCACGGCATCCTCACGCAAGCCCCTGAAGTTGCCGGGCGTGACAAAACCTTGTCGGTATGGCGCTACGGTACCCAACGTGGCGTGGCACGCTTGCTCGGCCTATTCAAGGAACTCGGGGTCTGCAGCAGTTGGTTCGTCCCCGGCATCGTGGCCGAGGAAAACCCAGCACTCATCCAGGCGATCCAGGGCGACGGTCATGAGATCGCCTGCACCGGTTACCGTCATCAGGATTACGACGCGCTAGACCTGGACGCCCAGGGCGAAGATGTCGCCAGGGGCTGCGAGACCCTGGCCAGGCTGACCGGCAAGCGCCCGGTCGGTTTTCGAATCCCGGCAGGCAATGGTGCGCCGGGATTCATCGGCGCGTTGAAGGATCAAGGCATCCGCTGGTCCTCCTCATGGCGCGGCGACGACTTGCCATTCGCTCACCCGACCGCGCCCGGTGTCATTGAAGTGCCGCTGCATTATGAGCTGGAAGACGAGCCTTACTTCGCCTTCAACTTGAGCCCGGCGGTGCCACCGGCACAATCACGGATCGCCTCCTACAGCCACACCCTGGGCAACCTGCAAATGGATTTCGCCGGTTTTCACCGATTTGGCCTGTGCTACGTGCTTCGCCTGCACCCGGAAATCATCGCCACGCCGGGACGGATAGGCGTGTTGCGCGCGCTGATCGAGGGCATTCAACAGCACGATGACGTGTGGATCACCACCGGCGCCGAGGTCGCGCAATGGTGGGCGAATAGCGCGGCGCCGGCGGCTGAGGATCATCCCGCCTCGGTGTACGAGCGCCATTACCGGGATTACGTCTCATGAGCGAACGTTTGCAACGGTTGGCGCAATTCTGTGTCGACCTGCGGTTTGAAGATCTATCGCCTGGGTTGGTAGCGCAAGCCAAGCGACACATTCTCGATACGTTCGGCGCAACGTTGGCCGGCGCCCAGAGCGATGTCGCCAAACAGGCACACAAGGTGTTCGCCGGTGAAGCGGGCGAGGTTCCGGTTTGGGGAACCGATCTGCAGGTCTGCGCGGGCCCGGCAGCGATGCTGAACGGGATTGCCGCCCATGCGCTGGAACTGGACGACACCGGTGGTTGCGACCACTCCGGGGCCGTCGTGCTGCCAGCGGCGATGGCGGCGGTTTCGCTGCGCGCACGGCCCGTGAGTGGGCGTGAATTCATCAGCGCCGTCGTGATCGGCTATGAGGTTGGCCGTCGAGTGCTCGAAGCCTGCGGCGGCTATAGCGCCCACAATGGCGCCGGCTGGCACTCCACCGCGACCTGTGGGGTGTTCGGCGCAGCCGCCGCCAGTGCGCGCATCCTGGGTCTGGATACGCGGCAAACCCTCGCGGCACTGGGCATTGCCGGCAGCTTCAGCGGTGGCCTGTGGGCCTTCATTCACGACGGCTCGCACAGCAAGAAACTGCACAGCGGGCGCGCCGCAGAAGGGGGGCTGTTGGCTGCGCGGTTCACCCAACAAGGCATCAGCGGGCCGACGCAGTTATTCGATGACGTCTGGGGCGGCTTTCTGAACACCCTTGCCCCAGCGACTTCAAGGCCCGAGGCGCTGGATGCAGAGCTCGGCGTGACCTGGAAGCTCGCCCGCTGCTCAATCAAACCCCATGCTTCCTGTCGTGGCACCCATTCGGCCATCGATGCCCTCGGCCAGTTGTGGGAGCAATTGCAGGTACCCGTCGACCAGGTCGAAAACGTGCACGTTCGGCTGAGCGCTTTTCTTCACGGCATGTGTGGCGGCCGGGATGTCACCCGCCTCGCAGCGACGCAAATGAGCCTGCCATATGCCCTCGCCGCGCGGTTGGTGCATGGGCATTGCCGACTGCACGCTTATGACGATCGGCAACGCAATGATCCGCTGGTGATTCAGTGCATGTCGCGCATCCAGCTTGAAGTGGACCCGCGACTGGATGAGGATGGCGAGCCTGTGGTGACGCTGCGGACCGTGGACGGCCGGCAGGCAAGCCTGTGTGTGGAAGTGCCCTTGGGAGCGCCGGGCAATCCACTTGCCGATGAGGCCCTGGATGAGAAGTTCTTCAGTTTGACGACGCGGGTAATGCCGCAGGAACGGGCTGCGGAACTGCTGAAGCAACTGCGACGCATGGAAGACCTGGAATCGATACGTACGCTGGAACGGTGGCTGGATTGATCATGGTATTGACGGCTCGGGCGTCATCGCGGTGTACGCCAACAATCTGAATAAGGACATTTGCCCCCGTGGCCACTTACTCCCTCGTTATTCGGCGCTTGATGATCGCTTCGCTGACCATCGTGGTCAGCCGCGCCATTACCAGCCCTTTGCTCACGTTGTTCCTGAGCAACAAGCTGGGCCTCAATCAACAAGATGTCGGCTTGCTGCTGGGCATCGCGGTGTTCATCGCCACCCTGCTGGCCCTGTACGGCGGCTACATCATCGATCGCCTGGAAAAGCGCCGACTGCTGATCCTGGCGATGCTCTCCAGCGCCGTGGGTTTCGTCCTGCTGACCTTTGCCGAAAACCTCTACCTGACCACCCTGACCGTGGTGATCACCGAGACCGCATCGGCCCTGTTTCTGATCGGTTCCAAAGCGATCCTCAGCGAAAACCTGCCCATCGGCCAGCGCGCCAAAGCGTTTTCCCTGCGCTACACCCTGACCAACATCGGCTACGCCACCGGCCCCATGCTCGGCGTGGTGATTGCGGGGGTCTACCCAATCGCGCCATTCCTGATCGCCGCGGGCATCGCGTTCTTCAGCATCTTTCTGATGATGGGCATCCCCGGCGATGGAGCGCCGACAGCAGCCATGGGTCCACCGCCCAGTTTTCTCAAGACGCTGAAGACCCTGAAAAGCGATCGCACTCTGATCATGTTCACCTGCGGCTGCCTGCTCAGCACCGTGGTGCACGGACGCTTCACGCTGTATCTGTCGCAATACCTGCTGGTCACCCACGACGCCAAGCGTGCACTGGAGATCATGGCTGCCCTGCTCGCCTGCAACGCCATTACTGTCATCCTGCTGCAATACCAGATCGGTCGGTTCCTCGATCGCCAGAAGCTGCGCTACTGGATCGCTGCGGGCACCAGCCTGTTCATGCTTGGCCTGATCGGATTCAGCCTGGCGGACGACATGCTGAGCTGGTGCGTGGCGATGTTCATTTTCACGCTCGGTGAAATGATCATCTACCCGGCCGAATTTCTCTTCGTCGATACCCTGGCCCCGGAAGAACTGCGCGGCAGCTACTACGGTGCCCAAAACCTGGCCGCCCTCGGCGGCGCCCTGAGTCCGGTGATCTGCGGATACCTGCTGATACAGACCCCGGCACCGACGATGTTCTATGCCTTGAGCGCCTTGACTGCGATGGGTGGGCTGCTGTGTTTCATGAGCGGGCGCCGGATGGCGGTCGTGCAGAAGTGATTCATGGAACGGCATCTTAACTGCAAGACGACTCGGCAGTTGGTCAACGCGCCAGGTTCCGGAGCACCGGATCGATGACTGACGATCAAGGCCGCGGCCAGTGGTCAATAGTTTAGAAATCTCTGAACTATCTTTTTGCGCTTCCCTATTCTTCCCGCCAACCGCCCCTCCCTACTATTGACGGCAACAAAGGAGCCTTTCCATAGAGATGCGGCCCGAAGATTGCTTTTTCTGATTGTCACTGCCGTTCGTTGTGCGTTTCGGTTCGCGCCGCAACGTCGCCGTGTCAATCATGCGAAGGAACCTTTGGAGCAGCTCGATGAAACTGGAAGTATTCCGAACGTTGTGGGGCTACACCGCGAGCAAGGCACAAGCCCTCGATGAGTTGCTTGAAGCCGGGTTCGATGGCATGGAAGCCCGCCTGCCCATGACCGCCAGCGAACGTGCCGAGTTCGCAGCCTTCCTACGCATCAACAAAGCCAGCTATATCAGCACCGTCTTCAGCGCCTACGACGTTCTGCCGGAACAGTCGGCAACCGTCGACGAACACCTTCTGGACCTCGACAAGAAACTCGGCTGGGCGGCTGAGTTGGCGCCGCGCTTCGTCAATCTGCTGGCTGGCAACGACCGCTGGCCCCTGGCACAGCAAGTCGACTTCTTTGGCCGGGCTATGGACCTCGCGGGCAAGCATGGCCAGGTGTGCGCCTTTGAAACCCATCGCGCTCGCTCGTTATTCAACCCCTGGGTCACCCTCGAACTGATTCGTCAATTGCCGGACCTGCGCTTCACCAGCGACATCAGTCATTGGGTCGTCACCTGCGAGCGCCTGCTCAACGATCCGGAAGACGACCTCAGCGCCTTCGTCGAACGCGTTCACCATATTCAAGCCCGAGTCGGTTATGACCAGGGACCGCAAGTTCCCCACCCCGCCGCCCCCGAGTACAGCCAAGCGCTTGCCTTCCATCAGCAGCATTGGGAGGCCATCTGGCGATCCCAGGAAAAACGCGGGTATCAGGTCAGCACGCTGACACCGGAGTTCGGCGCCGACGGCTATCTGCATCACCTGCCCTTCACCAACGTGCCGGTGGCCGACCTGTGGTCGCTGAACGTGTGGATGGCAAACACCGAACGCGAGCATTTTCGGCGTTTCGCCCGCACCTCAACCCGATAAGGAGTGCTCCCTCATGCCTGACAAAGTGCCCACGACCGCCAACTTCAATCGCATTCCGGTGGTGGATATCGCCGGGCTGTACAGCGACGACATCACCCAGCGCCAGGCAGTGGCCGAAGAACTGGGTAACGCCGCCCGCGCAGTCGGTTTCCTGTACATCAAGAACCACGGCATCGAGTCGTCACTGATCGACAGCTTGCGTCAAGCGGCGAAGGACCTGTTCGCACAATCGCTTGAGTACAAGATGCAGCATTACATCGGCACTTCACGCAGCCACAAGGGTTTTGTGCCTGAAGGTGAAGAGGTCTATGCCAAAGGTAAACCGGATCACAAGGAGGCTTTCGATATCGGTTTCGAAGTGAGCGAAGACGATCCACTGGTCATTGCCGGGACTCCATTGATCGGGGCCAACGAATGGCCAGACCTGCCGGGTTTCCGTCCGGCCGTCGAAGCTTACTACGCCGCGGTGTTTGCATTAGGTCGTCGCTTGTTCAAGGGTTTCGCCCTCGCTTTGGGCCTGGAGGAAGACTATTTCGAGGCACTGGTGACTCGCCCACCGTCGAAGCTGCGCCTGATTCATTACCCGTTTGACCTGGCGGCTCAAGACGCGCCCGGCATTGGCGCGCATACCGACTACGAATGCTTCACCATTTTGCTTGCCGACAAGCCAGGCCTCGAGGTGATGAACGATCAGGGGCAATGGATCGATGCGCCGCCCATGGACGGTGCTTTTGTGGTCAACATCGGCGACATGCTGGAGGTCATGACCGCAGGTGCATTCGTCGCGACGGCTCACCGAGTGCGAACCGTCAGCGAAGAGCGCTACTCGTTCCCACTTTTCTATGCGTGCGACTTCCATACGCAGATCAAGCCACTGCCACAGTTTCTTGAAGGCGGTAAGGATTACGAGGAAATCACCATCGGTGAGCACATGTTCGGCCAAGCGCTGCAAACCTATCAATACCTGCGCCGCAAAGTCGAACGCGGCGAACTCAAACTGTACGAGCGCGCGCGCAAGCCATCGAGCTTCGGCCACTTGAAGCGCCAGACGCAGGAAGCGTCCTGATGCACCCCCCGACCCGTTTCAAAACAGCCCTGTTTCAAAACCAGCCCAATCCTACTTTTTCGACGTGGAGTCACCGATGATGCGCAATCCAATGAATATTGCTGTCCGCTTGTCCCTGCTGGCCTTCGCGATCCTCGGTGCGGCAGGAGCCCACGCAGCCACGACGGTGTCACCCGGCGTCCTCAAGGTCGGCATGGAAATCACCTATCCGCCCTTCGAATCATACGACGAACAAAAAAATGTCGTCGGCTCCGACCCCGAACTGGCGCGGTTACTCGCCAAACATCTGGACCTCAAGGCTGACTTCGTTGACACCAAATTTTCCAACCTGCTGCTGAGCCTGAACGCCGGTCACTATGACGCGATCATCTCGGGCATGTACATCACGCCCCAACGGCAGACCCAAGCGCAAACCATCCCATACGCCAAGACCGGCGCAGCGATCATGGTGCTGAAGGACAGCCCGCTGAAACCGAAAGTACCGGAAGACCTCTGCGGCCTGAAAGTCGGCCTGGAAAAAGGCACCACTTGGGTGACGCAATTCAACAAACTCTCGACCGATTACTGCGTCCCGAATAACAAGGGCGCGATCATGGTCAGCGAATTCCCGTCCGCACCTGAAGTGACCCAGGCGCTGCTCTCCGGCAACGTGCAGGCTCAGGTGGAGATCGACGGTGCCGCCGGCATGATCGCAGAACGCACCAAAGGCCGGGTTGTGATCAGCACCGAGCACTCGATCTATCAACAGACACTGGGTATCTACGTCAAGAAGGACAACGACGCGCTCTATCAGGCGCTGCTCAAGGCTTTTGACGCGACGAAAGCGTCGGGTGAATACGCCGCCCTGTTGAAGAAATACAACCTGGAAGAACCGACTAACTGACTCAGTGCAGCCCTGTGGGAGCGAGGCCGCTCCCACAATCGGCGGCTTTCGCTTGACTGCCCGGCATAGGTAAAGCCTCCGTCGACGCCAGCAGTTGGAGGTACACATGCAATTTGAATGGCCCTACTTTTTTTCTATGTTTTCGGTCTCGGACTTCTGGAAAGCCTGCATTACGGTGGTGGAACTCAGCACGCTGGCCTGGTTTATCGGCATGCTGCTGGGCTTCCTGCTGGCTTCGGCCAAGCTTTCGGCCACGCGTTGGGTGAGCGTGCCGGCATCGGTTTATATCTGGTTCTTTCGCAGCGTACCGCTGCTCGTACTGGTGGTGTTCGTCTATAACCTGCCGCAGATGTTCCCGGTCACCCGTGGAGTATTGTCCAATCCTTTCTATTCCGGCCTGTTGGCACTGGTGGTGACCGAGGCGGCGTACATGGCGGAAATTCATCGTGGCGGCTTGATATCCGTTGCCAAAGGCCAGAAAGAAGCCGGCCGTGCACTGGGCATCGGCCTGATCGGTCTGCAGCGCCTGATCGTGATCCCACAGGCGTTCCGCATTTCCCTGCCGACATTGATCAACGAATACATCACCGTGGTGAAACTGACCTCGCTGGTCTCGGTGATTTCCTTGACCGAACTGCTGACCGTGGGCCAGCGTCTTTACGCGCAAAACTTCCTGGTCATGGAAACCCTGTCGGCTGTGGCGGTGTATTACGTGCTGATCGTGACCGTGCTCGGCTGGCTGTTTCATTGGCTGGAGCAACACCTGGAGCTCAACAACCGCAAACCACAAACGCTGGATGACATCAGCCTGCGGCGTCTACGCGCGTCACGGGCAGCGCCCTCTCCGGCAGACGCTCGTACAGCATCAGGGCCTGGCTCGGCCCCCGCACTGCAACTGATCAACATTCACAAGCGCTACGGCCAGCACACCGTGCTCAAGGGCATCAACCTTGATGTCAACGTGGGTCAGGTGATTTCCATTATCGGTCCGTCGGGATCGGGAAAAACCTCGCTGATTCGGACCGTCAACGCCTTGGAAAGCATCGACCAGGGCGAGATCATTCTATTCGGCGAAAGTTATATCCACGCCGGTGACAACACCAACACACAACAAGTACGCCACGGGGTACAACGCATCGGCATGGTATTCCAGAGTTTCAATCTGTTTCCCCATCGCACCATTCTCGACAACGTCACCCTCGCGCCGCGTTATCACGGCCGCGACAAGTCCATCAGCGAGCAGCGCGCCTACGCGCTGCTGGACAAGGTCGGGCTGCTGGCGCACGCGCAAAAGTATCCGCATCAGTTGTCAGGCGGTCAGCAACAACGCGTGGCAATCGCCCGCGCATTGGCGATGGATCCTCAAATCATGCTGTTCGATGAGCCTACTTCAGCCCTTGACCCGGAACTGGTAGGCGATGTGCTCAAGGTAATCAGCGACCTGGCAAAAGAAGGCATGACCATGTTGATCGTGACCCATGAAATGGACTTCGCCATGTCAATTTCCGACAGGGTAGTTTTCATGGAGGACGGCCTGGTCAAACTGGATGCGGCGCCTGGGATGATCCGAGCTGATCAGTGCGGCGAAAGAATCAAAAAATTCATGAGGGTTTGAACTCGGTGTGATTGGGTCCTGACACTCGAGATGGGATATCCGTCAAGCACGCTGGTTTTCCCACCACGTTATGCGTTGCGAAGCGGCTGGCGAGTCATTCTGATGGGGACTCATCAAGATCGTCGTCAAGGCTCGCAATGCATGCGTCGAGCAATTCGTGCAATACCGCCACGCGCTCCACGCCGAGTAGACCATTGAGTGCGCGCTGTGCCTCCTTCCAGGCCCGCTGGCCTTCGGCTTGCTTTACGCGTCCAGCCTCGGTCACTTCGACAAGGCGACTGCGGGCATCGCCTCCTGCACCAATCTCCAGCCACCCCTGAGCGGTCAGGGACTGCATGTTTCGAGTCAAGGTCGAATTATCCATCTGCATTTGCCTGGCCAGGTCACTCGGGCGGATAGGCCCCAGCCCGACCACATGGGACAACAATGCGTACTGCGTGTTCTTCAGGCCGAACTCGGCGACGTAGCGGTCGTAATGACGCGTCACCATGCGATTGAGCTGGCGGAGTTTCAGATTGGTGCAGCCCTGTGGCTTGATAGCGTTTTTCATACGGTCTATTGTACCTGCAATATTTGCATATACAATTTTCTTTGCACCGACACTACCTGAAAAGATCGTTCCGACTTGATCAATGGTGAAAACATGAAATATGCATCCTTCGGCAAAACAGGACTGAGTGTGTCCCAGGTCGTGCTTGGGACGGGCAACTTTGGCACAGGCTGGGGCCACGGTGCGGATCCCGATGTCAGCACGGCAATCTTTAACGCCTACGCGGAGGCCGGCGGCAACTTCATCGATGGCGCAGATATCTACCAGTTCGGAGAGTCCGAGGAACTGCTCGGTACCCTGCTGAAGGGCCGACGCGAGAGTTTCGTCCTGGCGACCAAGTACACCCAAGGCGCGCAGCCAAATGCCAATCGCCTCGTCACTGGCAATAGTCGTAAAGCCATGGTGGCCTCGGTAGAGGCGAGCCTGAAGCGACTCAAAACCGATCGCATCGATCTCTACTGGGTGCATTGGCCGGATAATGTCACGCCCATCGAAGAAATTGTCCGTGGGTTCGAGGATCTCGCCCGCGCGGGCAAGATTCTTTATGCCGGCCTCTCCAACTTTCCTGCTTGGCGGCTATCGCGAGCAGTCACCCTCGCCGAACTCACCCACTCGGTGCCGATCGCCGCGGCGCAATTCGAGCATAGCCTGGTCCACCGCGACCCCGAGGTTGATCTGTTCCCGGCTTCGCATGCGTTGGGATTGGGTATCGTCACTTGGTCGCCACTCGGCGGAGGCATGCTGACCGGTAAGTACCGCAAGGGCGAGAAAGGACGCGCCGAGGGCCTCGGTGGCAAGGTGTTCCAGGCGGAGAATAGCGAGCAGCGTACACAGGTCCTCGACACGGTCATCGCCATCGCCAACGAACTGGGCGTCAGCCCCGGTCAGGTCGCCATCGCCTGGTCCGGCACGCACGGGTCGTTGCCCATCATCGGCCCGCGCTCGCTTGAGCAATTGACCGACAACCTCGCAGCCCTGTCGGTCGAACTGTCAGCCGAGCAGATTCATCGACTCGACACCGTTAGCAGCTTGTCTCCTTCGATGCCAGCAAGGACAGCGACCCCTTGGGCTTGCGGAGCAGCGCAGATCGTGGCTTGAACGTGGGTGGGTGATGCAAGCCGACGACAAGAAGGCCAGACTCAACTGTATCCATCACCCGCCCTGCCCCCTTTATCGCCTGACATGTTCCTGTCAGCCTCCCGTCACCCTGACGTCAGATCGTTGCGCCTAAAGTAACGCCAGGCTTGCTCCTGCGGCGCCAGCGTGAACCCGCGGGAGCAAGCCTGCTCGCTCCCGCAGGAACTTGGCTTAACCAGAGATTCTGCACCCGAGGTTGCCTTTTGCTGGAGCTCTTGTCATCAGCCGGAAGGAGAAACGCAGATGAACCACCCTGAGGGGCACGACGGCGCGCTTGATCAATTCATCTGGCCATCGCCAGACGGTATCCTGGACCGTAAAGACCTGTTGCTTCGCCTGCGCGCCGAACAGCGATTCATGGCCGAACAGGACCCTGCATGCAGGCTCGATCAACGAGACTACCTGCTTTCCTTGATCGATTCGGCATCAACACGGGCCGACGGCGCCGCGCGACGCTCAGGTTTCGATGCCCGGCGAATGCGTAGCGTCATCACCGAAGCGGCCACGCGAAGCCATTGGGGCAAGCCTTCAGGCGGACGCCGAACCCAGGGCATCGCCGCACATTGCGATGCGCAGACTTGCATGGCCGCGGTACTCGATGTCGAGCTGAGCGACGAGGGCCGCTTGATTGTGCATGACACGGTGTTTGTCGCTGACCTGGGCGCTATAGAGAACCCCGGTCGCCTGCGCGCCCAGCTTGAAGGCGCGTGCCTGATGGGGGTCGCATTCGTGGCATCTGCTGAATTTGGTGTGACGGCGGCTGATCTGTGCCCGACGATCGCCCAACGACCCCGTTGGCCACTCGTCTCATGGTTGCCAGGGCATATCGCGGTACATTTGATCAACCCTACGGGTGCGCTCCAGGCCTGCCAGCCCAGCCAGCTGAGCTACGTACCCATCGTCCGGGCCTTGTGCAATGCGATTCGCAAAGCCTCGGACAAGCGTACCAGCGATTTGCCGCTCAAAAGCCAATCGCTCGAAAGAATGGGCGGACGTTAAGTCACTGCCGGCTTCAAATCAAACCCAGCGTCAGGGCTTTCAGCGTCGCCGTCGCACGGGTAATGCACTGCCATTTGGCAATCCGATAGCCACGAAAGCAGGGTAAATTATCTCTTCCAAATAAATGAGGTTTCGCGCCATGCCGTCAACTCCCTGTGTCCCGTCCAGCATCCGTGGGCAACGCGGCGCGGACCTGCTCGTAGAAGTACTGCGCAGCGAAGGCGTTCGCCATGTCTTCGGCAATCCGGGAACAACGGAGCTGCCTTTGCTCGATGCGCTCTCGGGCGTCTGCGATATTCACTACGTGCTCGGTCTCCAGGAGGCCTCCGTCGTGGCGATGGCCGACGGTTATGCCCAGGCATCCGGCCGCCCCGGTTTCGTGAACCTTCATACAGCAGGAGGCCTTGGCAATGCGATGGGCGCCATCCTGAATGCGAAGATGGCGAACACGCCGCTGGTGATCACCGCGGGCCAACAGGATACCCGCCACGGCGTGACCGACCCGCTGCTTCATGGTGATCTGGTCAGCCTGGCCCGACCGAGCGTCAAATGGGCGGAGGAAATCCAGCACCCCGAACATATCCCGATGCTGCTGCGTCGCGCTCTTCAGGACTGCCGCACAGGGCCGACCGGCCCGGTTTTCCTTTCGCTGCCGATCAACGTGATGGAGCAGCACACCGATGCCGATGCTGGCCAGCCGTCGCGAATCGAACGAGGTGCGGTGACCGCAGCGATTGACCCGTTGGCCGACGCCTTAGCGACGGTTGCTCCCGGCCGCCTGGCGATTATCGTCGGGGAGGAAGTCTTCCAGTCGAATGCGCAAGTGGAAGTGGTGAGACTCGCTGAAGCACTCGGCGCGCCGGTCTTCGGGCCATCCTGGCCCGGGCATATCCCCTTCCCCACCGCTCATCCTCAATGGCGCGGAGCCTTGTCGCCCAAAGCTGCCGATATCCGCGAAACGTTCGCTGACTTCGATGCGATCTTGCTTCTCGGCGGCCACTCGCTGATCAGTTACCAATACTCGCAAGGCCCGGCGATTCCCCCTCATTGCCGTCTCATTCAATTGACCGGCGATGGCCACCAACTGGGCAGAGTGCATGGAACGGCGCTGGGATTGATAGGCGACATCAAGTTGTCCTTGCAATTGTTGCTGCCGTTACTGGATCGGATGCTGGCCCCACACAGCCAGGCCATCGCGACGCTGCGAAATGTCGCTGCGCACGAACGCGGTACCCGACGAATCGAAGTGGCCGAGCGCGCGAAGCGCGAATTCCATACGCCCGTGACAACGCCTTTCGTTGCGGCCCATGAAGCTGTCCGGGCAATCGGCCCTGACGTGTGGATCGTCGACGAAGCGCCGGTTACCATTCCTCATGTGCGTGCTTGCCTGGATTCGCATTCGGCTCGCCAGTACCTGTTTACGCGGAGCGCCATCCTCGGCTGGGGCATGCCGGCGGCTGTCGGTACATCCCTTGGCCTGGACCGCGCCCCAGTGGTCTGCCTGGTCGGCGATGGCTCGGCGATGTATTCACCCCAGGCGCTTTGGACAGCGGCACACGAGCGTTTGCCCGTCACCTTTGTGGTCATGAACAATGGCGAATACAACATCCTGAAAAACTACGCGCGTAGCCAGGCGCACTACCGAAGTGCCGGTACGAACCGGTTCATCGGCATGGACATCCGGGACCCGGCCATCGACTTCCAGGCCCTCGCCTCCTCCCTGGGGGTTGCTTCGCGCAGGGTCGAGCGCGCCAGGGATATTACTGAAGCGGTCGAGGATGGCATTCGCTCAGGCCGCCCCAACCTCATCGAATTACCGATCATGGCTTGAAGCTAACGGGCGTTCACCTTTGGCGGGCTCAGGTATGAGGCGGCTGTATTTGTTCAGTGAGCCACTGCAGGGCTAGACTGGCGCTAGCCCCAGTCGTCACGCCGGTCAGCCAATGCCGCTCCTTCCGCCAGATACCGCCGAACAGACAACGTTGACCCTCGAAGTGGTGCTGCGCTACCACATGGCGTGGAAACGCCGCGACTTGGAGGCGATTCTCGCGATTTATCACCCGCAAGTGCAGTACAACGATTTCTTCCAGAACCGCAGCATGGGCCTGACCGAGTTGCGCGCTTATATCACCAGCACGTTACCGCGCCATCCCGACGAGTATCTTGAACACAACGACCGCATCCGTGCAGATGGCTGTACCGCATTCATCCAGTACCAGACAGCTCTGAAAGGCAGTGGCGAGCGGGTGGTTTTTCGCACCAGTGAAGCCATCACGGTATGTGATGGCCTGATCCTTCGTATAAACGAATATGCCTCACTGGTGCGCGACAGCGAGCCCCAGACTGGGCGCCATGCCCCCGCCATCAGTAAACTGGGTCTCTCGGCGCGTCAGCTGACTTTCATGGCGCGAGACTTGGCCGACTATTTCACGCGCCAGCAGCCCTTCCTCGACCCGGATCTGGACCTTGCACGGATTGCCGGCGCCACCGGGTACAGTCGCAATCAGCTGTCTTACCTGCTGAATCAAGTGCTGGGACAAAGTTTCTATCGCTACGTGACCCAAGCCCGGTTGGCCTATCTGCTTGAGCGCCTGCCAAATCACGGTGAAAACGCGCCCATCGATGCCCTTGCGACGAGTGCCGGATTCAATTCCACCTCGGCGTTCTACAAAGCCTTCCGTAGTCATACCGGCTGCACACCCAAGGCGTGGTTGAAAGCCAATTGCGCGCGTGCCCGCAGATAACACAGCCCCCGTCGCAGCGCATTAATCTCTGTCGGCAATCAACCGATGGAGCATGGGATGTCTGGCTGGGGTGGTGTGAGTTTGTGGATGGAGCAACTCGGCGAGGCGCTGACACCGCGCCCGGCGTTGTATCAGGATCTGCAAGCAGACGTTGTGATTATCGGCGCCGGTTACAGTGGCCTCTGGACGGCCTATTACCTTAAACAGCAAGCACCGCACCTGAACATCGTCATCGTTGAAGCACAGATTGCCGGCTTCGGCGCCTCCGGTCGCAATGGCGGCTGGTTGATGGGCAACCTGCTGGGCGAAGACCGGCTCCTGGGCCCGTTACCTGCCGCGCAACGTCACGCGGGCTACCAACTGCTGCATGCAATCCCCGACGAAGTGGCGCGAGTGTGCCACCTCGAAGGCATCGATTGCGAGCTGCGCAAAGGCGGCGTGCTGTACTGCGCGGCGCGTTATCCCGAGCAAGAACGGCGCCTGCGCGAACAACTCGATGCTGTCCGTGCGCAAGGCCTGGGTGAAGACGACTACCGCTGGTTGAGCCCTCAGGCGTTGCATGAACAGTTAAATGTGGCCCAGGCGTACGGCGCCCTGTATTCACCTCACTGCGCGACCATCCAGCCTGCACGGTTGGTACGGGGGCTGGCCGAAGCCGTCGAACGGATGGGTGTGCGCATTTACGAGCAAAGCGCGGTGCTCGACTGGAAGCCAGGCCAGGTCCGAACCGAGCACGGTCGGGTGAGCGCCGATTGGGTGGTACCGGCTGTCGAAGGGTATGCCAGCACCCTGCCCCCGTTGAACAAACATCAACTGGCCGCGCAAAGCCTGATCGTCGCGACTGAGCCGCTCCCGGCCGATGTATGGGCCGAAATCGGCCTGACCCGTGGCCAGGCTTTCAGCGAAAACAGCCGACAAGTCACTTACGGTCAGCGCAGCCGAGACGATCGCCTGGTGTTTGGCGCCCGCGGTGGTTATCGCTTTGGCGGTCGCCTGCGCAGTGACTTCAACCTCACTCAGGCCGAACGAACATTGCGGCAGCACCTGTTTAGTGAACTCTTTCCGATCTTGCGCAATGTGCGCCTGACCCATGCCTGGGGCGGCAATCTGGGGGTTGCCCGGTCCTTTCACCCGCACATGCTCGCCGACCGTCGCCAGCGGATCGCACTGGCGGGTGGCTACGGAGGTGAAGGTGTAGGCGCCAGCAATCTGGGCGGCCGAACCGTGGCGGCGTTGATTCTTGGCCAAGACAACGAGCTGACTCGCCAACCCTGGGTTCTGGACGATCGTCCCCTGGCCTCGTTGCCACGATGGGAGCCCGAGCCTCTGCGCTGGCTGGGTTACAACGCCATTATCCAGAGCTTCGTTCACGAGGATCAGGTTTTGGCCAACCTCCATGCGCCACGCTGGCGTCGCCGGATGGCTGAAGGGCTGGCCGGTTGCATGGAACGTCTGATGAAGTCCAAGGAGCCGTTTGCATGAAGATCGATCATTTTCGCGACACCGCCCGTTTGCCGCTCGGTGAGCCTGGCGCTGTTGGTGTACCGCTGGGCGAGCCGCTTTCACAGGTTGCCACGGCATGCGTCGAACGCGACGACGGCGTCGAGGCCGGCGTGTGGGAATGCACCCCCGGCCGCTGGCGGCGCCAGATCGTGCAACAGGAGTTCTGCCATTTCATCCAGGGCCGTTGCACCTTCACCCCGGACGGTGGCGAGCCCCTTCATATCCAGGCCGGCGACGCGTTGATGTTCCCTGCGAACACGACGGGAATCTGGGATGTACAAGAAACCGTTCGCAAGAGCTACGTGCTGATTTTCTGAACTGCCTTCATCCATAACGCCTAGAACAAAGGTTGAGGTCTCGCATGTTGAAGTCGATCGTTCCGTTACTGTTGATCGCGTCTACCGCTCAAGCAGCAGACACCGTCAGGATCTACAACTGGAGCAGCTACATCGCACCCGATACCCTGCAAAACTTTACCACCCAGACCGGGCACCAGACTCAATATGACCTGTACGACAGCAACGAGGTGCTCGACGCCAAACTGATGGCCGGCCATTCAGGGTATGACGTGGTGTTTCCGTCCAACCACTTCATGGCCCGGCAGATCACGGCCGGCGCACTCAAACCGCTGGACCGCGGCAAACTCCCGAACTGGCACAACCTCAACCCAACGCTGATGAAGGTACTGGAGGCCAATGACCCTGGTAACCGCTACGGATTTCCCTACCTGTGGGGCAGCACCGGCATCGGCTACAACGTGGCCAAGGTCAAGGCGGTCCTGGGCGATGTACCGATAGACTCGTGGGATATCGTGTTCAAGCCGGAAAACATGAAGAAACTCGCCCGATGCGGCGTGGCGATGCTCGACAATGGTCCCGAGATCCTTCCCATCGCCTTGAACTACCTTGGCCTGCCGCATCACAGCAAGGACAAGGCTGACTACGAGAAGGCGCAGGCCCTGCTCCTCAACGTGCGCCCCTATGTGAGTTACTTCCACAACTCCAAGTACACCAGTGACCTTGCGACGGGCGACGTGTGTCTGGTCGTGGGATTTTCCGGCGACGTGATGCAGGCCGCAGCGCGAGCCAATGAGGCCGGGAATGGCCAGCAGATTGCTTACGCCATCCCCAAGGAAGGCTCACCGATGTGGTTCGACATGGTCGCCATGCCCGCCGATGCGCCGAATGAAGACGCCGGCTACGAATTTCTCAACTACCTGCTGGACCCCAAGGTGATGGCTGGCATCAGCAATCATGTGCACTATGCCAACGGCAACACCGCTGCCGAGGGGCTGGTAGACAAGGACATCCGCAACGACCCGATGGTGTACCCGCCTGACAGCGTGATGAAAAAACTCTTTGTACTGGAGGCAATGCCATTGGAGAACGACCGGCTGCGCACGCGGGTCTGGAGCCGGATTAAGAGCGGGCAATGAAACCTGTCGCCGATGAACAGACACCCAGATCATCGGCGACATCTCCCGGACCTCATTCAAGGCCTGTGGTCAAATGCAGCAGCATTGACGCGAGCCTGAACACTTGGGGATGCTGGACTCGTTAGGCGCCTACAGCAGCACGCGCACCAGATCATGACGGCGCGCCAGTTGGCTTGAGCACACACCGATACCCAGACCCGCCCGCAGTGCTGCGAACTGGGCCAGGTGATCGTCGCTGCGAAAGACCACCTGTTCCCCGCTACAAAGAAAACCCTGTTGTGCCAAGAACGCCTGCTCAGTCAAATTGCGGTCCGGACCGATGACAGGGTATTCGTTCAGTTCATCTGCGCATCGAGGCCGACCTCGGTGCTCGAGCAACCCCGCCGTCGCATACAGGCCCACACGCAGGTCACCCACACGGCGAGTGATGATGGACGCCTCGACGGGACGACGAATGCGTACGGCCACATCCGCTTCCTGCAATGCCAGATCTTCCAGGCGATTCGAAACGCTCAGTTCGAGCGCCAATTGGGGCTGAGCAGCGCGGATCTCGCACAGCATCGAAGGCAGTACCTCCACGGCCAGCAACTGATTGCTGGTGACCCGTACAATTCCGCCAGACACATTGACCTGCGCGGATGCCGCGCGGGCAAACGCTTCGGCGGCCAATGCCATCGATTGAGCATGGCCAGTCAACTCTCGGGCGTTGTCCGTGGGCATCAATCCCGCTGGCGAACGGACGAACAGGCTCGTTCCCACGCTGCGCTCCAGCGCGTCGATACGTCGTCTGGCGGTGGCTTGAGCGATGCCCAGCACTCGTGCGGCTGCGGACAAGCTTCCCGTTCGAAGAACGGCCAGGAAAACACGCTGGGTCCCGTCAACATCGCAACCTGGCCAGAGAGCCCCACGCCCGAGACGTTCGCGGCAGCTTTGAACGCGGGGAATCGATGACTGAAAAGTGACAGATTTATTTACTGGAAATACTGTCCACTTTTTATGAGGTTCGCCACCCCTTGGCTTGGCGCGGTTGAACCGCCGATGCTGGGAACAACCCGCTGTGCCTGTAAGTCTACCTCTAACCAATCATTGGTAAGGTACAGCGTAATGGATAAGACAATTACCGTGGATCAACTGGCGACCACTGACCTCAGATCAATCAACGAGATATGGCTCGGCGGGACTCATACCCAGCTATGCCTCTGGCGTGGCACACAAGTCTTCACCCACGAAATGCTCAGCGAAGGCACCCACGATCAGAATGTCCAACGCCTGTGCCTGCAGTTGGTCAACCCTGACGATCAGGCCGCAGTGGCCAGCGTTGAGCGGATCGCGCGCGAACGACTGACAAAGATCGGCAAGGAAGGCGAGTTTTATCCGGCTGAGAAAGCGGACACCCATCAATAGTCGCTCTGCAGCGGTGATAGAAAGAAGAATATAGACCAGTCATGAAGGTCCTCAGTACGTCACTTGAGGATCTGGCGCTACACATCTCGGCGATATCCCTCATTGGGCCATTCGATCAGAGGCGAGAATCTGCGCAAGAAAATCGATGAACACATTGATGCGGCTGGAGCCGCGGTGATTGGGCAAATACAGCGCATTGATGCAGCTGCTCGCACTGCCCGGATTGACTTCGTAATGCTCCAGCAACCGTGTCAGTCGACCTGCGGCGACGTCATCGCGCACCAGCCAGTCGGCCAGCAGAGCCACCCCGCCGCCCGCGATTGCGGCCTCGCGCAAGATGTCGGCGTTGTTGCTTTGCAACCGGCCATGCACGTTGAGCTGAAGGGGTTGCTCGTCGCCCTGAAACGTCCAGTGATGATGCGATCCACCGTAATCGAAGCGCAGGCACTGGTGCCCCAGCAAGTCATTAGGATGATTCAGCGCCGCGTGACGGCCCAGGTAATCCGGGCTGGCGACGACCCAGCGCTGGAAGGTCCCTACCCGTTTGCTGACGATGTCCTCGCTGACCACCGACGAGCCGAGGCGCACGGACACATCGATCTGCTCGCTCAACAGGTCACCGACCTGATCGCTCAATGACACGCTGATTTCCAGTCCCGGATGACGGTCGAGCAGCCGGCCCAGATGTGGCGCGATGATTCGCCGGCCAAACTCGACGGGGACACTGATCCGCAGGCGCCCTTGCGCCTCGCTGCCGCGGTCGGCGACCACGGCATCGGCTTCATCGATGGCCTCCAGAATAGCCACGGCTTTTTCAAAATAGGCTTGCCCGGCGACGGTCACGCTGGTGTTGCGGGTCGTGCGGTTAAGGAGGCTGGCGCCCAGCTCGCTTTCCAGGCCCGCCACCTGGCGTGTCACCGAAGAGGTGGAGATTCCGAGTTTGCGCGCCGCAGAGGAATAACCGCCGCAACGCACGGTTTCAACAAACATCTTCAACGCCAGCAATTTGTCCATCAGCGGAGTCCGGTCGAAAGGGAACGGAGCTGATTGTGCATGACCGTTCGCCCGCCGTCTTGCAGGACTGTGCTTCGCCGCGCTCCTCGATGCCTGTTGGTCAGACATCTGCCTTGCGACTCATGAATATCACCAGGGCCAAGGCAGGCAGCAACGCAATCGCCACTGCCGAGAGGCTCCAGCCGAAATGCTCATAGAGCGGGCTCGCTACCAGCGATCCCAAGGCACCGCCGACGAAGATGCTGGTCATGTACACGGCATTCAATCGAGCCCGGCTGTGCGCGTCGATGGAATACACCTCGCGCTGGCCCAGCACCATGTTCAGCTGCACGGCGAAATCCAGCAGCACCGCGCACACGACAAGCCAGATGTAGCCACTGCCGGGCAGCGCTGCAATCAACAAGGAGACCGGAGCCAACAGCAGCGCAACGAGTGTCCCGCGACGGCCATGACCTGCATCGGCCAAGCGTCCGGCAATGGGCGCGGCCACGGCACCGACGGCACCTACCAGCGCAAAGATCGCGATCTGCACCTGGCTGAAACCGTGGTGGCGCATCAGCTCGATGGGCGCCAGGGTCCAGAACAGGCTGAAGCTGGCGAACAACAATCCCTGATACAACGAACGTTGGCGCAGGACCGAATGGCGCCGGGCCAGCGCAAACACCGAGCCGATCAATGCGGCATAAGTCGCCCGATGCGTCGGTACGCGACGCGGCAGCGCAATGGCGGTGATCAGGGCGATAACAGCCATCAGCGCCGCCGCACTGAAGAACACACCGCGCCAGCCGAACACGTCCACCAGCAGGCTCGACAGCGGGCGCGACAGCAGAATGCCCAGCAACAGGCCGCTCATGATGTTGCCCACCACGCGGCCTCGTGTTGCTTCCGGCGCCAGGTGTGCCGCCAGGGGCACCAGGATCTGCACCGCTACCGATGTGAGGCCGATCAGCAGCGACAAGACGAGGAATATCGACGGCGAGTGCGTCAGCCCGGCACACAACAGGGTAACGCCCGACGCGAGGGTGAGGCCCACCACCAGGCGCCGGTTCTCCGCAAGGTCAGCCAATGGCACTAGCAGCAATAAACCCAGGGCGTAGCCGAATTGCGTCAGCGACACGATCAGGCTCGCATGGGTGCTGGACAGGCCAATTTGCGGCGCGATCAATTCGACAATCGGCTGAGCGTAATAAAGATTGGCCACGACCGCGCCGCAGCAGAACGCCAGGAACGCGACCATCAGGCCGGAAAGTGAAGCGGGTTGTTCGGCCTTGGCCGTCGCGGCGGGATTGCCCATGAACATGATGACACCTCGGTAAGTTTGGGGAAGTGATCGTCAGGCTAAGGGCAGCGGCCTGCCCGGAGAATCCATTGATCGGGCAATGAAGTGATGCGCGACACGCAACGCCAGCGGTGTTGCGGTTGGCGCAACAGGCTTTTGCGTGATCTGCTGATACTCCGGCGCATGGGCCTTCTCTACCCTTGGGCACTCGGCGCAGGACTCTCCATCGGCGCCCTTTTCCGGTTGTTCAAGGAGCCGTCAATGACCTCGAATCCATCCTCAATGTCCAGCGCGCGTCCCTCAGGCTTGGGATGCCCATGATCGGCATATCCATGAGGTCCAGACCGTTTTGGATCGGCGCCGCGGTCCTGGCTTCGATAGGTGCGATCGCTGCCACCCTGCTGATGTGGCGTCCGGCGATTGCACCCGTCGAGCGGCCGCGAACCTTCGATTCGGTGCAGTTGCAACGCGGCGCGCGAGTCGTCGAAGCGGGCGACTGCGCGGTGTGTCACACGAGACCCGGCGGCCCATACATGGCGGGGGGACTGCCACTGGTGACGCCGTTCGGCACGCTCTACAGCACAAACATCACCCCCGATCCGCAGACAGGCATTGGCCAGTGGTCACTGCCCGCGTTCGAGCGGGCGATGCGTGAAGGGATCGCCCGCGATGGGCACTTCCTGTATCCGGCCTTCCCGTACGTGCATTACCGGCGCATGACGGCAGGCGATATAGAAGACGCCTATGCGTACTTGATGAGTGGCCCTGCCGTGCACGCTCCAGCCCGGCAAAACCGCATGAGCTTCCCGATGAATCTTCGGCCGCTGGTGGCGTTCTGGAATTTACTGTTCCTGCACGGCGAACCACTGAGTCCCGTGGCGCAGCAATCCGATGCATGGAATCGCGGGCGCTACCTGGTCGAAGGCCCCGGCCACTGCGCAGGCTGTCATTCTCCGCTGAACCTGATCGGCGCCGAGAAGTCCGGCGCAAGCCTGGCCGGCGGTACCGTGGATGGTTGGGAAGCGCCTTCGCTGCTGGGCATGGGCCGTCGTGCAACTGCCTGGCGCTACGATCAGTTGGTCAGCTACCTGCGAGGAGAAGTGGTGGACGGCCATGGAACTGCCGCCGGCCCGATGCGCCCGGTCAGTCTCGGCCTGGCGCGCTTGCCAGTCGGCGACGCACAGGCGATTGCCGAGTACCTGCTGAGCTTGCCCGCCAGAACGGTCACCACCGAGGTCCCAGCCTCAGATGCTAATGCCGGGGCCTCCGATCAGACCACTGGCGCGCTGCTGTTCGCCAGCGCCTGTGCCGGCTGCCATGGGCCAGCTGCACCGATGCGTGAAATCGACGAGCGTCCTTCGCTGGACCGTACGTCATCGTTGCAAGCCCCGAACCCGCGCAATTTCCTGAAAACCGTGTTCGAAGGCGTCCCGGCAACGCCGGGCATGCCGGGACCGATGATGCCGCCGTTTGCCGCCAGCCTCGACAACGATCAACTCATCGCACTCGCTTCGTACCTGCGCCGACAAGCCAGACCCGACCAACCCTGGACAGACCTTTCTTCAACCCTTGGAGCGATACGTCAGGAGACGAAATGACTCAAGTCACGCTTAACGTCAACGGCTCGGCCCGGACATTGGACCTCGAACCTGACATGCCGCTGCTCTACGCGCTGCGTAATCATCTGGGGCTCAACGGCGCCAAGTACGGGTGTGGCTTGGGGCAGTGTGGCGCCTGCACGGTCATCGTCGATGACAAGCCTGTATTTTCCTGCGTGACACCCTGCGCCGGCCTTGAAGGCAAGCGGGTTCGAACGGTGGAAAGTCTCGGTACCGCCGAACAACCCGGTCCTTTGCAAAAGGCCTTTATCGACAAACAGGCGGCCCAGTGCGGCTATTGCATCGCCGGTATGTTGATGCGCGCGCAGTCACTGCTGGAGAGCAACCCGCAGCCGGATGAACAGACCATTCGTGAGTACATGGCCGGCAACCTGTGTCGATGCGGCACCCACTTGCGAATCATCGATGCGATCAGCCTTGTCGCCAGGCAAAACGGGAGCGCGCCATGACAGTGGTCAACGAGGTCAATCACAGCCGTCGCGCATTCTTGCGTGGGGGCGCCTTGCTGATGGCGTTTACCCTGGTACCGGTGCCACGACGTGCGTGGGCGGACACCGAAGTCGACACGCTGGGCACGGTGGTATTGGCACCGGATCTGCCCGGCAGCCTGCGCACCAATCCCTATCTTGATGCCTGGATCCGCGTCGGTCATGAAGGCATCACCGTCTATACCGGCAAGGTTGAATTGGGCACCGGGGTCAAGACTGCCTTGCTGCAAATTGCCGCTGAACGCCTGGAGGTTTCTCCATCAGCGATCAACCTGCTCACCGCCGACACGGCGCTGACGCCCAACGAAGGTTACACCGCTGGCAGCCACAGTATTTTCGACAGCGGGACCGCGCTGTTCAACGCAGCGGCGCAGGTACGTGGGCTGCTGCTGGAGTCGGCTGGACGCAGCTGGGCGGTTGCGCCAGCACTGTTGACGACCCGGGAGGGCATCATTCACGGTCCCAACGGACAACGAATGGCCTACGCCGACGCTGTCAAAAACGTCGATCTGCACCGCTATGCACAGTCCGATTCACCAGCACTGCCTGCGACGCCATTCAAGCTGATCGGCCACTCGCTGCAACGGCTGGATATTCCGGCAAAAGTCAGTGGTGGCGCCGCGTTTGTCCAGGACATCCGCCTGCCGGGCATGCTGCACGCTCGGGTGATTCGCCCACCCCGCCCTGGCTGCACGCTACAGGCCTTTGATGCAGCATCGATAGAAGCGCTGTCCGGGGTTGTGCAGGTGATTCGCGACGGCAATTATCTTGCGGTGGTCGCGCGGGATGAATGGCAAGCGATCAAAGCGATGCGCAGCGGATACGAAACGGCGCGCTGGAGCGGTGGCCAGGCAATCCCCGAATCCGCGGACATTCATGCATTGCTCAAACGCCTTCCTTCACGCCCCTACCCGATCAGCCATGAAGGCACTGCCCAGGGTGCGACCGACAACAGCTATCAGGCCCGCGTGACCAAGCAATACCTGATGCATGGCTCCATTGGCCCGTCCTGCGCCGTGGCCTGGTTCAAGGACGGCACCCTCACCGTCTGGACCCACACCCAGGGCGTGTATCCCCTGCGGGCCGGGATCGCCGAAATGGTGCAGCTACCCCCCGAGCGCGTTCGCTGTATCCACACCGAAGGGTCCGGTTGTTATGGCCATAACGGCGCGGACGATGCGGCAGCCGACGCGGCGTTGATTGCCATGCGCATACCCGGCACACCGGTCCGGGTCCAATGGATGCGCGAGCAGGAAAATCTCTGGGAGCCCTACAGCTCGGCGATGGTCACCGAAGTCAAAGCCAACCTGGACGCCCAAGGTCGGTTGCAGGACTGGAACTATGAACTATGGACGACGCCGCACAACGAACGCATCGTCAACGCCGGCCGGTTGCTGCCGGCGCGATTGCTGGCTCGACCGTTCGCCTCCGCACCTTCGGTGCCCATCGCTCAACCTGAAGGCGATGGCGATCGCAACGCCGTGCCGCTCTACACGCTGGCCTCTACGCGCATCAACATGAACTTTGTCACGCAGATGCCCTTTCGCACCTCGGCCATGCGCTCGCTGGGCGCGCACATCAACATTTTTGCGATCGAAGCGTGCATGGATGAGCTTGCGTCCAGGGCCAGGGTCGATCCGATAGCCTTGCGCCTGGCTCATCTGGAAGATCCCCGAGCGCGTGCCGTGGTGGAACGGGTTCGCGACGGCATTGGCTGGCAGCAAAAAAACAATGAGCCTGGCGCAGGCATCGGCTTCGCCTTTGCCCGGTACAAAAACATCATGGGCTACTGCGCTGTCGCGGTACGACTTCAGGTACATCCGCTGACCGGTGAAATACAGATCGAGCATGTGGTCACGGCGGTGGACGTCGGACAGATCGTCAATCCCGATGGCCTGCGCAATCAGGTGGAGGGCGGGATCGTCCAGTCCACCAGTTGGACGCTGTATGAACAGGTCGCCTATGACGCCGGGGGCATACGCAGCTATGACTGGAGTGGCTACCCGATCCTGCGCTTTTCGCAGGTGCCCAGGAAGGTCGATGTTCATCTACTCGACCAACCGGGACAACCGTTTCTCGGCGCCGCCGAAATCGTCCAGGGTCCCATGGCCGCCGCCATCGGCAACGCCGTGGCGAACGCCACCGGCCGACGCTGGTTGAACCTGCCCCTGACCCGCTCGGAGCAGCCGTCCTGAGCCGCATTGCGTTGCGCTTCACGCAACGCAGTGTTGGGCGTTCCTCGGATTATCAAGCGCCCTCCCGCCGATTAACTTAAAGCCATCCGGTGCCTGACCCAACGTCCGCCGCCGCCCTGCTTTCTGTACCCATATCGGAGAACACCCCATGAAGCAGCACCTGTTCCAACCCATCGCATTGGGCCCCTACACACTCCCTCACCGCGTGGCGATGGCGCCTTTGACACGCTCTCGCGCCGGGCAACCGGGCGACGTGCCAACGGCCATGAACGCCGAGTATTACCGCCAGCGTGCGAGCGCCGCGTTGATCATTACCGAAGCGACGCAAATTTCCCGGCAAGGCCAAGGCTATGCCTGGACACCGGGCATCTACAACGCTGAACAGGTGCAAGCCTGGCGTGCAGTCAGCACCCAGGTGCATGAGAGCGGCGGCCTGATCTTCATGCAGCTCTGGCATGTGGGCCGCGTGTCCCACCCGAGCTTTCAGCCTGACAACGCGCGCCCGGTTGCCCCGAGCGCGTTACCCGTGCCGGGCAAGACGTTCATCGTCGACGCGGATGGCAACGGTGTCTGGAGCGATGTACCGGTGCCGCGTGCACTGCAGACGCCAGAGATCACCGACATCATCGACGACTACCGCCGGGCCGCGCGCAATGCACTGGACGCTGGAATGGACGGCGTGGAAATTCATGCGGGCAATGGTTATCTGCTGGACCAGTTCATCAACAGTAACCAGCGCGAGGATGCTTACGGTGGAAGCCTGGAAAACCGTGCACGGCTGTTATTGGAAGTGGTCGCCGCCGTAGTCGACGAAGTGGGCGCAGAGCGCGTAGGCGTACGCTTGACGCCGATGGGACGGTTCATGGGCATGGGCGATGAGACACCGCAGGCGACATTCGGCTACATCGTGCGCTCGTTGAACCAATGGACGCTGGCCTATCTGCACCTCGTCGAGCCCGCCGTGGTTGGTACCGTCAAGGACGAGCACTTCGATCCACGCTGGGATGAAATCATCGGTCAATTACGTGCGGCATGGGACGGCGTGTTGATGATTGCCGGTGGCTACGATCCCGAGACGGCGGAACAGGCCTTGATCGACGGCCGCGCGGACATCATTGCCTTCGGCAGAGCGTTCCTGGCAAACCCGGATCTGCCCCGGCGAATTCGTGACGGGTTACCGCTCAATGCACCAGACCCGAGCACCTTCTTCGGTGGCGATCAGCGTGGCTACGTGGATTATCCGACTCATTCCTGAGCTGGGCTTAACGCAGTTGACCGGTCCGAAAGGCCGCCGCCGTGGAGGCCAACTTTATCCTGGCCCGAAAAGTCAGTAGAAGATTACCTGGACGATGCGATGGAAATCAGCCGGAAGCGATTGCGCTTCGAACGGCCAGGACCCTCCAGAACAAACTCCATAGCCTGGTTTCAGCTACGGTCTGTTTGATCATTGTCATGTAAACATGGGTATTGTTAGCAATTGGTCTCCATGACCATTGCAGGGAAGCCCTTCAGGGTTGGCACTGCCCGGCAAAAGCCCTGTCGATAAGGGCTTTTGCTGTACCTGCAAATCAAACCACGACCTATCAGGAAGCCCATGCCATGATCGATCTAAGCACTTGGAACCTGACGCTCCCGGTCGGCACGCCGGCCCGAGTCATCGAGACCCCGCGCCTGGTGAACGGTTACTCGGATTCGTATTTCCGCTCCGGTAATACACTGTTTTTCTGGGCGCCGGTGACGGGCGGAACTACGTCCGAATCCGAGTTTCCACGTAGCGAACTTCGCGAGACGTACAAGAACGGTGAACTGCGCAATTGGACGTACCCCGAAGCCAATCACCGGATGACAGCCAGCCTGTCAATCAACCAGGTGCCGTCGGAAGGCAGGGTAGTGATCGGGCAGATTCATATCTACCAGGGCAAGGGCCCGCTGCTGAAGGTCGAGTACGTCTACGATAAGGCCAGGAAGACCGGCAGCGTGATTGCCAACTATCGCCGCAAGCCGGGCAGCGCGGATACCAAGGTGGTGATTGCCGAGGATGTGGAGTTGAACAAGCGGTTCACCTACGAGGTTCGCTTGAGCTCGGCGGGCTACCTGCATGTGATTTCGCAAGGGTATCGGTGGGGCACGCAGCTCAGCAAAAGCTGGCAGGGCAAACAATTGTATTTCAAGGCTGGGGCCTACACCTTGGATAACACCGGCTACAAGAGCGAAGGCGCACAGGCGACGTTCAACAAGCTGGAGGCCAAGCACAGCAAGGGTTGATGGGGCATGCACGACTACACCCCAAGCAGGTTATCTACTGGCAGGTGTGTTTGCCGGCGCGGATTGTTTAATTTGCCGCTACCGCCTTGGGAAATCACGCAATAAGGACTATGCACAGGCTATCGGAATGGCTCATGCGATTGAGGGCGCAGAAAGCGAGTATCTGTGTGCCCGCGTCTAGAGCGTGTCTCGGATAGTGGGAACCCTTTGGTGCTCATGTATTTTTCAACAAAACTGGCCAAAAGCAGACGTTCACGTGCGGCTCAGGAGTTTCAAAGCGGGAGTAAGGTGTGTCATCACGCTAGTTGACACACCGGTCAATCCGCAGGGTTATTGCGTGCCATTAATACGATTGAAGAGCATGAGCTTTCTCCATGAGTCGCCCCGCCGCTATTAACCGGCCATGTGATATCTCTGACAGAGAACATGAAATCTAAATCATTAAGCTGTCGCCCAGATTGTCACTCCACATAACGCAGCCAAAGATGAGTCCGACCCGAGACCGCCTGAGCGACTGCCAAAATGCGTGCTTGTAGTTTTTCAACGCTCGTGTTGTAGAGCGCGCAAAAGTCTTTCGCAACAAGATTGGCCAAAGATAGGTCAGGCGGCTCAGCACGAATGAAGCCGATGTAAAAGGCACCCACGCCCATTAGCTCATAGCCATGCGCTTCTGAAAAATGACGCGCAACCGCAAAGTTTTTCGCAGGATCTAAATCGGAAGTGAAATAGCCGTTGGGAAAAGCAGTGGAAGATCCGCTTCCAAGCCACAACAGGACCAGTAGCATGTTACACCGCTCGAACGACAGCAATCCCGTGGCCTGATCTGGTTGCGGGGCGCTGTGTGCTAAACACAGCGCCCTGGCTTCTTGCTCGTGCCAGCGTGCTTTGATGCCATCTCGGGAGTGATCAATATCATCCTCAAGCAGACCACCGATGGCAGTTCCGACACCACCCTCGGCCAGTGCTGCCGCAGAAAGCCCTAAGCATCATTATTTTCAACATTGGCTGCGGTGCATTCCCTCAGGACTTCGATGAATGCCTGCAACCCAGATGGGATATGGCGATGTCCCGGGTAATATAAAAACAATCCTGGAATTGGCGGGCACCAGTCTTCCAGAACCTTCACAAGTCGCGCGTCAGCCAAAGATCGCGAGGCTACGCGCTCTGGCACGTAGGCGATGCCGAGTCCGGAAATGGCGGCTTCGGTCATAATTTCCGGGTTATCGAGGGTCAGCTGTCCTTTGGGATCGATGACCAATGACTGCCCATGCTTTTCAAACTCCCATCGATAAGGTTTACCACTCGGCATTCGGATACCGATGCACTGATGTCGAAGCAGATCATCCGGGGTCAATGGGTATGAATGAGTCTTGAGGTAGTCCGGGGAAGCGACGGTTATAAACCGAATATCCGGGCCTATCGGGACGGCGATCATGTCTTGAGGTATCGACTCACCCAAGCGGATGCCCGCGTCGAAGCCGTTGGCCACGACATCGACCAGGCGACCATCGGTGACGAGATCGACCGACATCTGCGGGAAACGTCGCAGGAATGTCGGCAGGGCACACTCCATCAAAACGCGGGCAGCCTGATCGCTTGCATTGATGCGCAGGGTGCCACTTGGAAGATCCCGATACTGATTAACTTCATCTACAGCCAGCGCAAACTCTCGCAACACCGGGCTCAACCGTCGCAGTAGGCGCTCCCCCGCTGCCGTCGGGGCGACGCTGCGCGTTGTGCGATTGAGCAAACGAACCCCGAGCCTTGCCTCGAGGGTTCTCATCAAATGGCTCAGCGTGGACGCGGACAAACCCAGCTCATCTGCCGCTTTGCGGAAGCTTCGGTGACCAACGATCAGCGCCAACGCACGTACATCAGTGAGTGACAGGGGAAATTCATTCATGGCTATTTTTCACCAGGTCATCCTCATTCTGCTCGATAGTAGCAGCAGTCCAGGACGCGTAGCGTTAAACCCTCGCAAGCCATTCCGGCTCGCTCTGAGGAGAACATACCGATGAATAAAACCTGGTTAGTCACTGGCAGCTCGTCCGGCATCGGCTTGGCGGTAGTTGAGCAATTGCTGGAACGAGGAGATCGCGTGGCGGCTACGTTGCGTGAACCTCAAGCACTCAGTCACTTGAAACAGCGCTACGGCGAGCGGCTGTGGACTGCGGCACTGGATGTGAACGACGCATCCACCATTCGGAATGTCGTTAACCGTGCATTCACTGAACTAGAACGCATTGATGTCGTGGTCAGCAGCGCAGGATACGCATTATTCGGCGCCGCCGAGGAATGCAGTGACGAACAAATCGATCAGCAATTGCAAACTAACCTGGTCGGCTCAATCCAGTTGATTCGCGCTTGCCTGCCTTTTCTCCGTCGGCAAGGGGGCGGTCGAATTCTGCAAGTGTCGTCGGAGGGCGGCCAACTGGCTTATCCAAACTTCAGCCTTTACCACGCCAGCAAATGGGGCATCGAGGGTTTTGTCGAATCGGTCGCGCAGGAGGTTGCACCATTTGGCATTCAGTTCACCCTTGTAGAGCCAGGCCCGACTCGTACGAACTTTGCCGCGGCCTTGGTCAGCCCTCCGGTGATGGCGGAATACGAACAGACGCCTGCCGGCGAGGTGCGTAGAGCGGTCGCCAGTGGTGCTTTCCCCCTGACAGGAGATCCGCAGAAAATGGCCAAAGCCATGCTGGGGATCGCCGAAGCCGAACCGGCGCCAAAACGTCTGCTGTTAGGCAGCGGTGCTTATGGACGTGTCCACGCAGCACTGAGCCAGCGAATGGCTGAGCTGGAGCAGTACAAGGAAATCGCAATGAGCACTGAGATCGAGTGAGTTCCGTTCAGAAAAGAGTTGCAACAGGCATTTGCTTTGCAGAATGCGGCGGCTATAAGGTTTCCAGTTACTAGACAGCAGATCAGTAAGCTCACGCGCCCGCTGCGTCGGCAGGCGCGTGAGAACGTCCTTGAGATAGGCATACGGATCATACCCATTGAGGCACCGCCGTTTCCTACCTCACAGATGTCCAATACTCAAGCAACCTGCATTGCACAACCGGCCCCTAACGCGCCGCTCCTCGCCATTAAAAGCATAACTTCAAAGGAATTGGATTGTCATGACTGCACTGGATACCGCTTTTCACAATCTGCATCAGAACGGCTTGCTGGTCTTGGCCAATGTGGCCGATGCGGGCGGTGCGCGCATCGTCGAACGCCTGGGCGGCAAGGCGGTAGCGACCAGCAGCGCGGCAATGGCTTGGTCTCATGGTTATCAGGATGGCAACAAGTTGCCTCTCGACCTCCTGAGCACCACCGTCATGTCGATGGCACGGGTGCTCAGCGTACCGCTCACGGTGGATATCGAAGGCGGCTACTCCGATGATCTGGAGCAGGTCGGTCGAGTGATCAACACAGTCATCGCCGCCGGGGCCGTCGGGATCAACATCGAAGACGGCCTGGGCTCTCCAGAGCTGCTGGCTCGCAAGATCGACGTTGCAAAAAAGGTGGCAAACCAAACGGGCGTCAAGCTGTTCATCAACGTACGGACCGACGTCTACCTGAAGAACCTTTTCCCCGCCGAACAACGCCTGGGGGAACTCTTGAAGCGCACCGCACTGTATTCCAGCGCCGGGGCGGACGGCCTGTTTGCCGCTGGCGTGGTCGATTCAAACGAAATTGCCACCCTTTGTCAGAAGACCAAACTGCCAGTCAACCTGCTGTCCCGGGACGGACTGCCCTCCCCCGACGAATTGAAGCGTCTGGGCGTCAGACGACTCAGCGCGGGCTCCAGCATCGCCGAGTTTCTGCACGGCGCCATGGGAGCATTGGTCCGCAGTTTCTTGGACAACGGCCAACTCGACACCCAAACCTTGAAAGCCCACACATATGGCGAATTGAACGCTTTGATGGCGGTGAAAAACGAGTAATGCCGATCCTCGGACGAGGCCAAACGCCAGTCCGAGCAGAATTGCACTGCCAGCTCCAACACGTTGCCCAGGTAGACCGAGCACCAAGGCCTGCAAGCGTATTTTTTAATGATCGCAATCAGCATGAAGCGAGCACATCGCTCGCAATCACGGGCCTTGCTCTGCCGATCCTGGCTACAAATCGTGTTGCTCAAATCGATGTTATCGGTGATCAGTGTGCCGCGCTGGCAGTTTCATCCTGGAAGGTGCTGAGAATCAGGGCTGCACCGTTCGCCGTTCCATTCAAGGGGCCGCTCCTACGCTCGCCTCTCATGTCCCCCCGCCTGCAAGAGGCGGGGACCGCCCCCAGTAGCGATCAGGCAACGCACGGGCTCAAGCCTGCGCGGCAGCTCTAGCCCGCGGCGGGGCGAGAAAATAATTCCGATATGACATCGTACAACAATTAAAAAAGTGCTTCCCATCTGCAAAAGCGCTGCTATTTTAAATGCGCATCGAGCCCGCCCCACCCCATCGAAAGGCGCCGGAAAACCGTTTCCAGCGCGGCCATACCCGGCCGAGGGGCGGTGTCGAGGCTAGTCTGCCGTTGTTTTTCCAAACAGGACCGGTCCGTATCGCGCAGGCCACAAGCCTTGCCGCGTCGACCCAGGGGCACGACCCCTGCACAAGGAGGTGTCATGATCGAACCGCGATGCATTTCGTTGAGTTCCACGCAACAATCCGTCTGGCTCGACCAACTGCTATCGCCCGACACCCCCTCCTACAACATCGGCGTAACCGTGGAAATCCACGGCACGGTGGACCACGCCCTGTTCGCCGCGGCGCTGCGAGCCGTGGTGGCCCAATTCGATGCATTGCGGCTGATGATCAGCGACCGCGACGGGCAGGTGGAGCAGCAGGTCGCCGAGCACCTACAGGTGCCGTTCACCTTCCACGATTGGCGCGGTGAGTCCGAGGACCGGGCCATGGCCGCCATCGAGCAATTGAATCGCACGCCGTTCTCGCTCCGCGGGCACCCTCTGTGGGGCATGGAATGGTTTCAACTGTCCGACACCCATGCGCTGTGGAACAGCCGCTACCACCACCTGATCTGCGACGGCACTTCGGTGGGCCTGGTCGGCCGGGCTGTCAGCGCCGCCTATAACCAACTGTTCGTCGACGAGCCACTCCAACTGGACCCGGCGTTGGCTCAGGGCTATCGCAACTTTGTCGCCAGCGACCGCGATTACCTCGATTCGGCGCGCCACGCCAAGGCACGGGATTTCTGGCTGGAGCAGTTCCCGGCACTGCCGGAACCGTTGTTCCAGAGTGCTTCGCCGTCCCGCGATCCGGCCAGCGCCAGCGAGCCGCAGCCCAGCGCCCAGGCGATCTGGACCCTGGGCCACCAGCGCCTGGCCCTCATGACCCAGTGGGCAAGAACCCAGGGCGCGACGTTGAGCCATTGTCTGAGCGCATTGCTGGCCGACTACTTTAGCCGGGTGACCGACCAGCGTGAGCGGCTGGTCATTGGCGTTCCGGTGCACAACCGTAGCAATCCCCTGCAGAAACGGACCGTGGGCATGTTCTCCTCGGTGCTGCCGCTGACGGTCGAGGTCGACCCCGCCGCCAGCTTCGTCGAGACCGTACAAAAGGTAACCAGCCAGACCCTGCGCAGCTACCGCCACCAACGCTACCCCCTGCAAAGTCTGCATCGTGAGTTGCGGGCGCGCGCCGGCCACCCCGGCCAGTTGTTCGAGCTGATGCTGTCGGTCGAACAGTACCCCGGCGACGTCAACCTTGCCTCAGCCCGCTGCGCTCTGCGTACCTGGCACAACGGTTATGAGCGCTATCCGTTGGCGATCTATCTGCGACATTACGAAGCCCAGGCCGAACCCTTCCTGGAATTCAACTACGACCCACGACTGTTCAGTGCCGAGCAGATGGCCACGCACCTGCGGCGCCTGGAGCGCTTGACCGATCAGGTCCTCGCCGAGCCAACCCGGGCCCTGGGCGACTGGGGGCTGCTGGACACAGCCGAACAGCAGCAGATCCTTGGCGATTTCAATGCCAGCAGCCGTGACTACCCGGCCGATGAACCGCTGCCTGTGCTCTTCGCCGGGCAGGTGCAACGGCGCCCCGATGCGTGTGCGCTGCTGGACGGCGCGCAGACCCTGAGCTATCGCCAGCTCGACCAACGGGCCGAGCGCCTGGCTGGGCATTTGGCGGCCTATGGGATTGGCGCCGGTGATGCAGTGGCGCTGTGCCTGGCCCGGGGCGCGACGCTGATCGTGTCGATCCTGGCGATCCTCAAGCGCGGCGCATGCTACGTCCCCATCGACCGAGAGGCCCCGACGGCCCATCAGGCGCGGGTACTGGCAGACTGTGGCAGCGCCTGGCTGCTGGTGGCGGGTGACGATCGGCCCGCACTGGAAAACGTCCGCTTCATTGACGTTGCAGCGCCAGACCATGTATTGGCTGAATCCCACCCGACCCGCGAGGCCGGCGATGTCGCCTACATCATGTACACCTCCGGTTCCACTGGAACGCCCAAGGGCGTGCAGGTGCCGCACCGTGCCATCACGCGGCTGGTGCGCAACAATGGCTTCGCCGAGTTCACCGCCCAGGACCGCTTCGCCCTCGCCGCCAACCCGGCCTTCGACGCCAGTACCCTGGAGATCTGGGGCGCACTGCTCAACGGCGGCTGCCTAGTGGTCTGCCCCAGGGAAACACTGCTGGACGCGGCCCGCTTCAACGAGCACCTGCTGCACCACGAAGTCAGCGTGCTCTGGCTCACCGCCGGGCTGTTCCATCAGTACGCCGAGGCCCTGGCGCCGGCCTTTGGCGCGCTGCGCTACCTGATGGTCGGCGGCGACGTGCTCGATCCGCGGCGCATCGAAAAGGTCCTGCGCCATTCGCCGCCCCAGCACTTGCTCAACGGCTACGGGCCGACGGAAAACACCACCTTCACCACCACTCACGCCATCACCCTCGAGGACGCGTTGGCCGGTGACATTCCCATCGGCCGGCCCGTGGGCAACACCCAGGTCTACGTGCTGGATGAACAGCGCCGCCCAGTGCCGATCGGGGTGGCCGGCGAGCTCTACGTCGGTGGTGATGGGCTCGCCCTGGGGTACCTGAATCAACCGCAACTGAGCGCAGAACGCTTCGTCGCCAACCCCTTCAGCCAGGCGCCCGGGGCACGCTTGTACCGCACCGGCGACCTGGTGCGCTGGCGCGCCGACGGCGTGCTGCTGTTTCTGGGCCGCAATGATTTCCAGGTGAAGATCCGTGGCTTTCGCATCGAGTTGGGGGAAATCGAAGCCCAGCTCAAGGCCCTGCCGGGTATCCGCGAGGCGGTGGTGCTGGCCGATGCCCAGCAGCGCCTGCTGGCCTACTTCAGCGCCACCGAGGCGCAAGCGCCCGCCGCCCTGCGCGCCCGCCTGGCGGTCGTGCTGCCGGACTACATGCTGCCGGCGGCTTTCGTCCAAGTGGAAGGTTTCGCGCTGACCGCCAACGGCAAGCTCGACCGCCACGCCCTGCCCGAGCCCGACGAGCAGCACTTCGCCCTGCACTGCTACGAAGCGCCCCAAGGGCCAGTGGAAACCCGACTCGCCGAGCTGTGGGCCGAGGTCCTCGGGGTGCCGCGGGTCGGTCGGCAAGACAACTTCTTCGCCCTCGGCGGGCATTCGTTGCTGGCGGTGCAGATGGTCGAGCAGTTGCGGGCCGAAGGCTGGCAGCTGGACGTGGGGACCTTGTTCAGCGCGGCGAACCTGCTCAATCTGGTATTGCTGCTGGAGAACCCGCTTGGTCCGGCCAAATCACAGGCGCTGCCTGAGGCATCCGCCATCGCGCCGGACTGCAAACGCATCACCCCGGCCATGCTGCCATTACTCAGTCTGCCACAGCCTCAGGTCGACCTGATCGTGACGGCGGTGGAAGGCGGCACCGCCAACGTGCAGGACATCTACCCCCTGGCGCCCCTGCAGGAAGGCTTGCTGTTCCAGCACCTGCTGCAACCGGCCGACGACGCTTACTTGTTACGCGCGACGCTGGCCTTCGACAGCCGCCCACGGCTGGACGCCTTCATCGCCGCCTTCGATCAGGTGATCGCCCGCCATGACATCCTGCGCAGCGCCGTGCTCTGGGAAGGCCTGGACGAGCCGGTGCAAGTGGTCTGGCGCGAGGCGCCCCTGCCGGTGGTCTGGCTGTCGGCAGGCGATGCCTTCGCCGAACAGCCCCTGGACATCCGCCGTGCGCCCCTGGCCCAGGCCTATGTGCGCTTCGACGCATCCAGCGGCCAATGGCAGTTGCAGTTGGTCCACCACCACCTGGCCATCGACCACGCCACCCTGGCGCTGTTGTTCGGCGAAGTCCGCACCTTGATGCAAGATCCGGGGCATCCACTGCCTCCGACCGTGGCGTTTCGCCGGTTCGTCGCCCAGGCCCGCGAGCACCGGCGCCAGGCCAGCGCCGAGGCCTATTTTCAGCGGCTGCTCGGCGGGCTCGACGAACCGACCCTGCCCTACGCGCTGCACGACATCCAGGGCTCGGGCCGCGACAACCGCGAGGCCCAGCGCTCACTCGACCCCGCCCTGGCCCGTCGCCTGCGGCAACTGGCCAAGACCCAGGCGGTAGGCGTCGCCAGCCTGTTCCACTTGGCCTGGGCAATGCTGGTGGGCAAGGCCAGCGGCCGCGACGACGTGGTCTTCGGTACGGTGCTGTTCGGCCGCTTCAGTGCCGGCCAGCAGGTGGAGCAGGCCCTGGGGCTGTTCATCAATACCCTGCCCCTGCGCATCGACCTCGACACGCCCCTGTACAGTGCCTTGCGCCAGACCCATGAACGACTGACCGAACTGCTCGCCCATGAACACGCGCCACTGGCCCTGGCCCAACGTTGCACGGCGCTGCCGACCCAGGCAGCGTTGTTCTCAGCGCTGCTGAATTTTCGCCACAGCCAGGCACAACGCTCGGCCCGCCCAGAGTTCGACCTGCCCGGGGTGCGCCTGCTGGGCAGCGAGGAACGCAGCAACTACCCGTTCTGCCTGTCCATCGATGACCTCGGCGAAGGCTTTGCCCTGACCGGACAGGTCCATCGTTCAGTCTGCGTCGACGCGGTCCTTGCGCAAATGATTCGGGCCTTGGAGGTGGTTGCACAGACCCTGGAAACCGCACCGGCCACCCGTGCCTGTGCCTTGGACATCCTACCTCTGGAGCAACGCCAGCAACTGCTGGAAGCGTTCAACGCCACACGGCAGGCGCATCCATGGGACACCCTGCTGCACCAGCCCTTCGAGCGGCAGGCGGCACTGCATCCCGACGCCGTGGCAGCGCAGTTCGAAACGGCCGCGGGAGCCCAGCTCAGCTATGCCCAGCTTAATCAGCAGGCGAACCAATTGGCCCACGCCCTGCTGACGGCCGGGGTGCGCCCCGATGACCGGGTAGCGATCAGCCTGCAACGTGGTCCAGACCTGTTGGTCGCCCTGCTCGCCACCTTGAAGGCCGGCGCGGCCTACGTACCGCTGGACCCCAACTACCCGGCGGCGCGCCTTGCGCACATGCTCGAAGACTGCGCGCCACGGCTGGTCCTGAGCAGCCAGGCCGTGGCCAGTGGGTTACCGACCACGGCGGTCGAATGCTGGCACCTGGATGCAGCGCAGTTGCGAGACCGGTTGGCGACCCTGCCCACGGAAAACCCCAGGGTAGCGGACCTGGGCCCAGCGCACCTGGCCTACGTCATCTACACCTCGGGCTCCACCGGCGTGCCCAAGGGGGTGATGATCGAGCACCGCAACGCCTGCAACCTGCTGCATTGGGCGCTACGCAGCTTCGACACCGAGGAATGGCGCCGCAGCCTGTTCGCCACTTCGATCAACTTCGACCTGGCAGTCTTCGAATGCTTCGCCCCGCTCGCCGCCGGCGCGACCCTGCACCTCGTGGAGAACGCCCTGGCGTTGGTGGCCCAACCCTGCCCTGTGTCGCTGATCAACGGCGTCCCCTCGGCGGTGGAAGAACTGGTCAGGGTCGGCGCTGTCCCGGACAGCACCCGGGTGGTCAACCTGGCGGGCGAACCGCTCAAGCCGCGATTGGTGGAACAATTGTTCGCCCGCAGTGCGACGCAACGGGTCTGCAATCTCTATGGGCCAACGGAAACCACCACCTATTCCACTTGGCTGTCGATGGACCGTGCCGGGGGCTACCGGCCCGGCATCGGCCGGCCCCTGGACAACACCCGTGTCTACCTGCTCGACCGTCATCGCCAGCCGGTGCCATTGGGCGTGGCCGGTGAGATCTACATCGGCGGAGCAGGCGTGGCGCGGGGTTATCTCAATCGTGCCGAACTGACCCAAGAGCGTTTTTTGTCCGACCCCTTCGTCGACGATCCCCAGGCGCGCATGTACCGCACCGGTGACCTGGGGCGCTGGCGAGCCGATGGTTCGCTGGATTACCTGGGACGCAACGACTTCCAGGTCAAGGTACGCGGGTTCCGCATCGAACTCGGGGAGATCGAAACGCAGTTGCTGAGCATGCCGGCGGTGCGCGAAGCGGTGGTGCTGGCGCAGCCCGGCCCTGCCGGTGATCCGCGGTTGGTGGCCTATCTGATAACGCAGGACTCGACCACGCCCGTTCCGGACTTGGCTGAAGTACGCGCCTATCTGGAAAGCCGCTTGCCGGACTATATGCTGCCCAGCGCCTGCGTCGCATTGGAGCAACTGCCACTGACGCCCAACGGCAAACTTGATCGCCAGGCCTTGCCGCTGCCCGAGGCGCAGGCCAGCAGTGCCGCCAGGCAGCCGCCGCAAGGGGACACCGAACGGCGGCTGGCGGCCATCTGGAGCCAGGTGCTGGGCGTCTCGGAAATCAGCCGTGACGACGACTTCTTCAGCCTTGGCGGGCATTCGCTGCTGGCGGTGCAATTACTCGAACAGTTGCGCCGCAATGGCTGGGACCTGGACATACGCAGCGTGTTCGAACGCTCGACACTGGCCGCCCAGGCCCTGCGCCTGGAAAACCTGGCCAGCGCTCCAGCGCCGGCACCAAGCGTGAGCGCCATCCCGACCCCGTGCGCCCGCATCACCCCGCAGATGCTGGATCTGGTGACCCTTTCCCAGGCGCAGATCGACCTGATCGCAGCGCGAGTGCCCGGCGGCGCCGGTAATATCCAGGACATTTATCCATTGGGCCCCTTGCAGGAGGGCATGCTCTATCACCACCGCGCCCAGCGCGAGGGCGATCGTTATGTGCTGCGCAGCCTGCTGGCCTTCACCGACGAGGCGCGCCTGCAACGTTTCTGCGCGGCGCTGGGCCAGGTCGTCGGCCGGCACGACGCACTGCGCACCCTGGTGCTCTGGGAGGACCTGGAGGAACCCGTGCAGGTGGTGCTGCGGCAGGTCGCGTTCACGCCTCGGTACCTGGCGCTGGAGGGTGACGACATCGCGGCGCGGCTGCAGGCCAGTGCTGACCCGCGCCACTACCGCCTCGACCTGCGACAGGCCCCGCTGATCGAGGCCCGAGTGGCCTTTGACCCGGCGCAGGAGCGCTGGTTGTTGCTGCTGTTGCATCACCATGTGGCGGTCGATCACACCTCCCTGGAATTGATGATCGAAGAGATCGCCCTGATCGAGGGCGGGCGCCCGGCGGACCTGCCGCCGCCCACCGGCACCCGAGCCTTGGTGGCCCAGGCCCGGCGCCCAGAAGCGGTGGCCGCCGCCCGCGTTTTTTTCAGCGAGCAGTTGGGCGATCTGGATGAACCCACCCTGCCCTTCGACCTTGACCTGCAAACCGATCCCCGCTGGCAGGCCCTGGAACACCAGCAGCCGCTGGCGCCGGAGCTGGCGCGCCGCCTGCGTCGCCAGGCCGAAGCCCACGGGGTGAGCGCGGCGAGTGTCTGCCACCTGGCCTGGGCCCTGGTGCTGGGGCGCCTGAGTGGGCGCGACGATGTGGTCTTTGGCACGGTACTGTTCGGCCGCCTGCAGGCTGGCGCCCACGCCGACCGGACCTTGGGCCTGTTCATCAACACCCTTCCACTGCGGGTGCGCCTGGACGGCGGCGTCCTCGCCATCCTGCGGCAGGTCCAGGACACCCTCAACGGTCTGCTCTGCCACGAGCAGACCCCGCTGGCCCTGGCCCAGCGTTGCAGCGCGGTAGCGCCGGGGACGGCGTTGTTCAGCGCCTTGTTCAATTACCGCTACAGCCATGCCGGCCAGGCCAATGTGCACCAAGCCATGCCCGGGATGACCCTGCTGCACAGCGAGGAGCGAACCCATTACCCCTTCAACCTGGCGGTGGACGATCTGGGCGAAGGTTTCCAGCTGACCGCCCAGACCCACCCCGACCATGCGCCGGAACGGCTGCTGAGCTTCATGCTGGCGGCCCTGCACGCCCTGGTGGATGCACTGGAACAGACCGACGATGGGCACATCCAGTCATTGGACGTATTGCCGGCCGCCGAGCAGGCCCGGTTGAATCGCCTCAACCCAGTGCTCTCCGTGTCAGCGCCCGACGGCACCCTGCACGGGCGCTTCGCCGAGCAGGCCGCTCGCCGCCCCGACGCCCTTGCGCTGATCGACGAGCACCGCCAACTGAGCTTTCGACAGCTCGATGAACAGGCCAACCGCCTGGCCCATCACTTGCTGGACCAGGGCGTACGCCCCGGACAACGGGTCGCGGTGTGCCTGGACCGCGAGGCGCACCTGGCGATCGCCTTGCTGGCGGTGTGGAAAGCCGGCTGCGCCTATGTGCCGCTGGACCCTGATTATCCGGCTCCGCGGCTGGCCTTCATGCTGCAAGACAGCGCTCCGGCGGCGCTGCTCTCCCAGGAGCGAGTGCGCGAGGGGCTGCCGGCATTCGACGCCGGGCCGCTGATCTGCCTGGATGCCGTTCCTGCCACCTGGCAGCAGGCCGCTACCGACGATCCGCACATCGGCACCCAGCCCAGCGACCTCGCCTATTTGATCTACACCTCAGGCTCCACCGGCCAGCCCAAGGGCGTCATGGTCGAGCACCGCTCGGTGCTCAACCTCTGGGCCGGGTTGCACCAGCGTCTGGCAGACCTGCCGGCCGGTACGCGCTGCTCGCTCAACGCCTCGGTGGCCTTCGATGCCTCAGTCCAGCAGTTGTGTCAGTGGCTGAGCGGCCACTGCCTGGTGTTGATTCCAAAACGCGTGCGCCTGGACGCAGCGGCCCTGCTCGATTACCTGCGGAGCCGGCAGGTAACCCTATTCGACTGCACCCCGACCCAGTTGCAAGCGCTGCTCAAGCATCGCCAGACGCTGGCCCTGCCCCAGCCGCTGCCCCGCCGCCTGCTGCTCGGCGGCGAGGCCGTCCCCGCAGAGCTCTGGCAGCAACTGGCCGGCGAGCCTGGCGTGCGGGTGCTGAACGTCTACGGCCCGACCGAGTGTACGGTCGACACCACCAGCGCCTGGCTGGATCAGCATCCGCTGCCCAGCCTTGGCCTGCCCCTGCCCAATACTCAGGTGCACGTGCTCGATCATCACGGTCGGCGCGCGCCGCTGGGGGTGGTGGGTGAAATCCACATTGGCGGCCGAGGCGTGGCCCGTGGCTACTGGCAGCGCGAGGCGCTAACCCGGGAGCGGTTCATCGCCGACCCGTTCTCGACCCAGCCCGACGCGCGTCTCTACCGCACCGGCGACCTCGGTCGCTGGGAGCTCGATGGCAGCCTCAGCTACCTTGGCCGCACCGACTTCCAGGTGAAGATCCATGGGCACCGCATCGAGCTGGGGGAGATCGAAAGCCATCTGTTGGCGCTGCCCGGTGTTCGGCAAGCGGTGGTGGTCGGTCGTCCCGATCGCCATGGCGTGGCCCGACTGATCGCGTACCTGATGGGCGACGCGCCACCGACGCCGGCACAGGCGCGGACGGCCCTGGGCGAACGCTTGCCTGAGTCGATGCTGCCCAGCGCCTATGTGCGCCTGGATAGCCTGCCCTTGACGGCCAACGGCAAGCTCGACCGCAATGCCCTGCCCGAACCCGACGCCCAGGCGTACGTGCAAACCCGTTACGAAGCCCCCCAAGGCGACATCGAGATAGCCCTGGCGGCCATCTGGTGCGAGCTGCTGAACGTCGAGCGGGTCAGCCGGCACGACAACTTCTTCGCCCTCGGCGGCCACTCGCTGATTGCCATGGGGCTGGTGGAGCGCATGCGCCAGCACCACCTGCGGGTCGACATCAGCCAATTGTTCACCGCACCGACCCTTGCTGGTCTGGCCGCGGCCACGACTCCATTGAAGGAACTGCTCCTGTGACTGCGGATCAATTGCTGGCTCTGCTCAAACACCGCGGCGTGACCCTGTCGTTGCGCGGCGACCAACTTTCGGTGGTGGCCGACGATGAAGTGCTGGCCGACCAGGCGCTGATCGCCCTCCTGCGCAGCCACAAGCCGGCGCTGATCGAAGCCCTGCGCCAGCCTGCGGCGCAGCCCGCCGGCACCAGCGGACTGCCGGCGGGCACCACCGCCATCAACCCGGTGTTGCTCGACCTTTGCCAGCTCGAGGCGGCTCAGATCGAGGGCATCGTCGCCAGCGTTCCGGGCGGTGCCGCCAATATCCAGGACATCTACCCGCTGGTGCCCCTGCAGGCCGGCATCCTTTTCCACCACCTGCTTCAGGAACGTGGCGATACCTACCTGCTGCACGTGCTACTGGCCTTCGATGACGAACCGCGCCTGCGCCGCTTCATGGACGCTCTCAACCAGGCCATCGCCCGCCACGACATCCTGCGCACCGCGCTGGCCTGGGAAGGTCTCGACGCGCCAGTCCAGGTGGTGTGGCGTCAGGCTCCGCTGACACTGGAACTGTTCCACCCGCCCGCGGGCGACGTGGCCACCGCGCTGCGCACCTGGACCGATCCCAGGGAGCATCGGCTGGACCTGCGCCAGGCACCCCTGATGCGCGCGGTGGCTGCAGCGGATCCGGCAAACGGTCGCTGGCTGCTGCAACTGCTGCACCACCATGCGGTGATGGACCATACATCGCTGGAGCGGCTGGTGAGCGAGGTCGCGGCGATCCAGCAGGGCCGCCTGGCCGACCTGCAACCGCCACGCCCGTTCCGTGATTTCGTGGTCCGCGCCCGCCAGGGCCTGAGCGAAGCGCAACACGCGGCATTCTTCACCGAGCTGCTTGGCGATATCGACGAGCCCACCGCGCCCTGCGGGCTGCTCGATGTGCGCGGCGACGGCAGCCAGGTGCAGACCCTGGAAGCGCCGCTGGCGCTGGATCTGAGCCGGCGCATCCGCGAACTGTCGCGCCGCCTGGAAGTCAGCAGCGCCAGTCTGTTCCATCTGGCCTGGGCCTTGGTGCTGGGTAAGACCAGCGGCCGTGACGACGTGGTGTTCGGCACGGTGATGTTCGGTCGCCTGCTGGGCGCCGCCGAAGCGGCCACTGCCATGGGCCTGTTCATCAATACGTTGCCGTTGCGGGTGCGCCTGGCGGTGCCGGTGAGGCAAGCCCTGCGCGACACCCATGGGTTACTCAGCCGGTTGATCGCCCATGAGCACGCGCCCTTGGGCCTGGCCCAACGCTGCAGCGCGCTGCCCAACGGCACGGCGCTGTTCTCGGCGCTGCTCAACTACCGGCACAGCACGGCCCAGGGGCATGCCCCGGTGCTCGATGGCATGCAGGTTCTGGGCGGTGAGGAACGCACCAACTATCCCTTCAACCTGTCGGTGGACGACCTGGGCGATGGGTTTTCGCTGAGCCTGCAAATCGATCCCCTGGTGGGCGCGGCCCCGGTGCTTAGCTGGCTGCAAACGGCCCTGGATAACCTGCTCGCCGCGCTGGAAGACTCACCCCAGCGCCTGGCCTGCCATCTTTCGATACTCCCGGAGGCGGAGCGTGAGCAACTGCTGCGCACGTTCAACGCTACTGCCCGGCCGCTGCCCGAGCGGGACCTGTTGCACCTGGCCCTGGAACGTCAGGCCGAACGCCAGCCCCAAGCCATCGCCGCGCGTTTCGACGCGGCCGATGGCGCCAGCCCGTTGACCTATGGAGCGCTCAACGCCCAGGCCAATCGCCTTGCCCACCTGTTGCTGGGCGCCGGCGTGCAGCCGGACAGCCGGGTAGCGATCTGCCTGGAGCGTGGCCCGCATCTGCTGGTCGCCCTGCTCGGCATCCTCAAGGCCGGTGCGGCCTATGTACCGCTGGACCCGGCGTATCCGCGCGAGCGGCTGTCGCACATGCTCGAAGACAGCGCGCCCCAGGCGTTGCTGACCACCACCGCACTGCAAGCCAGCGTGACGGCGCCGGCGGGTTGCGCCGCCCTGTGCCTGGATGATCCGCAGACCCAGGCCCTTCTGGCCGAGCAACCGGCCGACAACCCGGACCCGGCGCGCCTGGGCCTGACCGGCGCGCACCTGGCCTACGTGATCTATACGTCGGGTTCCACCGGCCTGCCCAAGGGCGTGATGATCGAGCACCGCAATGCTTGCAACCTGTTGCACTGGGCGCTGCGCACCTTCGATGCCGAAAGTCTGCGCGACAGTCTGTTTGCCACCTCGATCAACTTCGACCTGGCGGTCTTCGAGTATTTCGTGCCCTTGGCCGCCGGTGCGACCCTGCACCTGGCCACCAATGCCCTGGCCCTGCTCGACCGTCCGGTTCCAGTCACACTGATCAACAGCGTGCCCTCGGCGCTCGATGCGCTGGTGGGGGCCGCGGCGATCCCGGCCTCGACGCGGGTGGTCAACCTGGCCGGCGAACCACTCAAGCAGGACCTGGTGCAAAGGATCTTCGACCACAGTGAAGTGCAGCGCCTGTGCAACCTGTATGGACCGTCGGAAACCACCACCTATTCGACCTGGGTGGCGATGGACCGCGCCGAGGGCTTCGTACCGGGCATCGGTCGACCGCTGGACAACACCCAGGTCTACCTGCTCGATGCGCACCGGCAACTGGTGCCCCGGGGCGTGGTGGGCGAGCTGTACATCGGCGGCGCCGGTGTCGCTCGGGGTTACCTGAACCGGCCGGCGCTGACCGAGGAGCGCTTCCTCCCGGACCCCTTCGCAGCCCAGCCCGGCGCGCGGATGTACCGCACCGGCGACCTTGGTCGCTGGACCGGGGATGGACAACTGCTCTACCTGGGGCGCAACGACTTCCAGGTCAAGGTGCGCGGCTATCGTATCGAACTGGGCGAAATCGAAAGCGCCCTGACACGTGTTCCCGGGGTGCAGCATGCCGTGGTCGTGGCTCGTCAGGAGCCAAGCGGCGATGCGCGGCTGGTGGCGTATTGGGTGGCCCAGCCGAAAGCGGCGCCTGACGAGGCGATACTGCGCGACGCCCTGGTGGCGGTACTGCCCGAGTACATGCAACCCAGCGCCTACGTGGCCCTGCCCGCCCTGCCACTGACGCCCAATGGCAAGCTCGATCGCAGCGCGCTGCCGGCACCGGAACAGGCCGCCAGCGGACACTTCGAAGCGCCCCTGGGTCCGCTGGAAAACCAACTGGCGACGATCTGGGGGCGCCTGTTGGGCAGGCCACGGATCGGCCGCGACGAGCATTTTTTCCAGGCCGGTGGCCACTCTCTGCTGGCGGTGCAGCTGGTTTCCCAACTGCGTCAGCAATTGCGTGTCGAACTGCCCTTGGCCAGCGTGTTCGATCACCCGACGCTGCAACGCCAGGCACGGGCCATCGAAGCCCTGGGCGCGGCCGGGCTCCAAGGCGCGGCGCCGATCCCGGCCGGTCCACGGCCGGCGCGGCTGCCGTTGTCATTTGCCCAACAACGCCTGTGGTTCATCGCCCACCTGGATGCCCAGGCCAGCGCGGCCTACCACATGGCCGGAGGCCTGCGGCTGCGCGGCGAGCTGAATGAAGCGGCCCTGGGCGCCGCGCTGGCGCGCATCGTCGAGCGGCACGAAGCCTTGCGCAGCCGTTTTGTTTCCGACGGCGGGGAGCCGTGCCAGGTGGTGGATCCCGGGCATTCGCTGGTGATGCCGTGCCACGACCTGCGGGATCAGTCGCCAGCCCAGTTGCAGGCCCATTACATCGCTGAAGCCCAGGCGCCTTTCGATCTGACCGGCGGCCCGCTGTTTCGCACCCGCCTGTTGCGCCTGGCCGAGCAGGAGCACGTCCTGCTGGTGACCCTGCACCACATTGTCGGCGACGCCTGGTCTCTGGGCGTGCTGACCCGGGAGTTGAGCGAGCTGTACCGGGCTTTTTGCCGGGGGCAAGCCGATCCGCTGCCACCGCTGGCCATCCAGTACGCCGACTACGCCCTATGGCAACGCTCCCCGCGCCAGGCGCAACGCATCGCTGAGCAATTGAACTACTGGCGCACCCAGCTGGCCGACGCGCCCCCTTCGTTGAACCTGGCCCTGGACCGGCCGCGCCCGGCCCGACAGGACTTCACCGGTGCCAGCCTGGAGCTGAGCATCGACGCCGCGCTGGTGCGGTCCCTCAAGCACTTGAACGAACGCCACGGCACGACATTGTTCATGACCGTGCTGGCCGCCTGGTCGGTGGTCCTTGGCCGGTTGTCGGGGCAGGATGACCTGGTCATCGGCTCGGTGCTGGCGAATCGCACCCGTGCCGAGGTCGAGCCGCTGATCGGCTTCTTCGTCAACACCCAGGCCTTGCGGGTGCGCCTCGACCGGGTCAGCCAGGTCGGCGAGCTGCTGGCCCAAGTGCGACGCACTGCGCTGGATGCCCAGGCCCATCAGGACCTGGCTTTCGAGCAATTGGTGGAAGCCTTGAACCCGTCGCGTTCGTTGGCCCACAGTCCGATCTTCCAGGTCGTGCTGGCCTGGCAGAATGCTCCGCAGCCGAGCCTGGCGCTGGACGACCTGGAAGTGACCCCGCTGTCCACCGATGAGGACAGCGCCAAGTTCGACCTGACCCTGAACCTGTATGAACGCGATGGTGCGATCGGCGGTCGGCTGGCCTACGCCACGGCGCTGTTCGACCCCGGCACCGTCGAGCGTCACTGGCAGGCGCTGTGCGCCACGTTGCAGGCGATGGCTGAGAACGACCAGCTGCCGCTCCACGCGCTGTCGATCCTCGGCGCGGATGAACGTCGGCAGGTGCTCCACGGATTCAATGAAACCATCCGCGATTACCCTGCCGACGAGCCCCTGCACCGTCTGTTCGAGGCCCAGGCCCAGCGCCGGCCCGACGCCACCGCGGTGCAGGACGGCGACCACTTGCTCAGTTACCGCCAGCTCGACCAACAGGCCGAGCAGTTGGCGCACTGGTTGGCCGAGCACGGCGTCACCCCGGGCGCCCGGGTCGCCCTGAGCCTTGCGCGCGGCCCGCGCTTGGCCACGGCGGTCCTGGCGATCCTGAAAAACGGCGCGACCTACGTGCCCATCGACACCGCCACCCCGCCGCAGCGTCAACGCGCGTTGCTGGACGACTGTGCCAGCGCCTGGCTGCTCTGTGACAACCCGGACGCGCCGGTGCAAGGTATGGGCTACCAGATTTTGTGCCCTTGGGATCGCCTTACGAGCGCGGGCGAACCCACCCCGCCGCGTCAGCCTGTCACAGTGTCGAGCGAGGCGCCGGCCTACATCATGTACACCTCCGGTTCCACCGGAACGCCCAAGGGCGTTCAGGTGCCGCACCGTGCCATCACCCGGCTGGTGCGCAACAATGGCTTCGCCGAGTTCACCGCCCAGGACCGCTTCGCCCTCGCCGCCAACCCGGCCTTCGACGCCAGTACCCTGGAGATCTGGGGTGCGCTGCTCAACGGCGGTTGCCTGGTGGTCTGCCCCAGGGAAACACTGCTGGACGCGGCCCGCTTCAACGAGCACCTGCTGCACCACGAAGTCAGCGTGCTCTGGCTCACCGCCGGGCTGTTCCATCAGTACGCCGAGGCCCTGGCGCCGGCCTTTGGCGCGCTGCGCTACCTGATGGTCGGCGGCGACGTGCTCGATCCGCGGCGCATCGAAAAGGTCCTGCGCCATTCGCCGCCCCAACACTTGCTCAACGGCTACGGGCCGACGGAAAACACCACCTTCACCACCACTCACCCCATCACCCTCGAGGACGCGTTGGCCGGTGACATTCCCATCGGCCGGCCCGTGGGCAACACCCAGGTCTACGTGTTGGATGAACAGCGCCGCCCAGTGCCGATCGGGGTGGCCGGCGAGCTCTACGTCGGTGGTGATGGGCTCGCCCTGGGGTACCTGAATCAACCGCAACTGAGCGCAGAACGCTTCGTCGCCAACCCCTTCAGCCAGGCGCCCGGGGCACGCTTGTACCGCACCGGCGACCTGGTGCGCTGGCGCGCCGACGGCGTGCTGCTGTTTCTGGGTCGCAATGATTTCCAGGTGAAGATCCGCGGCTTTCGCATCGAGTTGGGAGAAATCGAAGCCCAGCTCAAGGCACTGCCGGGGATCGGCGAGGCGGTGGTGCTGGCCGATGCCCAGCAGCGCCTGCTGGCCTACTTCAGCGCCACCGAGGCGCAAGCGCCCAACGCCTTGCGCGCCCGCCTGGCGGCCGTGCTGCCGGACTACATGCTGCCGGCGGCTTTCGTCCAGGTGGAAGGTTTCGCGCTGACCGCCAACGGCAAGCTCGACCGCCACGCCCTGCCCGAGCCCGACGAGCAGCACTTCGCCCTGCACTGCTACGAAGCGCCCCAAGGGCCAGTGGAAACCCGCCTCGCCGAGCTGTGGGCCGAGGTCCTCGGGGTGCCGCGAGTCGGTCGACAGGACAACTTCTTTGCCCTGGGCGGGCATTCGTTGCTGGCGGTGCAACTGGTGGAACAGCTGCGGGTACAAGGCTGGCCGCTGGATGTACGCACACTGTTCAGCGCCCCCAGTGTCGCCGCGCTGGCCGACTGCCTGGCACAGCGCTCGGCGGTCCCGAGTCTTAAGCTTGCATCGCTGCAGGCGACGATACCTCCTGGCTGCAGCCGTATCGTCCCTGAGCTGCTGCCCCTGGTGGAACTGACCCAGGCGCAGATCGACGCCATCGTGGCCCAGGTCGAGGGTGGCGCTGCCAACGTGCAGGACATCTACCCCCTGGCGCCTCTGCAAGAAGGCTTGTTCTTTCACTCCCTGCTGCAGGAAGAAGGCGACACCTACCTGTTGCACACCACCCTGGCCTTCGACGACGAAGCCGGCCTGGACGGTTTTTGCCAGGCGCTGCAACAGGTCATCGCCCGCCACGACATCCTGCGTACCGCCCTGGCCTGGGAAGGTCTGGAACAGCCGGTGCAGGTAGTCTGGCGTGACGCGTCGCTGCCCATCGAGGTGCTGCCTATCACCGAGGCCGACGCCCTCGCCCAGTTGCAGGCGCACACCCATCCACGGCAGCGCCGCCTGGATATCCGCCAGGCGCCCCTGCTGCGGGTCGTCAAGGCCTTCGACGCCGCCGGGCAACGCTGGCTGCTGCAAGTGCTGCACCATCACTTGGTGCTGGACCACACCACCTTGGAGCGGATGGTCGAGGAAATCGTGCTGATCCAGCAGGGTCGTGCCGCGCAACTGCGCGAGCCGGTGCCGTTCCGCGCCTTTGTTGCCCACGCCCGGCACGGCCAGGACAGCGCCCGCCAACAACAGTTTTTCGAAGCCATGCTGGCGGACGTCAGCGAACCCACCGCGCCGTTCGGCCTGCTGGACGTGCAGAACACCGGAGCCCTGGACGAAGCCCGGGGCGTCCTCGACCCGACGCTGGCGCTGGCCCTGCGGCAAACGGCACGCCGGCACCAGGTGAGCGTCGCCAGCCTGTTCCACCTGGCCATGGCGTTGGTATTGGGCAAGGCCACGGGCCGCGCCGACGTGGTGTTCGGCACCGTGTTGCTGGGTCGTCTGCAGGGGATCGAGGGGGCGGACCAGGCCTTGGGAGTGTTCATCAACACCCTGCCGCTGCGCATCGGCTTCGCGCAGACTTCGGTAATCGACAGCCTGCAGCAAACCCATCAGGCGCTGCTGGGCCTGCTTGAGCATGAGCACGCGCCACTGACGCTGGCCCAGCGCTGCAGTGGCGTGGCGGCGGGAACGCCGCTGTTTTGCGCGTTGCTGAATTTTCGCTACAGCCTGGAGGACACGCCTCACCAGAGCGTCGCTGGCATGCAGGTGCTGAGCACCGCCGAGCGCACGAACTACCCCTTCACCTTCTCGGTGGACGATCTCGGCCAGGGCTTTGGCATCACCGCACAGATTGCCGGTTCGGTGGGTGCGCAGCGGGCGCGGGGATTCTTGGAACAAGCCCTCGCCAGCCTGGTGCAAGCCCTGGACAGTAGCCCGCAACGTCTGGCCCGAACCCTGGATGTGCTGCCGCCAGCGGAACTCGCGCAACTGGCCCGGTTCAACGCCACGGCGCGTCCCCAGCCCCAGCGTGCCCTGCTCCACGAGCGCTTCGAGGCCCAGGCCCGGCAGACCCCGCAGGCCCTGGCAGTGCATTGCAAGGGCCGCCGGCTCAGCTACGCCGAGCTCGACCGCCAGGCCAATCACCTGGCGCGGCGCCTGCAAGCGCTGGGCGTCGGACCTGAGGCGCGGGTCGGCATCCATCTGCGCCGTAGTCCGGAACTGATCGTCGCCCTTTTCGCCGTACTCAAAGCCGGCGGTGCCTACGTGCCGCTGGATCCGGCCTATCCGGCGCAGCGCCTGGCCTACATGCTCGACGACAGCGCCCCGCTGGCGCTGCTGACGCTGGCCGACGCGCCGCTGGAACTGGCGCTGGCCGACGATTGCCACCGCGTGAACGTCGATGAAGTGCTGCGCGGCAGCGAAACCGCGACCAGCGACGCGCCGCTGGCTCCAGGGCTGGAAGGCCAGCATCTGGCCTACATGATCTACACCTCCGGCTCCACTGGACAACCCAAGGGGGTGATGATCGAACACCGCAACGCGCGCAATTTCCTCGACTGGGCCCTGGGCAGTTTCACGCCGCAAGTGCTGAGCCAGAGCCTGTTCAGCACCTCCATCAACTTCGATCTGTCGGTATTCGAATGCTTCGCGCCGCTGTCCTGCGGCGGCACCCTGGAGCTGGTGGACGATGCCCTCGCCCTGCTCGACCAGCGTCCGGAGCTGAGCCTGATCAATACGGTGCCCTCGGCCCTCGATGCGCTGTTGCGCGCAGAAGCCCTGGCGGACTCGTTGGAGAACGTCAACCTGGCTGGCGAGGCGCTGCCCCGGGCCCTGGTGCAGCGCCTGTTCGAGCAGAGCCGCGTGCGTCAGGTCAACAACCTCTATGGCCCGACCGAGACCACGGTCTACTCGACCTGGGCGGCGATGGACCGCGAAGTCGGCTTCGTCCCGCACATCGGCCGGCCCATCGACAACACCCAGGTGCACGTCCTCGATGACGCCATGCAGCGGCTGCCCGTAGGCGTACCGGGTGAGCTGTATATCGGCGGTGCTGGCGTTGGACGCGGCTACCACCGGCGGCCCGATCTGACCCGTGAACGCTTCCTCGCCGACCCCTTCAGCGATCAGCCCGGGGAGCGGCTGTACCGCACAGGCGACCTGGGCTTCTGGGACGTCCACGGCCAGCTCCACTACCTGGGGCGCAATGACTTCCAGGTCAAGATCCGCGGCTTCCGCATCGAACTGGGGGAGATCGAAAGCGCCCTGTTGGCGCTGCCGCCAGTGGCCGCGACGGCAGTCCTGGCGGTCCCGCGCAATGGCCGCGAGCCGGCGCTGGTGGCTTACGCCGTGGCCAGTCCTGGCCACGGGCCGTTGGCGCCGGCGGCCCTGCGCGACGCCCTGGCGAACCGGCTGCCGGGCTATATGGTACCGGCGGTCATCATGCCGCTGGACGCCCTGCCGCTGACACCCAACGGCAAACTCGACCGCGGCGCCCTGCCACTGCCCGGCGAGGAGGCCTGGAGCAGCCAGGCCTACGAAGCTCCGCGGGGTGAGCAGGAAACCCTCATGGCCGCCATCTGGCGCGACCTGCTGGGGGTCGCCCGGGTCGGCCGGCACGACAATTTCTTCGAATTGGGCGGCCATTCACTGCTGGCGGTCCAATGGGTCTCGCGGGTGCGCCAGCGCCTGGGCCTGGAATTGCCCCTGGCGACCCTGTACGCGAACCCGACCGTTGCAGCCCTGGCCCCGCTGATGGCAGGCGCGGCGCGCTCTGCCCTGACGGCGATCCCGGTATTGCCGGACACTGCCGAACGGCCGCTGTCGTTCGCCCAACAGCGGCTGTGGTTCATCAGCCGCCTGGACGCCCAGGCGAGCGCCGCCTACCACATCAGCGGCGCCCTGGCCCTGGATGGCGAACTCGACGAAGCCGCCTTGGACCAGGCCCTGACCCGGATCGTCGAGCGCCATGGGGTGCTGCGCACCCGGTTCGTTGAACAGGACGGCGAAGTCCGGCAGGTCATCGAGCCAGAGCCGCGCTGGGGATCCTCGCGCCTGACCCTGGACGCCAACGACGACGCCGGCCTGCGGGCGGCCCTGGCCACCGAAGCGGCGCAACCGTTCAACCTGAGCGAAGGGCCCTTGCTGCGGGCTCTACGGGTGCGACTGCAGGACCAGCGCCATGTGCTGCACCTGACACTGCACCACATCATCGCCGACGGCTGGTCCATCGGCGTGCTGGTGGACGAACTGTCGGCCCTCTATAAGGCCTTTCGCCGGGGCACCCCGGACCCGCTGCCGGCCCTGGCGATCCAGTACGCCGACTATGCCGCCTGGCAACGCCAGTGGCTGGCCGGCGAGCGCGGTGCCGAACAGCTGGCCTACTGGCTCGCGCACCTGCGCGACGCACCGGCACGCATCGACCTGCCCAGCGACCGGCCGCGGCCGCCACGACAGGACTTCAGTGGCGCGCGCCTGGCGGTCGCCCTCGATCAATCCACCAGCGCCGCGCTCAAGGAACTGGGCCGGCGCCACGGCACCTCGCTGTACATGACCCTGTTGGCCGCCTGGGCCGTGGTGGTCGGGCGCCTGGCCGACCAGGAGCAGGTGGTGATCGGAACACCCGTGGCCAACCGCACCCGCGCTGAAGTCGAGCCTCTGATCGGCTTTTTCGTCAACACCCAGGCACTGTGCGTCGACCTGCGCGAGGAACCGGACGTTGGCCAATTGCTGGCCCAGGTCCGCGAGCATGCCCTGGGGGCCCAGGCGCACCAGGACGTGCCGTTCGAGCACGTGGTGGAAGCGCTCAATCCGCCGCGCACCTTGGCCCACAGCCCAGTGTTCCAACTCATGTTCGCCTGGCAGAACGCGCCGCGCGGTTCCTTGGACCTTGATGGCCTGAGCCTGACCAGTGTCGCCGGCGAGCAGATCACCGCGCCGTTCGATCTGTCCCTGGAGCTGTACGAGGCCGATGGACGCATCCTCGGAGGACTGAACTACGCCACCGCATTGTTCGATCCCGCCAGCGTGCAACGGCATTGGGACTATTTGGCCAATGTGCTGCGCCAACTCTGCCTGGACGACCGCCAGCCAGTGGCGCGGCTGTCGCTGGTGGACGACCAGGAGCGCGAGCGCCTCTGGCACCAGCTCAATCCGGTTCCGACGCCGTTTCCCGAAGCAGGCTGGGTCCATCGACCGTTCGAACGACAAGCCCGGCAGCAGCCCGAGGCCCTTGCCGTGGAGCTGCATGGACGCGGTTTGAGCTATGGCGAACTCAATCGCCAGGCCAATCACCTCGCCGCGCAGTTGGTGGAACTGGGCGCAGGCCCGGGCCAACGGATCGCCATCCACCTGCCCCGCAGCCTGGAAATGATTTTGGCCCTGTTGGCCACGCTCAAGACCGGCGCGGCCTACGTGCCCCTGGACCCCAGCCAGCCCATCGCCCGCCGGCAGGCTATCGTCGACGATTGCCAACCCTGCCTGCTGCTCTGGGATGCCCAGCGCGTCGAAGCCCTGAGGCTCGGCGAGCGCTGCCCGGCGCTGTCGGTTCGCCTGGCGGCCACCGTGGGTCCGGCGTCCGTCCTGCCGGAACTGGCGCCGCCGCGGCCGGATGACCTGGCCTACGTCATGTACACCTCCGGCTCCACCGGAACGCCCAAGGGCGTCGCCATGGGCCACCTGGCCTTGGACAACCTGTTGGCCTGGCAGGCCGCCCAGGCGCTGCCCGGTCCGGCGCGGACCCTGCAATTCGCCGCGCTGGGCTTCGACGTGGCGTTCCAGGAGATCTTTTCCACCTTGGGCACCGGGGGCACCCTGGTGCTGCTGGACGAGACCCAGCGCCTGGACCTCGCCGGCCTGCCCCAATGGCTGGCGCAGGCGCGGATCGAGCGGCTGTTCCTGCCCTATATCGCCCTGGCGACCCTGGCCGACGCTTGGGCCGAGGCGCCACTGGCGTTGCCGATGCTGCGGGACGTGATCGTCGCCGGCGAAGCGCTGCGCATCAACGGCGCCCTGCGCGCGCTGTTCGAAGCCCATCCCCAGGCCCGTCTGCACAACCACTATGGCCCCACCGAAACCCACGTGGTTTGCACCCATACCCTGTCCGGTGATCCTGCGCTCTGGCCGGACCTGCCGGTGATCGGCCGGCCGATCGCCAATACCCAGGTGTGCCTGTTGGACGGCACCGGCCAATGGGTACCCCAGGGCGCGGCCGGCGAACTGCATGTCGCCGGCGTGGCCCTGGCCCAGGGTTACCTGAACCGGGCGCAACTGACCGCCGAGCGCTTCATCGAGCACCCTTTCGACACCACCCCCGGCGCGCGACTGTACAAGACCGGCGACCTCGCACGCTGGACCGCCGAGGGCGCCCTGCAGTACCTGGGGCGCAACGATTCCCAGGTCAAGATCCGCGGTTACCGGGTCGAACTGGCCGAAGTGGAAAGTCGTCTCGATCAGTTGCCCGGCCTGCGCGAATCGGTGGTGATTGTTCTGCCGGGCGACAACGATCAGGCGCGTTTGGTGGCCTATTACAGCGCCAGCGAGACTCTCTCGCCGCTGACCCTGCGTAGCCAACTGAGCGAGCGCCTGCCCGAGTACATGCTGCCCAGTGCCTTCGTGCAAGTGCCGGCATTGCCGATCACTGCCAACGGCAAGGTCGACCGTCAGCGCTTGCCGGCGCCTCCCGCCGATGCGTTCGCCCAGGGTCAATACAGCGCTCCCCAGGGCGAGTTGGAAATCACCCTGGCAACGATCTGGAGCGAATTGCTCGGGGTCGAGGCAGTGGGTCGTGACGATGATTTTTTCGCCCTGGGTGGGCACTCGTTGCTGGCGTTGCGCTTGCTGGCCAAGGTGCGCCATCGAGTGGGCCTGGAAATGCCGCTCTCGGCGGTCTTCGCCCAGCCGCGCCTGCACGCGCTTGCCGCCGCCCTGGGTAACGCCGGGCGCAGCCGTCTGGGGCCGCTGCCGGCCAGTGACCGCAGTCAGCCGCTGCCGCTGTCGTTCGCTCAGCAGAACCTCTGGCTGATCCAGCAGCTCAATCCGGATTCCACCGCGGCCTTCAACATGCCCGCGGGCCTGCGCTTGCGCGGGCACTTGGATATCGAAGCGCTGCGCCGGTCGCTGGACCGCATCGTCGCGCGGCATGAAAGCCTGCGTACCCGCTTCGTCAGTGTGGCGGGACAGGCGCGCCAAGTGATCGATTTGCCCCGGGCGCTGGCCCTGACGACCCTGGACCTGAGCGCCTCCGGCGCGGCGGACTGGCAATCGATCTGCGCCGAGGAAGCCGCTCGGCCGTTCGACCTCACGCGCCAATGGCCGATCCGCGCCAGCCTGCTGCGTCTGGACCACGACGACCACGTCGTCCTCGTCACGCTGCACCACCTGGTCTCGGACGGCTGGTCCATGGGCATCCTCACCGACGAGTTCTCACGCCTGTATCAAGCGTTCAGCCAGGGGCGGGTCGATCCACTGCCGGCCCTGGATCGCCAATACGGTGACTACAGCCTTTGGCAGCGCGATTGGTTGCAAGGCGACGAACTGCAACGCCAGCGCGCCTACTGGACCCGCCATTTGCAGGACGCACCGACCTGCGTGGCCCTGCCCACCGACCGGCCGCGGCCGGCACGGCTGGACTACGCCGGCGCCAGCCTGCCGGTGCGCATCGACGCTGAGCTGACCCACGGCCTCAAGGCCCTCGGCCAGCGCCACGGCACCACGCTGTACATGACCGTATTGACGGCCTGGGCGGTGGTGGTCAGCCGGTTCTCGGGCCAGGACCGGGTGGTCATCGGTTCGCCGGTGGCCAACCGCAACCGGGTCGAGCTGGAGCCGCTGATCGGTTTCTTCGTGAACTTCCAGGCGCTGTGCATCGAAGTGGGCGACGCCCCGACGGTGGACACCCTCCTGGCCCGGGTCAAGGACCTGGCGCTGGCCGCCCAGGAACACCAGGACCTGCCGTTCGAACAGGTCATCGAGGCGCTCAATCCGCCACGTTCCCAAGCCTACAACGCCGTGTTCCAACTGATGCTGGCCTGGCAGAACGCCCCGGCGGGCGAACTGGACCTGGGCAACGGCTTGCATCTGGAAAGCGTCGGTGCGCCGGTGACCACGGCCAAGTTCGATCTGGCGCTGGATGTACACGAGGTGGACGGCGTGATCGAAGGCGGCTTCAACTACGCCACCGCGTTGTTTGACGCCGATACCGTGGCTCGTCACTGGCAGGCGCTGCTCTCGGTGCTACAGGCGATGGTCGCGGACGACCGTCAATCGGTGGCCGACATCGACCTGCTCAGCCAAACCGAACGCGAGCAACTGCTCCATGGCTTCAACCCCGCCGTGGCGCTCCCCACGACCAATGGGGAGCGTCTGCACCAGCGTTTCGAGGCCCAGGCGGCTCGCCGCCCGGATGCCGTTGCGGTGGAGTACGGTGAACAACGGCTCAGTTATCGAGCGCTCAACGAGCGCGCCAATCGCCTGGCCCATCGCTTGCGTGGGCTGGGGGTCGGCGCGGACAGCCGCGTGGCAATCCATGTCGAACGCAGCCTCGACATGCCCATGGCCATTCTCGCGACCCTCAAGGCCGGCGGCGCTTATGTGCCGCTGGATCCGGTCTACCCGGCCCAGCGCCTGAACTTCATGCTGGACGACAGCCAGCCGCGGGTGCTGTTGACCCTGGCTGATCTGCCGGTTGAACTGCACCTGCCGGTCGGTTGCGAAGTCCTTTCCCTGGACCCGGATCGCGGCGGCTGGCGCGACCTGCCCTGCACCGATCTGGCAGCCGATCCGCACGCCAGCGACCGCGATCTGGCCTACATCATCTATACCTCCGGCTCGACCGGCATGCCTAAGGGCGTGATGATCGAGCACCGCTCGGTGTTGCGGCTGTTCAGCGCCACCGATGCCTGGTTCGGCTTCGATGAGCGAGACGTCTGGACGCTGTTCCACTCCTACGCCTTCGACTTCTCGGTCTGGGAGCTCTGGGGTGCGCTGCTGCATGGCGGCCGGCTGGTGGTGGTGCCTTACCTGACCTCGCGCAGCCCCGAAGACTTCTACCGGCTGCTGGTGGAGACCGGCGTCACCGTACTCAACCAGACGCCCAGCGCCTTCTACGCCTGGATGAAGCAGACCCGCGCCGAACCCCATCGCCTGCGCTGCATCATTTTCGGCGGCGAGGCCCTCGATGGCGCGGCGCTACGGCCTTGGTTCGAGCGCCCGGACAGCCAGGGCACGCAGTTGGTGAACATGTACGGCATCACCGAGACTACGGTGCATGTGACCTACCAGCCCATCGATGCCGCCCACTGCCACGCCGGGCTGGCCCCCATCGGCCGGCCGATCCCCGACCTGCGGGTCTATCTGCTCGATGAGCGGGGCGAACTGGTGCCCCGCGGCGTGGTGGGCGAACTCCACGTCGCCGGGCCAGGCCTGGCCCGCGGCTATCTCAACCGTCCAGCGCTGGACGCCGAACGATTCCTGCCGGCCCGTTTTGCCGGTGGCGAGGGCGAACGCCTCTACAGAACCGGCGACTTGGCGCGTTGGAGCAGCGACGGCACCCTGTACTACCTGGGACGCAACGACCAGCAGGTCAAGGTGCGCGGCTTCCGCATCGAGTTGGGGGAGATCGAAGCACGCCTCACGGCGCTGGACGACGTGCGTTCGGCACGGGTCCTGGCACGCCAGGACGAACCCGGCGATCCGCGGCTGGTCGCCTATCTGCTCGCCGAACCGGGCCGCCAGTTGGAGCCAGCGTCGCTACGGTTGGCACTGGCCGAACAGTTGCCAGCACACATGGTGCCCGGCGCCTATGTGCAACTGGAACGATGGCCGTTGACCGCCAATGGCAAGGTCGACCGCGGCGCCTTGCCCGCGCCTGACCAGCACGCCCTGCAGCAGCGTCCCTACGCTGCGCCCCAAGGCGCCACGGAAAGCCTGCTGGCACAACTCTGGGCACGGTTGCTGGGGGTCGAGCAGGTGGGTCGCGAGGACAATTTCTTTGCCCTCGGCGGGCATTCGCTGCTGCTGGTGCAAATGCTCGACGCCCTGCGCGAACAAGGCCTGGGCGTGTCCGTGGGCGACTTGTTCAACGCCGCGGACCTGGCGGCACTGGCTCGTGAAGTGCTGCCCCTGGATGACCAGGACGTCGACCAGCAGGCGCTACTGTGTATCCGCGCCGGCACGGACCAACGGGCCCCGCTGTTCTTCATCCACGAAGGCACCGGCGAGGCGCTGCCCTACGCTCGCCTGGCCCGCTACCTGGACCCGGCGCTGGGGATATACGCGGTGCAAGCCGCCGCCGAACTGGACCAAGGCATCTGCAACGAGACGCTCGCCAGCCGTTACATTGCGCTGCTGCGCAAGGTCCAACCCCAGGGCCCATACTGGCTCGCCGGCTGGTCGGCGGGCGGCCTGCTGGCCTATGAAATGGCCCGCCAACTGCGAGGCGAGGACTGTCCGGTGGCGTTCGTTGGCCTGATCGACAGCAGCCAGCCGGGCGCACTGCGCGCCGCGCCAGTGACCCTGGACTTGAACGATGACGCACTGCGCCAGCAACTGCTCGCTTATCTGACGCAGCAGTGGCGCAATGGGGCCGACCAGGAGCCGGGGGACGCCTGGCACACGGGCCTCGACCTTGATGCGCTGATCACTACGGCCCAGGAACGCGGCTGGCTGCCCGGCGGCTTTGACCGCCAGGCACTGGACCGTCGCGCCCGCCTCAACCTGACCCTGCGCAACGCCATGGTCCGCTACCGGCCGGCGCCCCTGGGCCTGCCGGTGCACTTGTTCAGCGCCACTTCGCCTGTGCCGGGCTTGTCCAGCCCGAACGGGCTTGGCGCCGATTGGCAGGCTCTGCTGGGCAACGATCTGGTGGAGCAACGCATCGAGGGTGATCACTGGTCGATCATGCGTGACCCCGAGCCGCTGCAACACCTGGCCCAGGCGCTGGAGCAGGCCTTGAGCCAGGCCGAACGGGATGCCGACGAACCGCGCGGCGGCCGTAGCGGCTTTGTCTTGCAGACCGGCGCGGCGCAGGCGCCTTGCCTGTTCATGATCCCCGGTGCCGGGGCTAACGTCGCCAGCTTCGTGCCGCTGATCCAGCAGCTGGATGCGCGCTTGAACGTGGTCGGCCTGCAGGCTCGCGGTTCTGACGGGCGCTGCGAGCCCCACGGGACGGTGCAGGCGGCCGCCAGCGCCTATGTGAAGGAGATCCGCAGACAGCAGCCGGATGGCCCGTATTACCTGCTCGGCCATTCGTTCGGCGGCTGGCTGGCCTTCGAGGTGGCGCGTCAGTTGCTAGCCGAAGGCGCGTCGGTGGCGCCGGTGGTGCTGCTCGACAGCCGCGCGCCCGGCCCGCGTCTGGCCAGCGACGCGCGCCACGCCCTGGCCCGTTACGTCGGCTTGCTGGAGATGGATGCCGGGCGCGATCTGGGCCTGGACATCGACCGCCTCGCCAGCCTCGAAGTCGACGAGCAATGCGCTCAACTGCTGGCGAGCATGCAAGCGGTCGGGCTGATGCCGGCGCAAGCCCGGGCCGATGCGTTGCGCGGGCCGCTGCGGGTGTTCCAGGCCAACCTGGCGACGCAGTACCAACCAACACCGCCCTACCCTGGGCCCGTGGTGCTGGTCGAGGCTGGCCAGCACAGCGCCGAACCGGACGACCCGGCGCAACGCTGGGAAGCGTTCGCCCCCGACTGCAGGCGACAAGTGCTCGAGGATTGCAATCATTTGTCGATTCTCAAGTCCCGCGCGGCGCCGGCCCTCGCCGGTTTGCTGCGGCACCATTGGCCCGTGATCGAGGCGCTGCCGAACCATGACGATTGAACCTTCGCTACGCCCCTGGCTGTGGGCCTGGGGCGCCCAGGTCGCGTCCACCCTGGGCTCGGCCCTGGCGGCATTCAGCCTGGGGATCTGGTTGCTGCAGCAACACGGCAGCGTCACCGACTACGCCTGGGTCATCGCCCTGTCAGCCTTGCCCGGACTGCTGCTGGCGCCGCTGGCCGGGTGGCTGGTGGACCGCTGTGAAGCGCGTGCCTTGCTGTTGGGCGTGGAAGCCTGTAGCGGCGCGGCGGCGCTGGCGCTGTGGTGGCTGTTCGAATCCAACGCCCTGGACCGCTGGCAGGTGTACGCCTTCGCCGCGGTGAACTCCAGCACCCTGGTGGTGCGCATGCTGGTGTGTCAGGCGGCCATCCCGCGACTTCTGCGCAGCCCCCAGGCGATCGGCCGGGCCAATGGCCTGATGCAATTGATGGTGGGCTTGCCGCAACTGATCGCCCCCACCCTGGCGGCGCTGCTACTAGGCAGCGTCGGGGTACCGGGAGTGCTGTTGCTGGACCTTGGCGCCGTGCTGTCATGCGCCACCGTCCTTATCTGGATCGGCCTGTTCGTCAGCGCCGTGCGCGGCACCGGCCAGGTCCGCGTCGGCGCCGAGGGCGGATCGTCGGTGGTCCTGGCCGTGCTGCGCGGGCGTCCGGCGCTGTGGGCGTTGCTGGCCTACCTCGGGCTGGAGCACTTGATGCTCGGCCTGGCCTCGGCGCTGTTGTCGCCACTGGTCTTGGAACGCCACTCGGTGCTGGTGCTGGGCACCCTGATGACCTGCGGTGGCCTGGGCATGCTCGGCGGCTCGCTGTGGGTGGTGGCCCGGCCGCCGGTGCGGCTGATCCGCACTGTATTGCTGGCCGACCTGCTGCTCGGCGCCGCCGTCCTGACCATCGGCGCCAGCGCTTCGCCGGTGGTGCTGTATGTGGCCGCCTTCGTCGCGTTCGGCTGTTTTTCCCTGAGCACCAGCAGCGACCAGAGTTTCTGGCAACGCAGCCTGCCCGCCGACGCCCTCGGCCGGGTCTTGTCGGCCCGGCAAATGGTGTGCCTGCTGGCAATGCCCATTGGCGCCCTGGGCGCCGGCGCATTGGCCGACGGCTGGGCGATCACATTGATGAGCAAAACCGGAGAGTGGCAATCCCGACTGGCGCCGTTGTTGGGGACGGGCAAGGTGGGTGGCCTGAGCCTGCTGTTTGCCGTGGCAGGCCTGTTGTATGTGCTGCTGGCCAGCCTGGGGCTGGCCTTCGGCCCCTTGCGGCGCTTGCAGCCGGGCGTGCCCCTATACGGCGAGACAAGGCGCGGAGCCGGGTTGACGGCTGCAGGCAGCGGTGATGTTCTCGCCGGGGCTCCACGTTTGGAAGAACAAGGATGACGCGCCACAACAACGGTCGCTAACCGGCCACAAGCAGTCGTTCAAGCATATACCGGGGGATGTTTACCAGAGCGGGTAGTCCAAGCAGTCATTCAATGCGTCCACAAAAATCAGGGTCGATTCAGCTGGATGCGTTTTTTGAGTTCAAACCTTTGCGCTGGGTAATCGATTACTTATTGAACATTTCGTAAAAAAACGTAACATTGCCGCCCATGATACTCGAACAGCTCAAAGCCCTGGGCAATGACACTCGCATGCAAATGATGGAGTGGCTCAAAGACCCACTCAGTAATTTCCCCCCTCAGGATCATGGCGATCCCGCGATAGGCGTGTGCGTCACCCATTTGCAGCACAAGGCCGGGCTTTCACCTTCTACCGCGTCTGCACATTTAGCTATCTTGCAACGTGCAGGCTTCGTGCTGACCACCCGCATCGGAAAGTGGACCTACTACCGGCGCAATGAGCAGGCGATTGATGACTTTGCGGCTAGGCTGATCATCGAATTGTAATTTTTAAACTTTCATTTCGTTATTTCGCGTAATGAGAAAATATGAGGAAACCCCTATGAGCAGCAAAACTATCTTCGTTGAACCCGGTGGCGGCTATGAAAAGGTTGTGATTGGCAGCAGCGAAGTCCGAGCCGCAGCGCGTGGCGAAATCACCGTACGCCTTCATGCCAACTCGCTCAACTACCACGACTTTGCGGTGGTCAGCGGTATGTGGGGCCCTAGCGAAAAACGCATCCCCATGGCCGATGGTGCGGGTGAAGTCATTGCTGTCGGCCCAGATGTCACTGAATTCAAGGTGGGTGACTCAGTCGTCAGCACCTTCTTCCCGGAATGGATCAACGGTGCACCGCTGGTTGAAGGCTTTGTCAGCGTGCCAGGTGATGGCATTGACGGCTACGCTCGTGAGCAAGTGACGGCCAACGCCACATCGTTCACCCTCGCGCCTATTGGCTACACCCATGCTGAAGCGTCGACGCTTACCACCGCCGGCCTTACGGCATGGCGCGCCCTGATGGCCGATGACTCACTCAAGCCGGGCGACACCGTGCTCGTCCAAGGCACGGGTGGCGTTTCAATTTTCGCCCTGCAGTTCGCTAAAATGGCCGGTGCCACCGTTATTGCGACCTCTTCAAGCGACGAAAAACTTGAACGTCTGAAAGCGCTAGGCGCTGATCATGTGATCAATTACCGCAAAGACCTCAACTGGGGCGAAACTGCACGCGCGCTAACGGGTGGCCGTGGTGTTGACCACATCATCGAAGTCGGCGGCCCTGCGACGCTTGAGCAATCGATGAGTGCAGTTCGGGTTGCTGGTCACATCTCCGTCATCGGCATATTGAGTGGCGTAAGCGGTGCAATGAATTTTGTACCGGCACTGATCAAGCAAGTGCGTCTGCAGGGTGTATTGGTGGGTAGCCGCAGCCAGCAGCAGGACATGATCCGAGCCATCAATGCTAATGGCATGCGCCCGATTATCGATCGTCATTTCCCTTTGAGCGAGATTGTCGAAGCGTTCAAGTATCAGGAAACCAACCAGCATTTCGGCAAAATTTGCCTGGATATCTAAGCACGTATGCATGGGCATGATCCGTATGCCTCTCTCAAGGATGTGGTGCCACGTCTGCCGACGCAGCGTACGAGAGAGATTGGCCCCATGCCGCCTGTCACAATTGGCAGCAAGGGGTCTTTTTCAGCCGGCCACCACAGGCGGTATAGCCCTTCGCCTACCCTCAGACCTTGAAGCGCGCCACTAGATGATTGAGTTCAATCGCCAGGTTGGCCATTTCACTGCAGGCGCTGGCGGTCTGGCTGGCGCCTGCCGAGCTCTGGATTGACAGTTCGCGGATACTGGTCAGGTTCTGGTCAGCCTCGCGGGCCACCTGGGCTTGCTCTTCGGAGGCGGTGGCGATCAGCAGGTTGCGTTCGTTGATGTGGGCTATGGTCTCGGCGATCTGCTTGAGCGAGAGGTCGGCATTCTGCGCCACCGAGATTGAACTGCTGGCCATCTGCGCGCTGACGCTCATGGCGCTCACCGCGTGGGTCGAGTCGGTCTGGATCGCGCTGATCATCTGTTCGATTTCCTGCGTCGACTGCTGGGTGCGATGGGCCAATGCCCGCACCTCATCGGCCACCACGGCGAAGCCACGGCCTTGCTCCCCGGCCCGAGCGGCTTCAATGGCCGCGTTCAGCGCCAGCAGGTTGGTCTGCTCGGCAATGGCTCGAATCACCTCGACCACCTTGCTGATGTCCTGTGCCCTGCCTGACAAGGCCTTGACCTGTTCACCCGTGGTGGCCACGTTGTTGGCCAGACCTTCGATGGCTTTGAGGGTTTGCGCCACGTTCTCGATACCCGAGCGGGTGAACTCCATTGATTCGCGGGAAGATTGGGCGGCGGCTTCGGCATTGCGTGCCACCTCGTCCACCGCGGCGCTCATTTCGGTCACCGCGGTGGCCGCCTGATTGACCTCGTCGTTCTGCCGCACCAAACCGCGGCTGGCGTCTTCGGTCACCGCGGTCATTTCCTCAGATGCCGACGCCAGTTGGGTGGAGGAATCAGCGATGCGGGCGATGGTTTCCCGCAGGTTGTCCTGCATCTTCGCCAGAGCGGCCAGCAGGCGGCCGGCTTCATCGCCGCCACTGATCGAGACCTCTCGGGAAAGGTCACTGCCGGCGATGCGCTCAGCCACGGCCAGGGCATCGCTGAGGGGCGACGTGATGCTGCGGGTCAGCATCGCAGCCAGCACCACGGTGAGTACCACGGTTAACACCAGCAGGCCAATTACCAGGGTCACGCCATTGCTATAGGTGGCTGTGGCGTCCAGCCCCGCACGCTTGGCGCCCTCTTCATTGAAGTTCGAGAGATTGTCCATCTTGTCCTGCAGGGCGTTGGTCATAGGGCTGATGCGGGTATTGATCAGGGTGACGGCTGCGGCATTGTCACCACTTCGCAGCATCGGCTCCAGCTCGTCCAACAGTCTGAAATACTGCTGCACATCGTTGGACACTGCCAGGTAGAGCTCACGCTCAGTCGGCCCCGTAATGAGAGGTTCGTAATGGCTGACGGCGTTCTGCAGCGTGCTGCGGTAGCCGCCCAACGCAGCAATGCGGGTTTGGCGCTGTTGTTCGTCGGTGATCACGGTGATGCGAATACTTTCAAGCCGCAGGCGCAAAATGCCTGTCTGCATCTTGCTGGCCTCGCGGATGCTCGCCATCCAGTTGGTTTCAACATCCTGCTCCGAATCTCGAAGCTTGCCCATCTGCAATAGGGCGACGATGCCTAGGGCAAAAACCACCAGGACAATGAGTGAGAAAAACGTGGCAAACCTGGGGGCGAGGTTCATAGTCCTGATATTCATTTTTATTCTCTTGAAAAAGGTCGGAACGATGCTGCTGTCATTCCGGGGTATCGACCAAGACGCTTAGAAATACAAGCCACCCGACAAATGGGCTAGCGCAGCCTCTGGCAAAACGTATGCCTGCGCGCAACACATCTTGTGCAGTGACACGGACGTCGCATGGGGCGGACGTCGTTGCGAAGGGGATTAAGCTCTGTCGCTTCAGTAGCGTTCGCCGACGACGTCAGGTCATCACTCAGTATCCGATCAGCCTGTAAGACGAAGGGCCCGGAGGGCATTCTCCTCCGGGCCTTTTCATTTTTCCCGTGCGCTTGATGTCTCTCGAGGGAGGCGCTCCGAAGCGCCGGGCATATTCGCGGCTGAATTGGGCGACGCTTTCATAGCCGACTCGCAACGCAGCGGTGTTCACGTCTATCCGCTCGGTCAACATCAGGGTACGCGCGGCTTGCAGTCGTAGCGATTTTTGATACTGAATGGGGCAGGTGCCTGTCAGCTTGCGAAAGCGGTGATGCAGCGTGGAGCTGGCCATGCCGGCCGCGAGCATGGGCGCAACGCCATGGATGACGGTACGCAAGGTCACCCTGCCACTGATCTCGCCAGGGCTGGTGTCGGGCGGCTTGTTCGCGTCAGCCACCTCACTGGATGAAGTGGTGGTGACACTGTTTCTCGCCGGCCCCGATCAACGTACCCTGCCCCGCGAAATGTTCACCACCGCCCGCGAAGCCTTGAGCCCGGTGCTGCCGTCGGCCACCACCATCATGGTGTTGTTCGCCACGTTGCTGCTGTTGTCGCGCTCGGTGACTCGACGCTCCTAACCCCGGCTACAGGCGCCGGTAGGTGGATGTGTTCTCGTTTGTCGTGATCAAAGGCTGGAGTTCACGCTTCCGCTGGCCTGGAGCGCTCGACCGATATTCTTCGCTGCTGCCATCGTCAATGACAGCGCTCGGCGTTCGAGCTCTTCAATGGAGCATCGCACTGCTGGCGCTGCGATACTGATTGCCCCAACAGGGTAGCCGTCGATATCCAGCACCGGAACGGCCAGGATTCGAAGCCCTTCGGCGAACAGCGAATCCGTAATCAAGTAGCCGTCCTTTCGAATTTGCTCCAATACCTCGGAAAGCGGCTTGGCGAGCGTCTTGCTAATGAAGGGCGTGGCTGAAGAATGCGCCTCGATACGCGCCACTTCTTGCTCGGACAGAAATGCCAGGATCGATTGACCAATCGCTGTCTGACAAGCCGGGACGGTCGTCCCGATACGAATATCCACCCCAAGCCGCGTAATGCCCGCCCTTACACGCTCCAGATACAGCACGTCTGCGCCCTGCAGAACGGCGAAACTGGCCGCTTCACTGGTTTCGCTGACGAGCCCCCTCAACACAGGACGGACCAGACTGCGCAGGTCTGTGTGGGCAATTGCATGAAAGCCCAAATTGAGGATCTTGAGTGTTAAGGAAAATCGCTTGCTTTCAGGTATTCGTGAGACGTACCCGAGATCTACCAGCGTATTCAGCATGCGGTAGGTGGTACCCGGATCGAGATCGGCCTTTTCAGCGATCTGGCTCAATGTGAGCTCATCGCTTTCCGCAGTGAAGGCTTCCAGAACGCGGAATCCCTTGGCCAGTGACTGAACAGTGCTGCGTTGATTTTTATCTTCGTCAGCGGCGTTCGAGGTTTGGTTTTTTACTGGGATGCGTGGAGCCATGCTCGATTTCTACCTGATGTGATTTTGTTTTTCGGAATGCGAAAAAAATATCAAAGGAGAATAGCACTCGAAGGTGGTTTGTCCCACCTCGGATTCAGGCTGCCTGAAGGAAGGCATGAAAAAACAATAATGACGAACGAGCCCCAAAAAAAGGTTGGGCTCTGAAGAACAGTGGTGGTACTGTATTTGAAAAGAAGAAAAAATTTTCGCAATCCGAAAAATAAAAAGGTGCGAATAGAAATGAAACTCACTGTTCAGCAATATGCCCGCTCCGCCGGTGCCAGATTCCATGATCAAGGCACTCGTGTTGAAGCCGGTCTCTCTGTGATCCGCTCATGGGGGGCGCCCGTTGCGATAGGTTCGTATCCTCGGCCGACTCTCATTTGCGCTCAATTCAACAACGCGGCCACCGTTGATGAAGCGCGTTACTTCGATCATGCCGATATTGTGCACTGGGAGCTTTTAACGCCCCCCTCAAGTCACCCTTTCAATTCATCATTTAAAGAACTTTCCTGCCATTTCCACTGCCGGCGTGATTTCGTCTATCAAGTGGGCGTTTCCGAAAAACTGGTGATCTAGTAATAAACATCGGGCTGGCGCTGTCCAGCTCAAACGGCTACGCCATTGCACTGTGTTCCTCACTGCGAGCTTCGTTCGCCCCGAATAACGCAAACAATAATAAAAGGAAGAGCCATGTTGATGCAGAAAGTTGAAACTGAGCCCTCGCCAGAGAAGATAAATAGCCAGGCGAATATTAGTGCTCGCTTAGAACGGCTTCCCATTACCAGGCAAGTGTTTTGGGCCAGGAACATTATCGGCGCCGCAACATTTTTTGATGGTTACACAGTCATTGCCATCGCCTACGCGATGCCGGTTCTGGCCAAGGAGTGGAATCTTAGCGGCACGCAGATCGGCATGATCCTTTCTGCCGGTTATTTGGGACAGCTGTTCGGTGCTTTGATCTTTGGATGGCTGGCCGAAAGAATCGGTCGCATGAAGGTCCTGACGTTCACCATTTTGCTGTTTGTTTCGATGGACGTGGCCTGCCTGTTTGCGTCTAGCGCCGCGATGATGATCGCTTTCAGGTTCATACAGGGCATCGGTACGGGAGGTGAAGTACCGGTGGCAAGCGCATATATCAATGAGCTGATTGGATCTAAGAAACGAGGGCGATTCTTTCTTTTGTATGAAGTCATGTTTCTGCTGGGCTTGGTAGGGGCCGGGATTATTGGCTACTTCCTCGTACCGATATACGGCTGGAAAGCGATGTTCGCAGTCGGCCTGGTCCCTGCGATACTGTTGATCCCGCTTCGTTTCTTCCTGTTTGAATCGCCGCGCTGGCTGGCGTCCAAGGGTCGTCTGGACGAGGCTGACCGGATTGTCACTCGCCTCGAACACAGCGCTGTTAAAGCCGGCAAGACGCTGCAACCTGCAGTCGAAGTCCCGCAAATGCATGGGATAAATAACAAAGGCGGCTGGAGAGAGCTTTTCAAAGGCATCTATTTCAAGCGCTCACTCGTTATTTGGGCAATGTGGTTTGGCTCCTATATGGTCGCTAACGGGCTTATTACCTGGTTGCCGACACTCTATCGTCAACATTTCCATCTGCCACTCGAAACCAGCCTGGCCTATGGCTTCATAACCTCAGCCGCAGGTGTTGTTGCCGCCGTGATATGTGCGTTGCTGATTGATAAAGTGGGCCGACGTCGCTGGTATATGGGCGCTTTGTTCCTCGCAGCCATACCGCTGGCAATATTGGCAACGACAGGTGCAACTGCGCCGATCAAGATATTGGTACTGGCAGGACTGGGATATGCATTGGTCCAGACAGTGACTTTCTCGCTCTATCTTTATTCGGCGGAACTTTATCCAACTCGTCTAAGAGCCTTAGGTACGGGTGTAGGCAGTGCTTGGCTAAGATTGGGTTCGGCACTGGGACCGATCATTGTAGGCTACACCGTTTCTGGCTTGGGTGTTCAATATGTGTTCGGTATCTTTGCGGTCGTCTTATTGATGACAGCAGTGATCACTGCTTCTTTCGCCATTGAAACCAAAGGCCGAATTCTGGAGGACCTTTCGCCATGATCTTCCACGCTAAATAGTTCAATCGACGGTACCTGACTCAGTAGTAAACCCAGAACACATCAGAGTGTGTTTTGCGCCCGCGCATGCGTTAGTTGCGAAACTTAACTAAACCAGAGGTAATGAAATGAGCACTAAAAACACTATCGACCTTAAAGGCCTCGTTCCTGCTCCTGTCACGCCGTTCACTCGTGATGGTGAGGTTGATTACGCAGCTATTCAGAAACTGGGTGCCTGGCTTGGCAGCTTTGAAGGTGTAAAAGGGCTGGTGGTTCTGGGCCACGCAGGTGAAGGCACCTTCCTGACCCAGGCAGAACAAGGCCGCGTCATCCAGGCTTTCAAGGAGTCGGTAGGCGGTCGTCTGCCCATCATCGCCGGCATCACGGCCGAAGGTACCCATGTTGCCGCTGAAGAGGCCAAGCGCGCCGTCGCCAACGGCGCTGCTGCCGGCCTGGTTTATCCTTCCCACGGCTGGCTGCGTTTCGGTTATCAGAAAGGCGCGGCTCAGGACCGCTATAAAGCGATCTATGAAGAAAGCGGTATGCCATTGATCCTGTTCCAGTACCCAGACGTGACCAAGGCGACCTACGACCTGGAAACTCAACTGGAAATTGCCCAACAGCCTGGCGTGTTTGCCATGAAGAACGGTGTTCGCAACATGCGTCGTTGGGACACCGAAATCCCGGTCATCCGTCGTGAGGTTCCCGATCTGCAAATCCTGACCTGCCATGACGAATACTTGCTGCACACCATGTTTGACGTGGATGGCGCACTGGTCGGCTACGGCAGCCTGACTCCAGAGCCGCTGATCGAACTGATCGCCGCCGGCAAGCGTCGCGACTACCCGGCTGCTCGTGCCATTCACGACAAGCTGCTGCCGGTCACTCGTAATGTCTACCACCGCGGTTCCCACATGGAGGGCACCGTGGCCCTGAAGCATGGCCTGGTTGCCCGTGGCATCCTGGATCATGCCACCGTCCGTTCCCCACTGCTGCCACTGGCCGAGGGTGCCGACAAGGAAATCGCTGACGCGCTGCGCAGCGCTGGCCTGATCTGATCCTGAGCCAAGCCGGCACCGTGCTTTGAAGGGGCCGGCTTTCAGGTGAAGTACATACCAAGGGTTTGTTCATCAGGCCCTTGGCAACACTCGATTCGGATATTTCTCCACCTACGCTCGACGATCCGTTTTCCCGGGACAGCGGCATTCGCCCGCTCGACTCGTGATGACAGCCCGACATTGCCCTTCAATAAAAACAACAGGGGACAGGTCTTGAACATTCACACTAATCGCGCACCTCGTGTGCTTTTCATTTCAGCGCTAGTTTTACCTTTCAATGCATTGGCTCAGGGTTTGGTGGATGACACTACCGCCACTCTGAACTTCAGAAACTTCTTTTTCGAGCGAAATTTCACTGCACCAGATGTTGCGCAAAGCCAGGCTCGTGAGTGGACGCAAGGTTTCATCTTCGACCTCAAATCCGGCTTTACCCAGGGGACTATAGGGTTTGGGGTTGACGTGCTTGGGAAATATGCTGTGAAGCTTGATGGCGGCGCAGGAAGGTATGGCGCGCTGCTGCTGCCAAAGGACGCTGATGGTGATCCCGCGGGAAGTTTCGGGAGACTTGGCGTTGCGGTTAAAGCGAAGCTCTCGAATACGGAAATAAAGGTCGGCGAATGGATGCCCAATTTCCCCATTGTCACCGTGGATGATTTCCGCGCATTGCCACAGACATTTCGCGGTGCCCAGATTGCCTCGCAAGAAATCAAAAACTGGTCTTTTTATGCAGGTGAGTTGAGCAAAACCAGCTTGCGCAACGACTCTTCCATGGAAGACCTTTCGTTTGGATCGGCTCGATCAGACGCCTTCGATTTTCTTGGTGCCGACTACCGTTCTACTTCCAAAAATACAACCGTCAGACTTTGGTCTGGCGAGTTGAAAGACATCTATGAACAGCACTACCTCGGACTGAACCAAAAATGGCCACTGACTGAAAGGGTATCGGTTAACGCCAATCTAGGCTTTTTCTGGGGCAAAGACTCAGGAAGTGCGAAGGCAGGTCAATTGGATAACCGCACCGCTTCAGCTCTGTTGAGCCTCAACATCGCTGAGCATGCGATAAGCCTGGGGCTGCAAAATGTCTCGGGGGAAACCGGTTGGATGCGCATCGGCGGGACTGGCGGTATCTATCTGGCCAACAACACCTTCAATCATGGGTTCGACAACCCCCGTGAACGTTCCTGGCAAGTGCGCTATGACCTCAATTTCGTAGGCTACGGCGTTCCCGGTTTGAGTTTCATGACGCGTTACGTTCATGGTGACAACGTGGAACTGAAAAATGTCGATGATGGTTCAGAGTGGGTACGAGAATCCGAGCTCGGCTATGTGGTTCAAAGCGGAACTCTCAAGTCTTTATCTGTTCGTTGGCGAAATTCCAGCGTTAGGCGAAATTACAATGCCAGTGATTACGATGAAAACCGCTTGATACTCAGCTACCCGTTAAACATTCTCTGAAAGGTAAGTGTCCGCGCATGGCGGAACTCTGACTGGACAGCACTTTCGGCAGCACCCGTTTAAAGGGTTCGTCCGGCAGCGAGGTGTTGAAAGGCTTGGGTACCGATGAAATCCTGCGCGGCCTGGCTGGTGACGATGTGCTGCAAGGCAATCTCGGCTGCGACTTGCTCTGCGGCGGTGCGGGAAACGACGTATTCCGCTATGCCAGCGTGGCAGACAGTTTTCGCACCGCTGAGGACCGCATACTCGATTTCAATCCTGCCGAGGATCGCATCGACCTGTTGTGCGGCGCTGTGTGCTTACCGTATTTGGTACAGCACAGCAGCCCCTGGCTTGGGCTCGAAAGCCGGCACGGTGCGCTGCTCAAGTGGCATGCCCTTGGCGTCCCAAACCAAGGTGTCCGATGGATACTCGTCCTTGCGGGTCATGGCGTCGATCTGCTTGACGATCACCTCCGAACTTGCAGGCACTTCGGGGTTCCATTCGAATACGCCAACTCTGCCGTAGAACACAGCCGGCGCGTTGACATCGAGACGACGATCGGGACACATCACCAAGCCGCGGTCAAGCATAACCCGCAACGCGCCGACAGGCACCGCCTTCACCGTGGGCGTGGTGCGCTCGGTGCTGTGGCCTGGGCAGACATTGGCTGAACGCGTAACCATGTCCTCGACCACTTGACGATCGGATTGAGCCTGCGCCGAAAAGGCAACGGCAGACAAGGCGAGCACGACAAGATTTGACTTCCAGAGCACGCGAAACCTCCTATGGAAAAAAATACTCCAACGTTTCGGACCGCTCCCACGTAAGAACCGTCCGTTGCCAAGGGCACTCTTCAAGACTACCAAGACATTAGTTTGTTCCACTTGCTAATTGATAACCCTAGCTCTGACTGGCCAACGGTCTACCGGAGGTTCCGAGCGACCGAGGCATACACCAGCCTGAAAACTTCAGTCGAGCGGGAGAGCCTTGACCCGTCCTCCAAATCGATAGTCCCCGCTCTTCTCTTTAGGTCTCTCCATATCCCTCGCCTCCTCCCGGGTGTTGGTCAGCGTAATGAGAAAGTGACACCGCTCCTCCAGATAGCGTTGCCGTCCGATTTCGGTCCGCAAGTCATAGCCCAAAACTGGTGGTGAAAAGTAAAGGTGCTTGGCGAGAATTGATTGTTTGCTGATGACGTCAGCCGGGTTGCGCCAGTCGCCTCCCTCCTTGAGTTTCAGGCGAGACTGTTTTGACTGTCGATGCTGTATCAGCCTCTTACGAAGATTACCGCTGATGCCAACCTTCAGGAATTCGCCCTCGTCAGTGATGATCTGATAAAGGCCTGGGGTCGTAGGCACAGCTGTTTCGACATCAGAGAAGCGAATTCCAAGAGCTTGGTGAGTCATGATTTAGATTCTTGAGCAATGGTAGCGACCCCAGCCCGACCTGCCGATAGAGCACCGTTTCATAGAGCTGAATGGAGGATCATGTTGCATGTGTTGGAGAAGCGCACCACCAGGTGCGCTTTCATGCAAGCCCCCAATGCATCCGAGCCCCTTCGCGAGGAGCGCAGAACACTTTGTCATAGCAATCGACGTCTAGCAGGATTGATCGCCTTTGATCCAAGAACGAAGCTTGTCCAACGTAGGCGCCTTGACTCCAATCGTGCTCCAGCCCTTGAGGGTGTATAGCTTTATCTCAGCGATCCCCTCAGGGGCAGGCTCGATAGTGATGATCGCCAAGCTGAGCCTTACGCCTTGGGCCACCATACGTTGGGTGATCCGTCCACTACTGAGCTCTGAGTCGAATTCGCCTTCCGTTGTGACCGGGGTCCCCAGGGGCGAGTGTTCCAAACAGATTCTGCTTGCTTGACGGATGTTACGGTAAGCGGATTGAGCAGTAACGTTCGCCTGGATCGAGCCATCGTAACCGGCTGGATCAGACATCAGATTTGCGGGGGTATTTGTGCATCCTGCCAGCAATAAAAAACCGATACCCCATATAAAATTCAAAACCTTGCTCCCTTTTGTCGACAGAATGAACATGCAAGCAAGGTGATTTAGGTCATTCAGCGTCCTATTCGCACATTCAATCGCATGGCGGTGAGACGTGATGCTGATCTACCCATAAGTTTTTTGCCGTTTGTTATAACACGCTAATGATCAAGCATTTAGCACAGGTATCCAAACGCTGGAGCATTTTCCAGGCACAAAAAAAAGCCACTCATCTGAGTGGCTTTTTTCTGAATCTTGGAGCGGGAAACGAGACTCGAACTCGCGACCCCGACCTTGGCAAGGTCGTGCTCTACCAACTGAGCTATTCCCGCGTCTTGGTGTGGCGCATTCTATAGGTTCAGATTCCGCCGTCAACCCTTTGATTCAAAAAAGTTTTATTTCGGCTCTACATCCGTCCGCAGATGCGGCCAGGCGGCGCGCAGGTATTGAACCATCGACCACAACGTCAGCCCAGCGGAAACCAACAGCAGCGCGTAGCCCAATAGCACCCAGAAGCTGAAATCCGACGGGTTGGCCAGCAGGATCACCAGCGCGAGCATCTGCGCGGCGGTTTTCCATTTGCCGAGGTTCGACACGGCAACCTGGGCGCGGGCGCCCAGCTCGGCCATCCATTCACGGAGCGCCGAGACGACGATTTCGCGACCAATGATCACCGCCGCCGGCAAGGTCAGCCAGAGGTTGCCATGTTCCTGCACCAGCAGCACCAGGGCCACCGCGACCATCAGCTTGTCGGCCACGGGGTCGAGAAAAGCACCGAACGGCGTGCTCTGCTCCAGGCGTCGGGCCAGGTAGCCGTCCAGCCAGTCCGTCGCGGCGGCGAAGGCGAAGACCGAGGCCGAGGCCACGTAGCTCCAGTGGTACGGCAAATAGAACAGCAATATGAAGATCGGGATGAGCAGGACGCGTAGAACGGTAATCAGGTTTGGGATATTCATCGGCACAACTGGCTACGAGGTTGACGGGCATTCTACTCGCTATGCAGGTTTGCATAAATCGACTCTGCGAGCTTTTTACTGATACCGGGTGCTTTGGCTATCTCCTCGATGCTGGCACGAGACAGTTCCTGCAATCCACCAAAATGTTTCAACAAGTCGCGACGGCGCGTCGGGCCGACGCCTGCCACACCCTCAAGTGTAGACGTACGGCGCGTCTTGCCACGGCGGGCACGGTGTCCGGTGATGGCGAAACGGTGGGCTTCGTCGCGAATCTGTTGGATCAGGTGCAGCGCTGGCGAATCGCCCTTGAGGGTGAATTCATGGGCGGCATCGTTCAGGTACAAGGTCTCGAAACCGGCCTTGCGCGTCGCGCCTTTGGCCACGCCGAGCAGGATCAGGTCGGGAACCATCAGCTCATTGAGCACATCGCGGGCCATGGACAACTGGCCTTTGCCGCCGTCCACCAGGAGGATATCTGGCAACTTGCCCTCCCCGTCCTTCAGCTTGCTAAAGCGTCGCATCAACGCCTGATGCATCGCCGCGTAGTCATCGCCGGGCGTGACGCCTTCGATGTTGTAACGGCGGTAGTCGGACTTGATCGGGCCTTCCGGGCCGAACACCACGCAGGAGGCCACGGTCGCCTCGCCGCTTGAGTGGCTGATGTCGTAGCACTCCAGACGCTGCGGCGGCTCATCCAGATTGAGGACATCGGCCAGGGCATCGAACCGCGCCGCCACATGTTGACGGTTGGCCAGGCGCGCGCCCAGGGCCTGTTCGGCGTTGGTCACGGCCAGTTGCTGCCAACGGGCGCGGGTGCCGCGAACGCGGTGGCTGATGGTCAGTTCACGACCGCGGAGCTTGTCGATGGCTTCGATCAGGGCCGGGAAATCTTCATGGACCACGTTGACGATCAACTCGGCAGGCAGGTCCCGTTCCGGACTGCTGATGTAGTACTGGCCCAGGAACGCCGCCATGACCTCGGCCACGTCTTCCTCGATGCCCACTTGGGGGAAGAAGTTCTTGCTGCCCAGCACCCGACCGCCGCGCACGCTGATCAAGTGCACGCAGGCACCGCCCGGGTTGATGAACGCGGCGACCACATCGACATCGCCGCTGCCACCTTCCATGCTTTGCTGGTCCTGCACGCGGCGCAACAGACCGATCTGGTCGCGCAACTCGGCGGCCCGTTCGAATTCCAGGTTGACCGCCGCGTCTTCCATAGCCGCTGACAGCTCGTCGGTCAACGCATTGCTGCGGCCCTCCAGGAACATCACCGAGTGACGCACATCCTCGGCGTAAACCTCGGGCTCGACAAATCCTACACACGGTGCCTTACAACGTTTGATCTGGTACTGCAGGCAGGGTCGGGTGCGGTTCTTGTAGTAGCTGTCTTCACACTGGCGGACGAAGAAGGTCTTCTGCAACAGGCTGAGGCTTTCACGAATCGCCCCGGCGCTGGGATAAGGGCCGAAATACCTGCCCTTGGCCTTCTTGGCCCCCCGATGAATGCTCAGGCGCGGAAACGCCCCGTCGGACAGAAACACGTAGGGGTAGGATTTGTCGTCGCGCAGCAGAATGTTGTACGGCGGGCGCCATTCCTTGATCAGCGTCTGCTCGAGCAGCAGAGCCTCGGTTTCATTGGCGGTGATCGTCGTTTCGATTTGCGCGATGCGCCCCACCAGGGCAGAGGTCTTCGGGGCCAGGCCGGTCTTGCGAAAGTAGCTGGCCAGGCGCTTCTTGAGGTTCTTGGCCTTGCCGACATACAGCAGGCGCGCCTCGCTGTCGAACATGCGGTACACGCCGGGGCGACCGCTGCAGGTGGAGAGGAACGCGCTGGGATCAAACAAATCAGTCATTTCAGGCGCTGGCATCGACCATGCCGTGGCGCACCGCCAACAGTGTCAATTCGACGTCACTGCTGATCGAAAGCTTCTCGAAGATACGGTAACGGTAGGTGTTGACGGTCTTGGGGGACAGGCACAGCTTGTCGGAAATGATCTGTACCTTCTGGCAACCGACAATCATCAGGGCAATCTGGATTTCCCGTTCCGACAGCGCATCGAAAGGCGAATCGTTGGTCGGCTGGAATGACTTGATCGCCAACTGCTGGGCGATTTGCGGGCTGATGTAGCGTTGCCCGGCAAAAACCAGACGAATGGCCTGGACCATTTCGTTCAAGCCAGCGCCCTTGGTGAGGTAGCCCGCCGCGCCCGCTTGCAACAGCCGGGTGGGGAACGGGTCCTCTTCGCAGACAGTTACCGCGACCACCTTGATGTCCGGGTGGCTGCGCAGCAGCTTGCGCGTGGCTTCAAGACCGCCGATGCCAGGCATCTTGACGTCCATCAACACCACGTCGGGTTTCAACTCACGCGCCTTGATCAGCGCCTCCTCACCGGATTCAGCCTGACCAACTACCTGCAGGCCGTCGATGTCAGCCAGCATTCGTGTAATGCCCGTACGGACGAGATCATGGTCATCGACCACTAACACCCTAATCAAGCAGACACCTCACGATTTGGTCTTATTTGGGTTGCACAACACCTTAGCAAAAAAGCATCCCGCAGACCTAGCGCAAAGGGACAGATAAAAGTTACAACGCATCTTTATCGGCACGACATCCAAGGCGTCAAGCACCGACGTCTCGCTGCATCCTCAGGAAACACTCGTCCTCGCCCACGACACGCAGGCCCATGCGTTCGTACAACGCCCTGGCGGGATTGTCCTTGAACACCGTCAAGCGCAGCGCCGGGCGACGTTCCAGCGCCACCATGTCCCAAACCTGTCCGATCGTCCAGGTACCGGCGCCTTGCCCGCGGAACGCCTCGTTTATCTGCAGCTCACGGATATACAACGCCCGGGCATCACGGCTGAGGCTGACAAAGCCCAGCGCCTGGCCTTCACGACTGATTATCCAGTTCTGGCGAATGATCCAAGCCAGGTCGAACGCTTCGTCCTGCCAGAGCAAATCATGCCTGAGGTAATAGGGAAGCATGTTGTCGCAGGTCAACTGCCGGGCGAAGTCGATGTCCCCGTTCGTTGCAGCGCGCCACTCAAAGCTCATGAAGACCTCATTGAAGCACTGTCACCGGCACGACTTGCCCGGCCCAGCCGTTGACGTCGCGACGGGCAATCACCAACAACTCGCCCGCACCCGGCGCCGCCGCGAGCAGTGAACCGTCCGGCCCCCAGATGGCACTGCGGCCAGCCGACTCCCAGCCTCCGGTGGCGCCACCATGATTAGCCATCAGCACGGTCATGGCATGCTGCCGGGCATGACCTTGCAACAACGTCGTATCGGGCATGTAGCCACCCTCGGTGATCAACACCCCTGCTGCATAGAGCGTAGCGCCCTGCCCGGCTGCCGCAGCCGCATGACTGGCGTGGGAAAAATCGGCACACACCGCCAGGGCGATGCGATCCTGCCCCACTGTCAGCATCGAGCCACCATGGCCCGGGGCGAAAGCGACTTCCTCCCCAGGGTGCAGATGCTGCTTGCTGTAGACCCCGAGGGAACCGTTGGCACCGAGGACCAACGCGCCGATCACCACCGGAGCGTCGGCCGACAACCGAATGGGCATGCCCACCACGGCGGTCAGGCCGAGCGCTTGCGCCAGGTCACGCAGCGGTTGCAGTACGGCGTCCTCCGGCAGGATCGCCAGATCCGCCGCCAGGCTGCGTTCGTAGCCGGTGAGCGACAGTTCAGGAAATACCAGCAACTGCACTCCCTGCTTAGCGGCAGCCTCCATGAAACGCTGATGGCACGCGAGGTTGGCGCGAAGATCTCCCGCGACGGAAATCGACTGGGCGGCGGCGAAGACTGGAGCGGTCATGGATCATCCCTGGGAGGCGGTGCAAACCTGAAGTTTGTCATAAAGCCCAGCGGACTCAAGCCAGGGCGAACAATTGCATGCCCTCGATAGAATTTTCTGATTGAACCGCCGCCCTGCCCTCTAGTAAGCTCAGGGCCATTCATCGGAGACAGACCATGTTCAACGCCCTTTCACCGCTTGACACCGCCAGCGCCCCGCGCTCGGTTGCGGCTGCCCGGGCGAACAGCGTTCAAACTCCGGTCAGCTTTTATTTTGGGTATTGGTTTAGCCACTGGCGCGCCTGATACCCAACCGGCGCCCACTTTAAAACGGGTCGCCTTCCAGAGTTTTCCAAACCCCCGGTCGGCCTCCCGACCGGGGGTTTTGTTTTTCCGGCCCCACACATTTGCAGCACCAGACAACTTGAGGATTGAGCCATGAACCACGCCACTTATTACCGTTACGACAGTTTTTCCGCCTGGCGATTTACCAGCCACCGCTCGGGACAGCCTGCCGCCTCCGATCGGTCACCTACCGGTGGCAAGCCTCAATTGCGGGCCCATACGGCCAATTGTCGAACACCCCACTAGGACCGGCGCGGGAACGAACCCGCTGCCCGTCCAGGAAGCCAGATCATGAATTCGTCCGTCTCTGCTTTGCCGCTGTCCACACTCAACCCTGCCAACGAAGCCCTGACCCTGCGTCTGCCGAGCTCGTTGCAACTCAAGCATCAATTGCCGCTCAGCACCGCGTTGAGCCACCAAGTGAGCGCCCATCGCCAGGCCATCCGCGCGATCCTCAACGGCGAAGATGCCCGCCTGCTGGTCATCGTCGGCCCCTGCTCGATCCATGACCCCGAATCCGCCCTCGAATACGCCGCCAACCTGGCTCGCGTGGCCCACGAAGTGAGCGACAGCATGCTGCTGGTCATGCGCGCCTACGTGGAAAAGCCCCGCACGACTGTGGGTTGGAAAGGCCTGGCCTACGATCCCGGCCTGGATGGCAGCGACGACATGGCCGCCGGCCTGACCTTGTCCCGGGAGTTGATGCGCGAAATGCTGCAACTGGGCCTGCCCGTCGCCACCGAACTGTTGCAACCCATGGCCGCCAGTTACTTCGATGACCTGCTCAGTTGGGTCGCCATTGGCGCTCGCACCGCCGAATCGCAGATCCACCGGGAGATGGCCAGCGGGCTGGGCATGCCGGTGGGGTTCAAGAACGGCACGGACGGCGGGGTCGGCATTGCCTGCGACGCCATGCGCTCCGCTGCCCATCCCCATCGGCATTTCGGCGTCGACAGCCAGGGGCATCCGGCGATCATCCAGACCCCAGGCAACCCCGACACCCACCTGGTGCTGCGCGGCGGCCATCGCGGACCAAACTATGACCGCCAGAGCGTCACGCAGATACACAGCGACCTGACCCGCCTCAAAATACCAGCCCGGATCATGGTCGATTGCAGCCACGCCAACAGCGGCAAGGACCCGCTGCGTCAGCCGCAGGTGTTCAATGACGTGCTGGAGCAACGGCTGCAAGGGAATCGCTCCCTGATCGGCATGATGCTCGAAAGCCACCTGTTCGAAGGCTGCCAGCCGCTGGGCCCGTCGATGCGCTACGGCGTCTCGGTCACCGATGGTTGCCTGGGCTGGGCGTCCACCGAGCAGCTGTTGCGCGAGGCTCATCGCCGGTTGCAATTGCCCGCCTGAGGCCCCGAACCCACCTGCCCCTGGAATCAGGGGAAGGCATGGGGCCCTTTGTGGGAGCGAGCATGCTCGCGATGGCGTCAGCTCAGCCAGCCTTGGTGTTGCCTGGCACACTGTCATCGCGAGCAAGCTCGCTCCCACCAGGGTTGCGCGAGACTTCGCTCAGCCTGACGCGCTGGAACGCACCCGAACCGTCACCCATTCGGATCGCTGGCTGACGTCATCCAGGCGCTCGACCTGATAGAACATGCTTACAGACCTGTCGCGCTGGTCCTGCCAGTAACTTGTGGGAATCACAAACATGAGCGGTTTACCTGCCGTGGCCTCGGTGATTTCGCGCTCAAGCACATAAGCGGAGTTGCCATTGCACTGTAACCAGACCAGCTCGCCCGCCTCGAGCCCGGGATCATCAATGACAATCGTCACCCCCTCTTGCAGGTCGTCGACCGCCAGCCAACCGTCGTTCATCTCCCGAATCTGAAGGGCCTTCAGCGCAGGGCGCTGCAACGGGCCGATGTGCAACGACAAGGGCTCAGCCCGACGCACCGAGTGTCCACGCCTGACAACATAGGCCAAGGCCAGGTCGTGTCCCGAATGGGGCGCGATCAGCGAATGATCGATCCAGAGCGATACCTCACGGCCAACCGCATGGGCTTCTATGTCCAGCACATCGCGCCACAGCGCTTTGAAATCCTTGCTGGCCGTCAGGATCAGCCGATCGCCGACGGCCATCCTGGCGTAGGGCCGAATGCTCACCCACGTTCCTTCAGGCACCCGGTTCGGATCGAGGCTGCCCCTCACCGCATCGTTGGCAATGGCAGGCAGCAGTTGCGGCGATGCATCGCCGATCTCCAGTTGCAGGTGTTGCGAAAACAGTGTGGCCGGCAACCGCTTGCCCGTCACCTGGTAGGAGATCTCCAGCGAGCCGCCGTCCAACTCGGCGATATGCGGTTCGCGCACGACGAACACGACGTCTCGCCCCACTTGCCGTTCCGTGACGAACCCGGCCACTTCATGCCGGTAGGGTTCGCCATCGTTGTTGAGGCCGTGCCAACGCAGCACCACCTCATCCCCGCAGGTCATCATGGGATAAGGCTTGACGGTCACCACGGCGTTGCGCCAGGCGGGGTTGATCACCCCGTCCCCGGCCGCTGCCAGGACCGGCGGCGGCAGCCTTGTCGCTGGGGTTGAACGGGATCGTTGAAGCGATGGATAGGTGATCATGTACAGGCTCCAGTCCTTGGATGAAGGCACCGTTTGAATAACGGCGCCGGGCGGAGCCATTAAAACCCGATCGTGCCAAACCCACAGCCAGACAAGACGACAGCGCGAGTGGTCCCTGGCGCTCGAGTCTGTAGCTGCAAACGACAGCAGTTATAGGAGACCTCCTACATCCTCAAGCACCGCCGGGTTACTTCCCACTCTTCCCACTTTTTTTATTCCGGTTTCCCTGGATCAGGGCGGTTTCTTCCTACACCGCACAGGATGAGCCTGCATTAGAGTGAAGTCGCAAATTCAAGGTGAACCTCCTCGAAAAAGGTACGAACATGCAACGGAATGCAACCACTCAATTTCCCATCCTGCTGGTCCATGGGTTGTTCGGGTTTGACAAGATCGGCGGCTTCGAACTTTTCCATGACATCAAACAGGCCCTACGCGCAGGCGGTGCCCGGGTGTTCATCCCGTACTTGTCGGCCACCCACTCCAACGAAGCCAGGGGTGAACAACTGCTGGTTCAGATCGATCGGGTTCTGGCCGGTACCGGCGCCACCCGGGTCAATCTGATCGGCCACAGCCAGGGTGCGCTGGCCGCCCGGTATGCCGCCGCGCTGGCACCCGACAGGGTGGCCTCGGTCACCTCGGTCAGTGGTCCTAACCATGGTTCCGAACTGGCTGACTTTCTGCGCAAGGCCCTCACTCCCGGCCGGCTGCCAGGACACGTGGCACGGGGCGTCGCCACGCTGTTCGCCGATTTCATCTCGCTGCTGGACGGCCAGGCGCAGCTATCGCCAGCCGCTGTCGCCGCACTGTCGGCGCTGAGCACTGAGGGCGTAGGCGCCTTTAATGACAAGTACCCCCAGGGTCTGCCGAAGCACTGGGGCGGGAACGGTCCGGACCGGGTCAACGGCGTGCGCTACTACTCATGGAGCGGCACGTTGCCAGAGGCGACGGATAAAGAACGGGAACCTTTGCAGGTTTTCTGCCGCGCCTTTTCTGAATACTTCATCACCGAAGCCGGGCAGAACGACGGCCTGGTCGGGCGCTTCAGTTCGCACCTGGGCAAGGTCATTCGCTCCGACTATCCCATGAACCACATGGAGGCTATCGGCCCGGGAGGCGGTAAGGCATGCCAGGGGACAGACCCCGCAGCGCTCTACCTGCGCCACGCCGAACGCCTGCGCAAAGCCGGCCTTTGATCGCCAGACCCAAGGTTTTGACGCAATTTTGACAACACCTCGTCAATGAATCCGGTAGGCTCAACACCTTTAAATACATCGAAAGGAATTTGCCCCATGGCCAAAGCCACTGCCCGCCACATCCTGGTTTCCACCGAAGACAAGTGCAACGAACTCAAGGCCCAGATCGAAGCCGGCGCCGACTTCGCCGAAGTGGCCAAGGCCAACTCCTCCTGCCCGTCCAGCCGTCAGGGCGGCGACCTGGGTTCGTTCGGCCCGGGCCAGATGGTCAAGGAGTTCGACACCGTGGTGTTCAGCGCACCGATCAATACCGTCCAAGGCCCAGTCAAGACCCAGTTCGGCTACCACCTGCTGGAAGTCACCAGCCGCCAGGACTGATCCCGGTTTATCGGCATAACGGCCCGCCCTTCGGTGGGCCGTTGTGTTTAGGTCTCGCGAGGGGCTGGCGATTCAAGCGCCGCTCGCGTACAAATCGTGTCATCGATCACCCGGCTCTAAGGCTGACAATGCGACTGGCGTTCCCTTCACTGCTATTGATTGCCGTGGTCCTGCTGACAGGCGCCGCCGGCGTCGATGCAGCACCGCAACATGCCCTGACCGTGTATGGCGAGCCCGCCAGATATGCCGAAGGCTTCGGCCACTTCGCCTACGCCAACCCCCAGGCCCCAAAAGGTGGGACCATGCGCCGCTCGGCCGTGGAGATTGGCCACTTCGACCACATCCTGCCCTATATCGACAAAGGCATCGGCGTCAGCCAGATCGACGGAATGCTCTACTCGCCACTGGCCCAGCGCTCGCTGGATGAGCCCTATACCGTCTATGGCCTGGTGGCGCAGAAGATGGAGCGTGCCGACGATGGCCTGTCCTTGCGCTTCTACCTCAACCCCAAGGCCCGCTTCGCCGATGGCAAGCCCATCACCGCCCAGGACGTGCGCTACAGCTTCGAGCTGTTGATGACCCAAGGCAGCCTGCGCTATCGCACTCAGTTCGCGGCGGTCAAGGACGTAGTGGTCGAGGACGAGCGCACCGTGCGCTTCAACTTCAAGAACAACGAAAGCCGCACCCTGCCTCTGGACATCGCCACCCTGCCGGTCCTTCCCGAACATTGGTGGAAGACTCGCGACTTCGCCAACGGCGGCGGCTACGAGGCGCCACTGGGCAGCGGCCCCTACCGGGTGAGCAAAGTCGACTCCGGGCGCAGCATCACATTCGAGCGCAATGCCGATTGGTGGGGCAAGGATTTGCCGGTCAGTCGCGGGCTCTACAATTTCGACCATTTCAGCATCGAGTATTTCGGCGACACTGACGTCGCCCGCCAGGTGCTGCGCGGCGGCGCCTATGACTACAATCGCGAATTCTCCGCCACCGGCTATTCCATCGGCTACGACGGCCCGGCCCTGCAGGACGGTCGCCTGCAAAAGGCCCACCTGGCCAAAGAGGCCCCCCAGGCCGCCCAGGGCTTTGTCTTCAATCTGCAAAAGCCGCAGTTCCAGGACCGCCGCGTGCGCCAGGCCCTGGCCATGCTCTGGGATTTCGAATGGAGCAACCGCCAGATGATGCGCAACGTCTATGTGCGTCAGCAGAGTTACTTCTCCAACACTGACCTTGCCGCCCGAAAACTGCCCGACGCCGGCGAGCTGGCGATTCTGGAGCCGTTGCGCGGGCAGATTCCCGACGAAGTCTTCACCCAGGTCTTCCAGGCCCCGAAAACCGATGGCAGCGGCGTGATCCGCGATAAACAATTGCAAGCCCTGGCCTTGTTGGAACAGGCCGGCTGGAAACCCGACGGCGACCGCCTGGTGAATGCCGAGGGCGAACCGCTGAGCTTTACCTTCCTGAACAGCCAGAACGGTATCGACCGCCTGCTGCTGCCCTACAAACGTACCCTGGCGCAAATCGGCATCGACATGAGCATCCGCCGCATCGATGCCTCCCAGTACGTCAATCGCCTGATGAGTCGCGACTACGACATGATCATCACCGGCTACCCCGTCAGCACCTCGCCGGGCATGGAACTCTACAACTACTTCGGTTCGGCGGCCGCCAACGATCCGGGGGCCAACAACTACATGGCCTTGAAGAACCCGGCGGTGGACGCACTGATCGATGGTTTGGTCAAGGCCAGCACCCAAGCCGACATGCTGCGCCATGCCCACGCCCTGGACCGGGTGCTGCAATGGAATTACTACTGGATCCCCAACTATTACCCGCCGGGCAGCTCGACCGTGTGGTGGAACCGCTTCGGCATGCCCAAGGTTCAGGCCAGCAATGACGAAGCCATCGAAAGCTGGTGGGAAGTGAGCACCACACCGTTGACCAACGAGCAGATGCGCGCCGAACGCATCAGGCGCGGCACACCCGGAGGGCCGCATTGATGTGGGCTTATATCGCGCGGCGCCTGTTGCTGATCATTCCCACGCTGGTGATTATCCTGCTGGTGAACTTCGTCATCGTACAGGCCGCACCCGGCGGACCGGTGGAACAGGCCATCGCCCATCTGCAAGGCATCGGCGGCACCAGCGTCGGCGGTTCGGGCAGTGAGATGAGCGGCCATTCCCGCGCCAGTCGCGGCCTGGACCCGCAACTGATCAAGGACATCGAGAAACAGTACGGCTTCGATAAACCGGCCCACGAGCGCCTGTGGCTGATGCTCAGCAGCTATGCGCGCCTCGACTTCGGCAAGAGCTTCTTCCGCGGCGCGACGGTCACCGACCTGATCCTGGAAAAGATGCCGGTGACCATTTCCCTTGGGCTCTGGGCGACTTTGATCACGTACCTGGTGTCGATTCCCCTGGGCATTCGCAAGGCCGTGCGTCACGGCTCGGCATTCGACGTGTGGAGCAGCACCGCGATCATCATTGGCTACGCCATGCCGGCGTTCCTCTTCGCGATGTTCCTGATCGTGGTGTTCGCCGGCGGCACCTCGCTGAACTGGTTTCCGGTGCGCGGGCTGGTGTCGGACAACTTCGAGTCGCTGTCGACGCTGGGCAAGATCGCCGATTATTTCTGGCACTTGGTACTGCCGGTCACCTCGCTGGTGATCGGCGGCTTCGCCACCTTGACGATCCTGACCAAGAACTCGTTCCTCAATGAAATCACCCGCCAGTACGTGGTCACGGCGCGGGCCAAGGGCATGAGCGAACAGCGGGTGCTCTACGGTCACGTGTTCCGCAATGCGATGCTGTTGGTAGTCTCCGGTATTCCCCAGGCGTTCATCAGCGTGTTCTTTGCCGGCTCCTTGCTGATCGAGGTGATCTTTTCCCTAGACGGGCTGGGCCGCATGAGCTACGAGGCCGCGGTATCCCGGGACTACCCGGTGGTGTTCGGCTCGCTGTTCATCTTCACGCTGTTCGGCCTGCTGATCAAACTCATCGGCGACCTCTGCTACACCCTGGTGGACCCGCGCATCGACTTCGCCGCGAGGAACGCCTGATGTTCAAGCTTTCTCCCTTGGGCCGCCGACGTTTCGAGCGCTTCAGGAAAAACCGCCGGGGCTGGTGGTCGCTGTGGCTGTTCATCGGCCTGTTCATCCTGAGCCTGGGCGGCGAGTTGATCGCCAATGACAAGCCATGGGTGGTGAGCTACCAGGGCTCGCTGTATTTCCCGGTATTCAAGCGCCACACCGAGCAGGAGTTTGGCGGGCAACTGCCGTTCCAGGCCGACTACCGCAGCAGCTACGTGCAGAACCTGATCCACAAGGACGGCGGCTGGCTGTGGTTTCCACCGATCCCGTTCAGCGACGACACCCCCAACTACGACCTCAACCAACCCGCCCCGAGCCCCCCCTCATCGGTGAACTGGCTGGGCACCGATGACCAGTCCCGGGACGTGCTGGCCCGGGTGATCTTCGGCGCGCGGGTGTCGATCCTGTTCGCCCTGGCCCTGACCGCCATCAGTGCGCTGATCGGCATCGCCGCCGGTGCGTTGCAGGGGTACTACGGCGGCTGGGTGGATTTGCTCGGGCAACGCCTGCTGGAAGTCTGGTCCGGCCTGCCGGTGCTCTATCTGTTGATCATCCTGTCCGGCTTCGTCGAGCCGAATTTCTGGTGGCTGCTGGGGATCATGGCGCTGTTTTCCTGGCTGGCCCTGGTGGACGTGGTCCGCGCCGAGTTTCTGCGCGGGCGCAACCTGGAGTACGTCAAGGCCGCCAGGGCCCTGGGGCTCAGTGATCGCAAGGTGATCGTGCGGCATATCCTGCCCAACGCGATGAACGCGACCCTGAGCTACCTGCCCTTCATCCTCACCGGGGCGATCTCCACCCTCACTGCCCTGGATTTCCTCGGTTTCGGCATGCCGGCCGGTAGCGCCTCCCTGGGCGAATTGATCGCCCAGGGCAAACAGAACCTGCAAGCGCCATGGCTGGGGCTGACGGCGTTTTTCACCCTGGCGCTGATTCTTTCCCTGCTGGTGTTTATCGGCGAAGCGTTGCGAGACGCGTTCGACCCACGCTCTTGAAAACAACCATGAAGCGGACCCTTGAGATGAGCGACAACCTGATCGAAATCCGCGACCTGAGCGTGGCCTTCAACGACCAGACGGTGGTGCGCAACCTGTGCCTGGACATCCGCCCCGGCGAATGCCTGGCCCTGGTGGGCGAGTCGGGTTCCGGCAAGTCGGTGACGGCCCATTCGATCCTGCAATTGCTGCCCGAAACCGGCACCCGCACCACCGGTAGCATTCGCTATCGCGGCCAGGAACTGCTGGGCGCCGACGCCAAGACCCTACGGGAGTTGCGCGGCAACCGCATCGCCATGATCTTCCAGGAGCCGATGACCTCGCTGAACCCGCTGCACAGCGTCGAAAAGCAGATCGGTGAAACCCTGATGCTGCACCGGGGCCTGGGCGGCAAGGCGGCACGCGAGCGCATTCTGGAGCTGCTGGCCCTGGTGGGCATTCAGAAACCCGCCGAGCGGCTCAAGGCCTACCCCCATCAACTGTCCGGCGGCCAACGGCAACGGGTGATGATCGCCATGGCCCTGGCCTGCGAGCCGGAGCTGTTGATCGCCGACGAACCGACCACCGCCCTGGACGTGACCGTGCAACGCAAGATCCTGCTGTTGCTCAAGTCCTTGCAGCAACGGCTCGGCATGTCCTTGTTGTTGATCAGTCACGACCTGAATCTGGTGCGCAGCATCGCGCAACGGGTGTGTGTGATGAAGGCCGGGGAAATCGTCGAGCAGGCGCCGTGCGAAACCCTGTTCAGCGCACCGAAACATCCCTACAGCTGCGTGCTGCTGCACGCCGAACCGGAAGGCGAGGCCCTGCCCCGGGACGAGCGCGAAGACGTGTTGCAGGTGCGGGACCTGCGCGTGAGCTTTGCCCTGGGCGGCGGGTTGTTCCGGCGCAAGGAATATTTGCGCGCCGTGGACGGTATCAGCCTGAGTGTCCAGCGCGGCAAGACCCTGGGCATCGTCGGCGAATCCGGTTCCGGCAAATCCACCCTCGGCCAGGCGATCCTGCGGCTGATCGAATCCGAAGGCAGCATCCACTTCCAGGGCCAGGCCCTCGAGCAGTTATCCCACAAGGCGTTGCGGCCATGGCGCAGGAAGATGCAGGTGGTGTTCCAGGACCCGTTCGGCAGCCTCAGCCCGCGAATGTCGGTGCAGCAGATCATCAGCGAAGGCCTGGAGGTGCACAGCCCGTCCAGCCCTGAGGAATGCGAAGCCCAGGTGATCCAGGCGCTCAAGGAAGTCGGCCTCGATCCACAGAGCCGACACCGCTACCCCCATGAGTTTTCCGGCGGCCAGCGCCAACGCATCGCCATCGCCCGGGCCTTGGTGCTCAAGCCGGCGCTGATTCTGTTGGACGAACCGACCTCGGCCCTGGACCGCACCGTGCAGAAACAAGTGGTCGCGCTGCTGCGCCAGCTCCAGGAAAAGCACGGCCTGACCTACCTGTTCATCAGCCATGACCTGGCGGTGGTCCGCGCCCTGGCCCACGACATGATCGTGATCAAGGATGGCAAGGTGGTCGAGCAAGGCGCCAGTCACGACGTGTTCGATTCACCCCAGCATCCCTATACCAAAGAACTGTTGGCGGCGGCACTTCCCAGGTAAAGGTCGCCGCGGCTCTAGCGCTCAACTGTCGCGGCGCTGATCCAGCGCTTGGGCAAATTCGCCAATGGCCTCCACGACCTGCTGCGCCCCTCGGTGGATATCGAGGATAACGGTGCCCGCCTGGTTCGCCAGCTTCACGCCCTGCTCCGCCTTGAGGGTGCTGGACTGCATGCTGGTCACCGCTTGCCTGGCGAGGTCGCGGTTCTTGCCGACGACTTCGGTGATGGCCACCGTGGCCTGGCTCGTGCGCCGTGCCAGGTTGCGCACTTCATCGGCGACCACGGCGAAACCCCGCCCCTGTTCCCCGGCGCGCGCCGCTTCGATGGCCGCATTGAGCGCGAGCAGGTTAGTCTGTTCGGCGATCCCCCGGATGGCATCGACGATGCTGCCGATTTCCTCGGACTGGGCGCTCAGCGCACTGATTCCCGTGGCCACCCGCTGGAGTTCATCGGCGATGCTTTGCACCACGGTGACCGTTTCCTGGACAACCGCCGTGCCAAGCTGGGTGTGCTCGTCAGTCTGCCGGGACGTCTCGAAGGCCAGCCGCGCGGCGTTGGATTCGCTCTGGCGCTGCTCGACCTCACGGGTGTGATCGGTGGCGAACTTGACCACGCCATACAATCTTCCCTGGGTGTCGTAGAGCGGGTTGTAGGTTGCCTGCAACCAGACCGTGGCGCCTTGTTTGTCGATGCGCTGGAACAGGCCGGTCACATACTCTCCCCGATTCAATCCAGCCCAGAACCCGCGATACGCGTCACTCTGGAACTCACTGGACTTGCAGAACAGGCGGTGGTGCTGACCGCAAACCTCCTCCAGGCGATAGCCCATCACCTTGAGGAAATTCGCATTGGCATTCACCACCTGACCATTGAGGTCGAACTCGATGACCGCCATGGAGCGGTCGATCGCGTGCCTGAAGCTGGATTCGGTCTGGCTCCGAAGGACACGCTCACTGATGTCCCGGGCCACTTCAATGACGCGTTGCAGCTTTCCCTCCTGGTCCAGCACCGGAATGTAACGGGCCTCCACCCACAACCAATGCCCGTCGCGGGCCAGGTGCAAGAACTGTGCATCGACATTCAGGCCTTGCCCCACCTGTTGCCACACAGCGGCATATTCCCGACTGCGCGCGTAGGCAGGCTCGCAGAACATCTGGTGATGCTTGCCCTGAATGTCCTCGAGGGAATAGCCCAGCATCTTCAAAAACAACGCATTGGCGCCGAGCACCTGCCCCGCCGGATCGAGTTCGATAATCGCCATCGCCTGATGGAAAGCGGCTCGCTCGGTCTCGAGAATAGCCCGCCGGGCCTGGATCGGGTGCAAGGTTTCCTGATGCTTGCGGGTGCGAATGAACATGGATACCACTCCGGAAACATAAGTGCTTGGCCGCAGCCAATTGAAGGCACGATGCCTTGTTTGCTAGAGAGGAACCATTAAGCCACTATCCTTCAATAAATTGTACAATTTTATTATCTTGTACAAGAAATAGCGAAGCCGGAATATTCATCCAACGCCTTAGTGCCAACCGATTTTCCAGCGCTTGTCATCGCGCAACTCTGACCAGTCGAACAGCTCCACACGCCCGCTGTGCACTGCCTGAAGTTCAACATTTACAGGAGTTCCCGCCTCGTCGCAGATCAATTCGGTGACCAGAAAATGCTTTTCCCGATTAACTGGCGCGCAGGCCGTCCATTTGGAGAGCTTCAATTTCCGGGGATTGAATGTGTTCACGTGTTCTCCAAAAAAAGGCAGGAAACCGGAGCAGGATCATGTACAAAAATAGCTAACCGTACAAGTTGAGCCCGAAAATAACGGTGGCGCTTCGATCCTGGGACTTCCCCCGGCATAATGCGGCTCTTGGCACCCACCCATGGCTGCCGGCAAATCCCTCCTCTCTGGAAATGCCCGATGAACCCCACCGAAAGCCTCAAGGATTACAAGCGCGTGCGCACGCTGGCGATCCGTTCGTTATTCGAGATCATCGAGCAGTCCAGCGAAGGCACGGTGATTGTCGACCGTGACGCGAATATCGTCTGGATGAACGAGCGCTACGCCCGCCGTTTCGGTCTGAACTCGGCGCAGGAAGCGATTGGCCGGGCCTGCGAGAGCGTGATTCCCGGCAGCCTGTTGCGCGAAGTGGTGCGCACCGGGCGCCCGATCCTGCTGGACATGCAGGACACGCCCAAGGAGCCGCTGGTGGTGATGCGTCTGCCGATCCATGACAACGCCGGCGCGGTGATCGGCGCCATCGGTTTTGCCTTGTTCGATGAATTGCGCAGCCTGTCGCCGATGCTCAAGCGCTACCTGAGCATGCAGGAAGAACTGGCCTCCACCCGCTCATTGCTACGGGCGCGGCAAACCAAGTACAACTTTGCCCATTTCATTGGCACCAGCAGCGCCGGCCTTGAGGTCAAGCGCCGTGCCCGGCGCAGCGCCAGCGCCGATTCGCCAGTGCTGCTGCTCGGCGAAACCGGCACCGGTAAAGAGCTGCTGGCCCAGGCCATCCACAGCGCTTCACCGCGGGCGCACAAGGCGTTCGTCAGCATCAACAGCGCGGCGATTCCTGAATCGCTGCTGGAGGCCGAGTTCTTCGGCACCGCCCCCGGGGCCTTTACCGGGGCCGACCGCAAGGGCCGAGCCGGCAAACTGCAGATTGCCCAGGGCGGCACGCTGTTCCTCGACGAGATCGGCGACATGCCGCTGCCGCTGCAAAGCAAATTGCTGCGCGTGCTTCAGGAAAAAGAGTACGAACCGGTGGGCTCCAACGAGGTGCTGCAAAGCGATGTGCGCGTGATCGCCGCCACCTCCATGGATTTGGAAGCGGCCATCAAGCGCGGCGAGTTTCGCGCCGACCTGTATTACCGCCTCAACGTGTTGCCTATCCAGGTCCCACCGTTGCGCGAACGCCTGGATGACCTGCCCGCCCTGAGCGAGGCGATCCTCGAAGAACTCCGTAGCCAGCACGAACTGAACCGCGATGCATTGGACCTGCTGAGCCAACACGCCTGGCCGGGCAACATCCGCGAGCTGCGCAACGTGCTGGAACGGGCCGCGCTGCTCAGCGATGACCTGGTACTGACAGCGGCGGACATCCGTCCGGCCATCGGCACATTCACACCCGTCACCCGCACGGCGAGCCCTAGCCTTGAGCCGCTGCCCCATGAAACCTTCAGCCAGGCCCGGGCGCGATTCGACCGGCACCTGATCGAAAACACCCTCGCGCAATGCGGCGGCAAAGTGGTGGAAGCGGCCGAGCGGTTGGGGCTGGGGAGGTCGACCTTGTACAAGAAGATGGTGGCGTTGGGGATTGCCGAGTCTCAATAAAGAGACTTAGTTCTCAAAATATAGACTGTCGGTTTTGGAGCGCTTTGCGCTCATCGCGAGCAAGCTCGCTCCCAACAGGTATGGGGTCCTCTTGAGGTACGCGCCCACCTGTGGGAGCGAGCTTGCTCGCGATGAGGCCAGCCCATCCCATAAAAAATCTCCAAACAGAGAAAAAACTGTCGCCCCACCCCTAAAAAACCAAACAATTTCCTTATATTTCAGACAGTTACACACCTGGCACAAAACTCGCTAAAGCCTCTCCCACAGCTTCATCACAACAATAACAATCCAGGAGACACACCATGAGTGTGATCATTGCCTTGGCAGCCCTCGCGCTGCTGATGGTTGCCGCCTACCGTGGCTACAGCGTTATCCTCTTTGCCCCCATCGCCGCCCTCGGTGCCGTCCTGCTCACCGACCCGTCCGCGGTCGCCCCCGCATTCACCGGGGTGTTCATGGAGAAAATGGTCGGTTTCATCAAACTGTATTTCCCGGTGTTCCTGCTCGGTGCAGTGTTCGGCAAGCTGATTGAGCTGTCGGGCTTCTCCCGCTCCATCGTCGCCGCGGCGATTCGTTTGCTGGGGACGCGCCAGGCCATGCTGGTGATCGTGCTGGTCTGCGCCCTGCTGACCTATGGTGGCGTGTCACTGTTCGTGGTGGTGTTCGCGGTGTACCCGTTTGCCGCCGAAATGTTCCGCCAGAGCAATATTCCCAAGCGCTTGATCCCGGCCACCATCGCCCTGGGTGCGTTCTCGTTCACCATGGACGCCCTGCCCGGCACGCCGCAAATCCAGAACATCATCCCCAGCACGTTCTTCAACACCACCGCCTGGGCGGCACCATGGCTGGGGGTGATCGGTACGATCTTCGTGTTCAGCCTCGGCATGCTGTTCCTGCAACGCCAGCGCAACAAGGCCCAGCGTGTGGGCGAAGGCTACGGCACGGAGCTGCGCAACGAGCCGGAAACCGCCGAAGACATCCAGCTGCCGAACCCTTGGATCGCTGTTTCGCCATTGCTGGCGGTGGGCATCATGAACCTGCTGTTCACCCAGTGGATTCCACAGTGGTACGGCAAGACCCACAGCCTGGCGCTGCCGGGCATGGCGACACCGGTGACCAGCGACATCGCCAAGCTCACCGCGATCTGGGCGGTGCAGGCGGCGTTGCTGGTGGGCATCATCATGGTCTTGCTGTTCGGCTTCCGGGCCATTCGCAGCAAACTGGCCGAAGGCAGCAAGAGCGCCGTGGGCGGTGCGTTGCTGGCGGCGATGAACACCGCTTCGGAATACGGCTTCGGCGCGGTCATCGCGTCCTTGCCAGGCTTCCTGGTGCTGGCCGACTGGCTCAAGAACATTCCCAACCCGCTGGTCAACGAAGCGGTGACGGTCACGCTGCTGGCGGGCATCACCGGCTCAGCCTCGGGTGGCATGAGCATCGCCTTGGCGGCGATGTCGGAAAGCTTCATCAACGCCGCCCACGCCGCCAACATTCCCTTGGAAGTACTGCACCGGGTGGCCGCCATGGCCAGCGGCGGCATGGACACCCTGCCCCACAACGGCGCGGTGATTACCCTGCTGGCGGTGACCGGGCTGACCCACCGCGAAGCCTACAAAGACATTTTCTGCATTACGCTGATCAAGACCCTCGCGGTGTTCTTCGTGATCGCTGTGTTCTACGCCACTGGCATTGTGTGAGGTTCCCATGACAACTGCTCTTTCGGGCAAGACCGCCCTGGTCACCGGTTCTACCAGCGGCATCGGCCTGGGCATCGCCCTGAGCCTGGCCAAGGCCGGCGCCAACCTGATCCTCAACGGCTTCGGCGATGCCTCGGCGGTGATCGCTGAGGTCAAACAATTCGGCGGCAAGGTCGGTCATCATCCGGCCGATGTCAGCGACCCGGCGCAGATCGCCGACATGCTCGCCTACGCCGAGCGCGAATTCGGCGGCGTGGACATCTTGGTGAATAACGCCGGGATCCAGCACGTGGCCGCCGTGGAGGATTTTCCGGTGGAGCGCTGGGACTCGATCATCGCCATCAACCTGTCCTCGGTGTTCCACGCCACCCGCCTGAGCCTGCCGGGCATGCGGGCCAAGGGCTGGGGCCGGATCGTCAACATCGCCTCGGTGCATGGCCAGGTCGGCTCGGTGGGCAAGGCAGCGTATGTCGCGGCCAAGCATGGGGTGATCGGCCTGACCAAAGTGGTCGGCCTGGAGACGGCCACCAGCAACGTGACCTGCAACGCCATCTGCCCAGGCTGGGTGCTGACGCCACTGGTGCAAAAACAGATCGACGACCGCATTGCCGCCGGCGTTGACCCGCAACAGGCACAGCATGATCTGTTGGCCGAGAAACAACCGTCCCTGGAGTTCGTCACCCCGCCGCAACTGGGGGAACTGGTGCTGTTCCTGTGCAGCGAAGCCGGCAGCCAGGTGCGGGGCGCGGCGTGGAATATCGATGGTGGGTGGTTGGCTCAGTAACACCCTCCTCTGGCGAGCGCGTTTCGTGTGGCGAGGGAGCTTGCTCCCGCTGGACTGCGAAGCAGGCCCAACAGGCGGCCGCTACGCAGCCGAGCGGGAGCAAGCTCCCTCGCCACAGAAGCGGTTCTCGCCATAAATAACGCCTTGTGCTGCAATGTTTACAAGCCCGAAAAAACAAGAGGCACCCCCATGTCCGACCTCCTCTGGCAACCCAGCCCCGAACGCATCGCCCAGTCGCGCATGAACGCCTTTCGCCAGTTCGTCAATGCGCGGCATCACCTGCAACTGAACGACTACCCCGCCCTGCACGCCTGGAGCATCGACCAGCGCGAGGCCTTCTGGCAGGCCATCGTCGACTTCTTCGAGATCCACTTTCACCACGCTCCCGACGCGGTACTGGTGGAGGGTGCGCAAATGCCCAGCGCCCAGTGGTTCCCTGGCGCCACACTGAACTTCGCCGAGCACCTGCTGCGCCGCCGCGATGACGCCGTCGCGGTGGTGGCGCTGGGCGAAAACGGCGGCCAGGAACAACTGACCTGGGCCGAACTCGCCGCCCATGTCGCCGGCCTGCAGAAAAGCCTGCAAGCCGCTGGCGTCACCCGGGGCGACCGGGTCGCCGCCTGCCTGCCCAACACTTGGCAGACGTTAGTGGGCATGCTCGCCAGCACCAGCCTGGGGGCCATCTGGTCATGCTCGTCACCGGACTTCGGCACCCAGGGCGTCATCGACCGGTTCGGCCAGATCGAGCCCAAGGTACTGATCACCTGCGCCGGTTATCGCTACGCCGGCAAGGTCATCGACCAGCGGGCCAAGGTCAATGAAATCCTCGAACGGCTGCCGTCGCTGCAACAACTGATCGTATTGCCTTATGCCCAGCCTGACGCCCGCCTCGAGGACTTCAAGACCCCGGCCGCGGTCGCGTTGTGGAACGACTTTTATCAACGCGGCGGCGAACCGGAATTCGTCAGCATGCCGTTCGACCACCCGCTGTACATCCTGTACTCCAGCGGCACCACCGGCGTGCCGAAGTGCATCGTCCACGGTACCGGTGGCGTGCTGCTGCAACACGTCAAGGAACATGGCCTGCACGTCGACCTCGGTCCCGAGGATCGGCTGTTCTACTACACGACCTGCGGCTGGATGATGTGGAATTGGCTGGTATCGGCCCTCGCCGTCGGCAGTGCGGTGGTGCTCTATGACGGCTCACCGTTCCATCCTGGCCCCGAGCGCCTGCTGGACCTGATCGACCAGCAGCGCATCAGCGTATTCGGCACCAGCCCCAAGTTCCTGGCCTCACTGGAGAGCCAGGGCTTCAAGCCTCGGCAAACCCACGACCTGGGCAGCCTGAAAACCATCCTATCCACCGGTTCGGCGCTGGCGCCCCATAGCTACGATTTCGTGTACCGCGACTTCAAGCCCGACGTCTGCCTGGCCTCGATGTCCGGCGGCACCGACATTGTGTCGTGCTTCGTCAACGGCAACCCACTGTCACCGGTACGTCGAGGCGAGATGCAAGGCAAGAGCCTGGGCATGGCCGTACAGGTCTGGAGCGAGGCCGGCCAAGCGGTCATCGGCGAGAAAGGCGAACTGGTGTGCACTCGGCATTTTCCGGCCATGCCCATCGGTTTGTGGAACGACCCACGGCAGGAGAAACTTCGTGCGTCCTACTTCAACCAATTCCCTGGCGTATGGGCCCAGGGTGACTACGCCGAAGAACTGCCCCACGGCGGCGTGTTGATTCATGGACGCTCCGACGCCGTGCTCAACCCCGGCGGTGTACGCATTGGTACGGCGGAGATCTATCGGCAGGTGGAAAAGGTCGAGCAGGTGCTGGACAGCGTCGCCATCGGCCAGCAATGGCAGGGGGACGTGCGGGTTGTGCTGTTTGTGCGCTTGCGGGACGGCGTGCGACTGGATGAGGCCTTGAAGCAGCAGATCCGCCAGGTCATCCGGGCCAACACCACGCCAAGGCATGTGCCGGCGAAAATTGTGGCGGTGACGGACATTCCCCGGACGATCAGCGGCAAAGTCGTCGAGTTGGCAGTGCGCAATGTGGTGCATGGGCAGCCGGTCAAGAACACCGATGCACTGGCCAATCCCGAAGCACTGGAACAATTTCGCGATCGCCCTGAACTGACGGCCTGAGTTCGTTGGTCCGGCGTTGCCATCGCACATAACACCCATTAATACCGCCTCAAATCATGCACGAGCAAATATCCCCGCGCATTTAAAAATGCATAAAACTGTTTCAACTTGTGCCGCAAAAACATTTAAAAATGGCGCAAAGTAGATACTCGGAGGAAATATAGCCCACCACCAGACACCCCCATACAAAAACAAACCCTTTAGAAAAACAAAGCATCAGTTGAGCACTTTACAGCTTCACCGGATGACAAGAAAAACTGAATTTTCCCACAATAAAAAATTTGATCAGACCAACACCTACCAACCCCATACATGGGAAATATCCGGTTAAAGATTGCGCCCACTTAAAAGCTTTACGGATAGCAAAACAAGCCTATAGACTTTAAAGAATAAAGCTAATCGCGAAAGCGCACCCCAACTTAAATTTCATTCAAACAACCCAGCGTAGAGTCCAACTCATGAACCATCGATATTTTGGTGACGCCCTCATAAGCAAATATGAGGACGTCACCATTATTTTTCCTGACGACAGTGCTTATGAGAAGACCAGACAAGTCTATAACAGGATGCATGACCTTTATCCGTCAATGATTATTCAAACCCTGAACCGAGCAGCATTAAAGGAGATCGTCAGCTTTGTCACGGCCAATGGCATAGAACTCGCTATCAGGGGGGGCGGGCACCACATTGCAGGCTTCGGCTCCACGCAGGGAGGCATACTGCTCGATTTCTCACCTTTCAACGATATCGTGATTGATGGAATCCATAAAATTGCCCGCGTCCAGCCGGGGGCACGGTTAAAGGATGTGGATGACGCACTTTGCCAACATGGGTACGTCATACCTACCGGCACGGTGAGTGATACAGGTATTGCTGGATTGACGCTGGGCGGTGGTATTGGCTGGCTACTGGGAAAGTACGGCTATACCTGTGAGAATCTTGTAGGCGCAGATGTACTTTTAGCTACAGGGGCTCTCGTAAGGGCCGAAGATCCGGGGCATGAGGATTTGTTGTGGGCGTTGCGCGGCGGAGGCGGAAATTTTGGTATCGTACTTGAATTCAGGTACAAGCTATCGAGACTGCCTTCCGTTTATTGTGGCACCCTGGAATTCACTGGAAATGATGTCGAAGCCGCATTGAGCGACCTGTTTAAATATCTGGACAATCACTGCCCGTCCAACTTGGTTGTCGCTCCGATTCTTCATCGCCATAAAAACTCAATGGAGTGCATGCTCTCCATCGATTTCTGTTTAAGCGACTCAATCGATTACTCAGAAATCAAAAATCTCGAAGAATGCTTGAGCCAGACTATCAAGCACACCTATCTCACCAATGACTTTCTGACATGGCAATCATGGTCTGATGAGCGTTTTGCTCAACCGATGAGAGGCTACTGGAAATCAGTGTGCCCCGAAATCATGGGAGAGAATATTTCGCATTTGTTAACGGATTGGCAAAAAAAAATCCCAGGACCTAACTGCAGTGTGATGATAGAACATCTGAACCCATCCAGAAGAGAAAAATCCGGCGTGGAGTCAGCACTTTCGATAAAAACAATGAACTATGGAATTTTATTTTCTGCTCGCTGGACGTCCTCATGCGATGACGCCAAATACGTGAGCTGGGTCAAAAGCGCCGCGAGCTCGATAACTGGCGCTGCGAGAGCACTTTCATACTCAAATTACACGCTCGATGAAGAAAACACCCAGCCCTCAGTATTTTCGAATAGCGATAACAGGCTATCTTTCACAAAGAAAAAATATGATCCACTGAACGTATTCCGCCGCAACCACAACATTACAAAAAAATAAATTACTCCCTCCAAACTTTGCCCAGCTGATCCATTCATTCAGCACCCCCCTATAAAACCAAAAAATCTCGACATAAAGAGCACAACCATGTGTGGAATACTCGCTGTATACTCCCCAGCCGCCGACATCCAGTCCGTACACATAGATAAAGCACTTGCAGAACTAAATCATCGCGGTCCTGATTTCAGAAACCGCTATATATCACCCGATAGAAAAGTCGCCTTGGGACATACATTACTGGCCATTGCCGACGCACCTGAAAACAGTCAGCAACCGATTGAATTCGAGCATCTTCGGATGACCTACAATGGTGAAATATATAATGTCGCGCACGTCAGACAGGCCCTGCGATCGAAAGGTGCAACCCTCACCACCACCTCTGATAGCGAAGCACTGATCAAGGCCGCGTACTATTTCGGATTGGAATATCTGAGCAATATCACAGGCTGTTACGCGTTCGTCATCCATGACAGTAAACTGAACAAGGTTTTTTTTGGACGCGATCCCTATGGAGAGAAACAACTGGTCTGGACGAAAACCCCTGCCGGGCTGCTGGCCATTAGCTCGGAATCCAAGGCACTGAAACACATTCCAGGGGTCGCACTTAACACCAACACCACGCGCATTTGGCAAGACTTCATTTTCGGATTTTACTCCCCTCGCAGTGAAACGTACTTTGACAACGTGCACAATGCGGAGCCAGGTACGATTTATGCTGTTGATCACGACGGCAATGTCCGTGAACATCTAAAAATCAAATCAACGTCAGCCGTCTGTTACACAGATGAGAACCTGCATATAGCATTGGCGAATGCGGTTAAAAGCCAGATCCCTGACAGGTTTTCGCCTGCTGCCATCTTATCGGGTGGATTGGACAGTAGTATCATCACGACGCTGCTCGACAAAAGCGCCTCCAGCCTTCAAGCATTCACGGCCTATTACCAGGGCACCGAAAGCGAAGACTTCAGCAGCGCAAAAAAATTGACAAGCATATTAAAACATACAACTTTACAGCCTATCTGCGTAGCAAGCGATGACGGAAACCATCTATTCTCTAAGGTCACACATTCTTTGGAGGAACCCTTACTAGATCAAGTCTATATTTCTCAATACTTGCTTTACAAAGCAGTGTCCGAAAAAGGTCTTCGAGTTGCTCTTAATGGTCAAGGTGCAGACGAATTCTGGTGCGGCTACAACCAGCATTACGACTTCCCAATGCAAAGTGAAGCGATACAAAAACACCGGTGGCATGACTTCTACTTCAAGAAAGCAATCGAGTCAGGGCTCGGACTGCTTCTTACCGAGTCGGAAATTAAAACGCTTATTGAAGAGCATTTGCCTGACACATCGGGGAAAGAACCGCTAGAAGTGCTGACTCAATTTTCAATAGAGAACCATCTTCGAGCAATGCTCTGCCATGAAGACAGGCTTTCGATGGCCTCCTCCGTCGAGGTCCGTCTTCCCTTCCTGGACAGACATGTCATTAGTCTGGCGTTAAGTCTGGCTGCAAAGGACAAAATAGTTGATGGCGTAGAGAAAATGCCCCTGCGCAGGGCATTCACCAACGAGCTGCCTCGCGAAATAGCCCAACGACGCAAATTGGCGTTTCCTGACGCGCCTGAAAAGAACTACACGCACATCCTGACATCACACAGCAACCAAGAGCGTTTCAACGGATTTTTCTCCCAGGCTGACTTCAAGAAGTTCCAGTCGCAAGGAAAAAACCTATGGATGCTATTTGGGGTAAATGCGTTTCATAACTCGTTCAGTCATTGACCCTGCACCTCCAATATCCAACAACGCACGGATGAAGCGCTTATCAGTCCATCAGGCCCCATTCGCCCGACGGCGCTTGGGGCTGCGGTGATTCTTCGGCGTGCAATTTCAACTTCAGCCGCAGGTTGTTCACCGAGTCCGCGTGCTTCAGTGCTTCCTCTTCTTCAATCACGCCCTCGACGACCAGCGCGTAAAGCGCGTAGTCGAACGTTTGCATCCCCTGCTCCACAGACTTTTCCATAATCCCCTTGAGTTCAGAAAACTGATTGCTCCGGATCAGATCGGCCACCGTGGGCGAACCCAGCATGACCTCCACCGCCGCCCGCCGCTGGCCGGTGCGGGTGCGTACCAAGCGTTGGGAAACGAACGCCTTGAGGTTGTTGCCCAGGTCGTTCAACAACTGCGGCCGGCGCTCTTCCGGGAAAAAATTGATCACCCGATCCAGGGCCTGGTTGGCGTTATGGGCATGCAAGGTGGAAATCACCAAGTGCCCGGTATCGGCAAACGCCAGGGCATGCTCCATGGTTTCCCGATCGCGGATTTCGCCGATCAGCACCACGTCCGGCGCCTGGCGCAAAGTGTTTTTCAGGGCCGCATGAAAACTGCGGGTGTCGACACCGACTTCCCGTTGGTTGATGATGGATTTCTTGTGCCGATGGATATACTCCACCGGGTCCTCAATGGTGATGATGTGGCCGCTGCTGTTGCGATTGCGGTAATCGATCAGCGCCGCCAGGGAGGTCGACTTGCCCGAACCTGTCGCGCCCACGAACAGCATCAACCCTTGTTTCTGCATGATGCTGTCCAACAGCACCCGGGGCAGTTTCAGGTCTTCGAAGCGCGGGATGTCCAGCTTGACGTTGCGGATCACCATGGACACGTCATTGCGCTGCTTGAAGACATTGACCCGGAACCGCCCGACGCCGGCCAGGGAGATCGCCAGGTTCATTTCCAGTTCCCGATCGAACTCAAGGCGCTGTTCGGCGTCCATCAAAGACTCGGCGAGCCGGGCAATGTCGCCGACCTTGAACGCTTCGTGCCCCAAGGGCTTGAGCACGCCCTCGAAACGCGCGCACGGCGGCGCCCCCGTAGACATGTAAAGGTCGGAACCATTCTGGCTCGCCAGGATTCGCAACAACGGATCGATTTCCATGGACTGAAACTTCCGCGAGACATCAATGAAACAAGTTGAGCCGAACATGAAACCCTTCAGACCCGCCCGTACTTACTTTCCTCAAAGGATAGTAGACGCCGTGGTACAGACACGACAGCCAGGGATTGCGTGATGAACGCGACACCCGCCGGCAGCGATGCCCAGCGCCTGATCAGCCAGGTGGACTGGGCCCAGACCCCATTAGGCACGGCCCGGAACTGGCCTCCGAGCCTGCGCACCGCCGTGGACATCGTGCTCCATTCGCCCATGCCAATGGCCTTGCTGTGGGGAGCGCAACTGACCCATCTCTACAACGACGCCTTCGGCCGACTGACCGGTGACAAGCATCCCCGGGCGTTCGGCCAGCCGACCCATGCAGCATGGCCCGAACTCAAAGGGGCAACCGAAGAGATTTACCACCGCGTATTGCAAGGCCAGACGCACACCTGCCGCGATCAGCACTGGCGCGTGCCCTTCGCCGGTCGCCTCTGCGATATCTGGCTGGACCTGACCTACAGCCCGGTGCATGACGAAAGCGGCAGCGTCGCCGGCATCCTGGTCACCGCCATCGAGACCAGCGAACGCCGCCGCCTGGCCATGGAATTCGAACGGCGCTCCGAGGCCAGCCTCAAGGCCCAGCACGAAAGCGAAGAGCGTCTGCAACTGGCCCTGGCCGCCGCCGACGCGCTGGGCACCTGGGATTGGGACATCAGCGAAGACCGCTTCATCGCCGACGCGCATTTCGCCCTGTTGCATGGCGTCGACCCGAACCTGTCGCGCCAGTTGCCCATCAGCGCCTACCTCGAAGGCGTGCATCCCGAGGACCGGGCGATGGTTGCCCGCAGCATCAAGCACTGCATCACCCATGGCACCGAATACGCCGAAGAGTACCGGCTGTTGCAGCCCGACGATGAATTACGCTGGGTGTACGTGCGTGGCCGTTGCTACAAGGACCGCCACGGCCGGCCCAAGCGTTTCCTTGGCGCGGCCCTGGACCTGACCGAACGCAAGCGTACCGAGCAAGCCCTGCGCCAGAGCCAGACCGAGCTGCAGTTGATCATCAACGCCATGCCGATCCTCATCAGCTACGTGGACCGCGAAGAGCGCTTCAGGCTGAACAACAGCGCCTACCTGGACTGGTACGGGCTGACCCCGCAGGAGCTCTACGGCAAGACCATCCGCGAAGTGCTCGGCGAAGAGGCCTATGCCGCTCGCGCCCAACAGATCGCCGATGCCCTGGCCGGCAATCCATGCAGCTTCACCGTGCAGATGGACCATCGCGACGGTCGCCCGCGCCATTCACTGATCAACTACTTGCCTCGCCACGGGGCGGACGGGGCGGTGAACGGTTTCTACATCTTCGTGATCGACGAGACCGAGAGCAGGAAAACCGAGGAAGCCCTGCGCAACCTCAACGAAACACTGGAGGAACGGGTCATCGCCCGGACCCAGCAACTGGCCGAAGCCAACCACCGCCTGCAAAGCGAGATGTTCGAACGCGAGCGCGCCGAAGAAGCCCTGCGCCATGCACAGAAAATGGAGGCCGTGGGCCAACTCACTGGCGGCATTGCCCATGACTTCAACAACATGCTCACCGGCATCCTCGGCAGCCTCGATCTGATGCAACGCTACATCGCCGCCGGCCGCACCGCCGAGATCGGGCGCTTCACCGAAGCGGCGGTGTCGTCGGCCAACCGCGCCGCGGCCCTGACCCATCGGCTGCTGGCGTTTTCCCGCCGCCAGTCCCTGGACCGCAAGCCGCTGGACGCCAACGAGCTGGTACGCTCGCTCGAAGACCTGCTGAGCCGGACCACCGGCGATCACATCGTGCTGCGGCTGCAACTGACCCACGATCTGTGGCCGGTCAGCACCGATGCCAGCCAGTTGGAAAACGCCCTGCTCAATCTGGTGATCAACGCCCGCGACGCCATGCCCGACGGCGGCGAATTGATCGTCGAAACCGCCAACGTCTATCTGGACGGCACTGACATCAGCACCCTCGAACCGGTCAAGGCCGGCGACTACGTGATGATCGCGGTCAGCGACAACGGCAGCGGCATGACCCCCGCCGTGCTGGCCAAGGCCTTCGACCCGTTCTTCACCACCAAGCCCATCGGCCAGGGCACCGGCCTGGGCTTGTCTATGATCTACGGGTTTGCCCAACAGTCGGGTGGACACCTCAACCTGGACAGCGTGCCGGGCCAGGGCACGCGGGTGCAGTTGTACCTGCCGCGCTTGCACGTTGCGCCGGCCCAACAATCCGCCACGGCGGAGACAATCGACGTACCGCCGGCCATCGCCGGGGAAACCGTGTTGCTGGTGGAAGATGAACCGGCGGTGCGCATGCTGGTGCTCGACCTGTTGAAGACCTTGGGCTACACCGCCCTGGAGGCCCAGGACGCCATGACGGCCCTGCCCATGCTGGAATCGGAGCAGCGCATCGACTTGTTGGTGACCGACGTCGGGCTGCCGGGCATGAATGGCCGGCAACTGGCGGAAATCGGCCGCCAGCACCGCCCGGGGCTGAAAGTGCTGTTCATGACCGGTTACGCGCAGAAAGCCGCCGAACGCCAGGGGTTCCTCGACCAGGGCATGGACATGGTCGCCAAGCCCTTCACCCTCGATCTGCTGGCCAACAAGATTCGGACGATGATCAACCATGACTGCTGACTTGAGGCATAATCGCCGCCCCGTCGCACCGTTCAGGTCACCGCTGCAATGAAAGCCCAAGCCCGCCATATCCTGGTGAAAACCGCCGAAGAAGCCGAACAGCTCAAGCAACGCATCGCCAAGGGTGAAGCCTTCGATGTGCTGGCCAAGAAATACTCCACCTGCCCCTCGGGCAAACGCGGCGGCGACTTGGGCGAAGTGCGGCCGGGGCAGATGGTCGGTGCGATCGATGCGGTGATCTTCAAGAAGCCCTTGCGGGTGGTGCACGGGCCGATCAAGAGCAAGTTCGGCTATCACCTGGTGCAGGTGTTCTACCGGGATTGAAACTGAGCCCGGCGCTTGTGGGAGCGAGCTTGCTCGCGATGGCGGCGACACAGTCAATATTTCTGCAAGCTGAACACCGCTATCGCGAGCAAGCTCGCTCCCACAGGCTTTGTGCCCACTTAATTATTTTGGCATCAACGCCCCTGGCACCTGGATTACCCGGCTCGCCAACAGATGCCCCGCCTCGGCCGCCTCCGCCGGAGTACCACCCAGCAGGCGGCTCGCCAGGTACGCGGCACTGAATGAATCTCCCGCCGCCGTGGTGTCCATCACACGCTCGACCCGTTGGGCGGGAATCTTATAAGACTTGCCATCGCAATGAATCAGACACGCCTCGGCACCGCGCTTGAGCACCACTTCCGGCGTGCCGAACTGCTCATAAGCGGCGAATACCGCGTCAGTGTCCGCATATCCGAATAGTGCCTGCTCGTCTTCCACCGTCAGCAGGGCCAATTCCACGTAGGGCAAGACGCTGCGATACGCCGCCCGCGCCGCCTCGATCGAGGCCCAGAGTCTTGGCCGGTAATTATTGTCGAACACCACCTGGGCCCCACGGCGACGGGCCTCGACCAGGGTTTCGATGAGCCTGGCGCGCCCCTGCTCACCGAGCACTGCCAGGGTGACGCCGCTGAAATACAGCACATCGTAATCCGGCAATGCCGCCAGGATCGGCGCGGCGGCCGGGGTGGTAAAACAGTCGCGCACCGCCGCCTCGTTGCGCCAGTAGAGGAATCGCCGCTCGCCCGCCGCATCGGTCTGGATGCAATACAGACCCGGCAGGCGTCCAGGCAAGCGCTGGACCCGTTGCAGACCGATGTTTTCTTCGGCCCAGCGCTCACACATGGCATCGCTGAAACTGTCGTCGCCCAGGGCAGTGACGTAATCCACCGCGCCCCTGTCGCCCAAGGTGCGGGACAGGTACACCGCGGTGTTCAGGGTATCGCCGCCGAAGCTTTGCAGCAGGCTGCCGTCGGCGCGTTGTTGCAGTTCGATCATGCATTCGCCGATCAGGGCGATGCGGGGTTTGGGGTGGTTCATGGGTGATCCTGATGGTTCGGTGGTGTTTGGCAGGCCGCTATCGCGAGCAAGCTCGCTCCCACAGGGGGATCGAGGCGATCACAGAGTCTGTATTCCCAGCAATCCTCTGTGGGAGCGAGCTTGCTCGCGATAGCCGCGACTCGATCTCAAGCCTTAGAAGCAAGTTTCCATGCTCTCGACCACCCGCAACTGCTCATCCACCAGACACCCCACCCGCCATTTATCGAACGTCAGGCACGGATGCGAAGTACCGAACGAAATGATGTCGCCCACCCGCAACTCAACTCCCGGTGCCACCGTCATGAACGCATGCTGGTCCATCACCGCCGTCACCCTGCAGCCGCTGACATCGTCCCCCGCCACCGAATCCGACCCTGGCTGGTAGCGCTTGAGCGGCACCGGCAATCCGGCGTCGTAGGCCACATCGCGCTTGCCCAGGGCGATCACCGCGAAGCCCGGCTCCGGCAGCGATTGCACATGAGCCCAGACTTCCAGGGCCGGACGCAGGCCTTCGTGCAGGTCGCTGCGGCGCTCCAGCACACAGCACTGGGCTTCTTTGTAGATGCCATGGTCATGGGCCACGTAACTGCCGGGACGCAACACGCTGAGGAAACGCCCGTGGGCATTCTGGGCTTCGAAGGATTCGGCGATCAGGTCGTACCAGGCCGAACCCGAGGCGGTGATGATCGGTTTGTCGATGGCGAAGGCACCGTTGTCCTGCAACTGCACCGCCAGCCGTACCAACGATGCGGCGAATGCGCGGATGCCACTGATGGCGTGGTCGCCATGGATCACCCCTTCGTAGCCTTCGATACCGGTCAACGCCAGCGCCGGTTGACTACGAATCGCCTCGGCCAGGGCCAACACCTCAGCCTCGGTCCGGCAGCCACACCGACCACCGACCACGCCATACTCGATCATCACGTTCAGCTTCATGCCGCGCGAGGCGAAGAACGTCCCCAGGTCCGCGACGTTGTCCGGATGGTCGACCATGCAATGGAATTCGAACGCCGGGTCAGCCAGCAGATCGGCGATCAGCGCCATGTTTGGCGTGCCCACCAGTTGGTTGGCCATCAGCACTCGACGAACGCCGTGGGCGTAAGCGGCACGGGTCTGCACGGCGGTGGCGAGCGTCAGGCCCCAGGCACCGGCATCGAGCTGGCGTCGAAACAGCGCCGGGGTCATGCTGGTCTTGCCATGGGGCGCCAGTTCGGCGCCACTGTCAGTGACGAACGCTTGCATCCAGCGAATGTTGTGCTCCAGCGGCGCGCGGTGCAGCACCAACGCCGGCAGGCTGACGTCCTTGAGCAGATGAGCGCCGACGGTGGTCGCGCCCTTCTCTACGCCAGCATTGGGAATGACAGAAGACATGTTCGTACTCCTCGCACGCGGCCGCTCGCAGCCGCGATTATCTATTCATTGATGCGCCGGGCCAGGTTGTTGGCGCTTTCGATCAGCACCCGGCGGTAGTCGGCGTAATTATTCTTGGCGTCGGCCCGTGGGGCGACGATGCACAGGGTAGCGATGGCCACGCCGCCGGGGTCTTTGACCGGTGCGGCGAAGCAGTGGGTGAAGGTGTCCGCGACGCTGTCGAAGGAGAAGAACCCATCGAGGCCGGCCTGGCGGATTTCCTTGAGGAATTGCTCCAAGGGCAAGCGCTCGCCGTCCGGCAAAATGAAGTCGTCGGGGTCGATCAGGTCGACGATCTGTTGGTCACTCAAATGCGCCAGCAGCAGGCGCCCGGACGCCGTCCACGGGATCGGCGCGTTTTCACCGATGTCCGATGAAATGCGGAAATGCCGCTCGCCTTCCTTCATCAGCGCGACGGTGTATTTGCGCCCGTTGAGCAGGCACATCTGTGCCGTTTCACGGGTCTGGCGCACGATCTCCTGCAAGGCCTGGTCAGCCTCACGGCTCAGGTCGAAATGCCGCAGGTGCGCCTGTCCGAGGAAATACAACTGGCGGCCCAGGTAGACGTGACCGTCCTTGCCCACCGGCTCAAGGATGCGCCGCTCCAGCAGCGACGCCACCAGTTCATAGACCGTGGACTTGGGGCTGCCGATGCCGCTGGCAATATCGTTCGGGCGCAGCGGCTGGCCGATTTCCTTGAGGAAATCGAGGATATCGAACGCCCGATCCAGTCCCCGGGCCCGGCGTTTGATGGTGTCTTCGGTCATTTATTGCATTCCCGTTCATTGGTCGTAGGAGCTGTCGAGTGTAACGAGGCTGCGATCTTTCCCCAGTCAATTGAGTCTTGAGCGAAAGCCCGGCAGATCAAGATCAAAAGATCGCAGCCTTCGGCAGCTCCTACAACGGTTCAGGCCTTTTTCTTGTAGGCGACGCAATCGATCTCGACCTTGCAATCGACCATCATGCTCGCCTGCACACAGGCCCTGGCCGGGGCGTGTTCAGGACTGAAGTATTCGCTGAACACCTTGTTGAAACTCCAGAAATCCCGCGGATCTTCCAGCCACACGCCGCAGCGCACCACGTCCTTGAGCTCATAACCGGCCTCTTCGAGAATGGCGACCAGGTTCTTCATAGTCTGGTGGGTCTGCTCGACGATCCCGCCGACAATGATCTCGCCGTTCACCGCCGGCACCTGGCCGGACACGTGCAGCCAGCCATCGGCTTCCACGGCGCGGGCGAATGGCCGTGGCTGGCCGCCGCCTGCGGTGCTGCCGGTGCCGTAGCGCGTAATGCTCATGGGTGTTTCTCCTTGCTTGGATAGATTAAAGATTCAACTGAATTAAAAGCGGGTGTTCTTGAGAAATTCCGCCAACCGCGGCGATTGCGGTCGCTCGAACAATTCTTTCGGTGGCCCCTGCTCTTCGATGCGCCCCTGATTCATAAATACGATCTTGTCAGACACCTCGAAGGCAAAGCGCATTTCGTGGGTCACCAGCAGCATGGTCATGCCGTCCTCGGCCAGGCCCTTGATCACGTTCAGCACCTCGCCGACCAGCTCCGGGTCCAGGGCCGAGGTGACTTCGTCGAACAGCATCAGGCTGGGGTTCATGGCAATCGCCCGGGCAATCGCCACACGCTGCTGCTGGCCGCCGGACAACTGGCCGGGGAAGTGATTGCGCCGCTCCAGCAGGCCGACCCGCTCCAGCCATTTCTCGGCCAGGTCCACCGCTTCGTCCTTGGGCAGTTTTTTCACCTTGAGCAGACCCAGGGTGACGTTCTGCAACGCGGTCAAATGCGGGAACAGGTTGAACTGCTGGAAGGCCATGCCGGTCATGGCCCGGTGCCGAGCGATGACCTTCTCGGGGTGGCGCACGCGCTTGCCGTCGATGTCGTCATAGCCGATGGATTCGCCGTCGAGCACGATTTGCCCGCCCTGGAACTCTTCGAGCATGTTTACGCAACGCAACAGCGTGGTCTTGCCCGAACCGCTGGAGCCGATCAACGTGACCACGTTGCCGCGCTGCATGCTCAGGTCCACGCCCTTGAGCACTTCCAATGGACCGTATTGTTTGCGCAGGCCGCGAATGTCCAGCAACGGCTGGGTGTTGGAGTGCTCCGTGTTGGAAAGATTCGAAACGTCAGTCATGGCAAGGCCACCCGCTTTTCAATGTGCCGCCCGAGCAATTCGATGGCGTAATTGATGATGAAAAAGAGAAACCCGGCGAACAGGTAAAACTCCAGGGTCATGAAGGTCCGGGCGATGATCTGCTGGGTGCTGAGCAACAGTTCGGCGACGCCGATCACCGACAACAGGGTCGAGGCCTTGACGATCTCGGTAGAGGAATTGACCCAGGTCGGCAGGATCTGCCGCAACGCCTGGGGCAACAGCACATAGCCCAGCGACTGGTAGAACGTCAGGCCGATGGCCTGGCTCGCCTCCATCTGCCCACGGGGCAGCGCCTGCAAGGCGCCGCGCACGATCTCGGCCACATGGGAGCCGCAAAACAGCGTCAGGCCCAGGACACCGGCCTGGAATGCGCCGATCTGCCAGCCCAGGGCCGGGGCCATGTAGAAGCAGGCCAGCACCAGCACGAACACCGGCGTGCCGCGGATCAGGTCGACGTAGAAACGAAACGGCGCGCGCATCCAGGTCCGGCCATAGGTCAGCACCAGGCCGGCCACCAGACCGATCAGCGTGCCCAACACAATCGCCAACAGCGAACACTGCACACTGGTCAGGAAACCGGCCCACAGGGTGTCCCGGGCGACCCATAACTCATGCAACCAACTGGGTGATTCGTACATGGGAGACTCCTAACGGCGGATCGCCAGGCGCTGCTCGAAATACCGCAGCACCATGGCAATGAGGTAACAGGCCGCGACATACAGGGCCGTGGTCACCAGCCAGGTTTCGATCACCCGGTAGCTCTCCACGTTGATCTTGCGGGCGTAATAGGTCAGCTCCGGCACGGCGATCGCCGCCGCCAGGGAGGTGTCCTTGAACAGCGAAATGAAGTTGTTCGACAAGGCCGGCAACACGTTGCGCAGCATCACCGGCACGGTGACGTAGGCTTTCACCTGCCATTCGCCCAGACCGATGGCCAGCCCCGCTTCCCGTTGCCCCTTGTGAATGCTCAACAACCCGCCGCGAAACACTTCGGTCAGGTAGGCCCCGGCGTACAGCGAGAGGGTGATGACGAACGACGGCAGCTTGTCCAGGCGGATGCCCAGGCTCGGCAAGGCGAAGTAGATCAACAGGATCAGCACCAGGATCGGCGTATTGCGGATCACCGTGACATACACCGACGCCAGCACCCGCAGAACCCGGTGCTTGCTCAGCAGCGCGAACGCCATGGCCAGGCCAATCACGCAACCGATGGCGATCGACACCAGCGCCAGGGAAAGCCCCAGGCCCAGCCCCGCCAGCAAGGTGTCGAAATCGCGCCAGACGGCGGCAAAGTTCAACTGATAATTCATGGTCGACAGTACCTTCAACGAAGCGCCCGCAAGGGGCGCCCCGGGCTCACAGGGTCATTTGAATTCAACGGGGAAACCAATCGCCGGCGACGGCAGCTCGACGCCGAACCACTGCTTGAACGATGCCGCATAGGTAGGGAATTCCACGCCGGTCATGGCTTCATGCAAGGTGGTGTTGACGAAGTTCAGCCAGTCCTGATCGCCGCGCTTGACCGCACAGGCATAGGTTTGCGGGCTCCAGGCATAGGCCGGGCTGCGGTAGCGTCCAGGGTTCTGCACCATCAGGTACTTGACCGAGGATTGGTCGGTGGCGGCGGCATCGGCGCGACCGGAGTTCACCGCCTGGTACATCAGGTCGACGCTGTCGTACTGGTCGACCTTGGCCTTGGGCAGCGCCTGGTGCACCAATTCTTCGGCGTAGACGTTCTGCAGCACCGCCACGGTGACGTCATCGCCCGCTGCCTTGAGGTCTTCGATTTCCTTGTACTTGCTGTTGGCCGGCAGCAGCAGGCCCACGCCTTCGCGGTAGTACGGCAGGGTGAACGCCACTTGCTGGGCGCGACTGGCGGTGACGGTGATGAACTGGCAGCTCATGTCGACCTTGTCGGTCAGCAGGTTGGGAATCCGCGCATCGGACGACTGCACCACGAACTCGACCTTCTCCGGGTCATTGAACAGGCCCTTGGCGACCATGCGCGCGATATCGATATCAAAGCCCTGCAACTTGCCATCCGCTCCCTGGAAGTGCCACGGCGCATTGGTACTGCCCGTGCCCACGATCAATTTCCCCCGCTGCAGCACGCTGTCCAGCTTGCTGTCGGCCGCCTGAGCGACACCCACGGCAGCCACCGTGGCCGCGAAGAGAAAAACACATGTTTTGAACAAGGAAGGTCGGCGTTGCATGGCAAGCACTCCAGAGTGAGTTTATTCCGCTATACCGGAACATGGTATGTAACAACGGAATAGACAGCAGAAAGTGTGCCACAGGCTTGCAATGCCTGGGTGAGAAAAATGGAAAGCGAATGAAATCAGGGGGATGGAAAAATCGAGCACCCAGGAACGCTCGGATCGCAGGCACACTTGCTACCGTTGGCTACGGCGTCTGGGTACCAAGGCCCCAAATAGAGTATTTGCGATCCGCTTCGCACTGAAACAGAGCAGGCTACCTGTCAACCCTGACAGTAGCGATGCCCCGCCGGGTTCCTTATCGTTCCTGTCACCGTCGAGGTACAAGGGAGCCGGCCATGAGTTCGCTCATTACTCACGTAGCGTCACAAAAGGACTACCGCCAGGCCCTCAGGACCTGGCGTCCGGTGATTTTTTACTTCGGTCATCCACACTGCTACGCCTGCGGCTGGGCCGAACCGGTGTTCTGCAAGGTGGCCGAGGCATTCCAGGATAGAGCCATCATCTACAAATTGAGCACCCACGAATCGCCCCGGCATCCGGAAGTCAGCGGGACACCGACCGTGCTTTTCTACAAGGATGGAAAGTTGTGCCGCAAGCTCAAGGGCATCGGCGACCAGCCCTCGCTGACGCGCAACTTTGCCGAACATGTCGGCCGGACAAAGCCTCGGCGCTCGTTTCGCCCGATGCGCCATGACGTGAATTGGCTGCGGCAGCGGTTCCAGACTTTGTGCACGGCGGGTCGAGGGCGAGCGCTGATGAGGATGCGGGCAGCGTTTCGATAACAGTGGGGGCAAGCTCTCCCACAATTGTTCGGCGGTGTGCCTGGTCTATTTGCGCTTGTAGCTCTTGCTGCCGCCAGGCGTGAGGCAATAGACCCCGCCCCGGGGGCCGACGCAGTAATTGCCACTGCCGCACTGGCAACCGTCGGCGGACTTGAGCAGCGACTGCGGGCGCGCCTCGTTCCGAAGCCCCAGCACAGCGGAACAGGACCTCTTCGAAGCACTGATGGAGCCGTCATTGCAGAGGAAGGTATCGCCGTCACATCCGGCAATACCGCCCTTGCGCCCGGAACACGGTTGATTGGCGGCAAGGGCCGAAGTGCCCAGGGCCAACAACAGGATCGCGACACAGGTGCGAAGTGAGGCGGACGTTCCGTGACAGCGTTTCATGACAGCTTCCTGGCTGATAGATGGCCCTATGCTAGCACCTGATCATCTGCTGCGCTAATGCCCGCAAAACCTCACTCTGGACAACATCCGCAAATCCCCCTCGCGGTAATAGTCATCACTCCAGCTGTCATCCACCGCCAGTGGCTTGACCTGCTTGAGGGCGAGTTTTTTCGCGAAGTAGCGAAAGCGGTAATGCTCATAGAAACGCAGCAGTTCCAGACCGTAGCGGTCGGCCAGGTCGGTATCACCCTGAATGATCAGATAGTTCTCGTCGTTGCCGCTGCTGGCGGCGGCGCTGAGGTTGTGGCTGCCGCTGAGGATGGTCGGCGAATCACTGGTGAAGTCAGTGACGATGGCTTTGGTGTGCACCAGTAGATTGCCCTTCTGGCCTTTCATGTTTTCCCGCAGCCAGCCTTCCAGACCAATGTTGAGCAGCGCGGTGGCGGCGAATTCGGCAGTGCGGTCGGCATGAAAACCGGTGATGCGGCTCTTGGTGTTTTGCAGGCCGTAGCGCAACACATCGTCATTGGGCTGGCCGAGCAAGGCGTCGAGGATGCGGTCGGGCAACACAAAGGCGGTGACGAACAACAGGTCCTTTCGTGCCCCCTTGATGATGTCGACGAAGCGATCCAGATCGCCCTCCCCGGTGCGCGGCGAGAACCCGGCGAACAACGCTTCTTGCGGGGCCATGGCATTGTTCAGGGTCAGCCACTGGCGAGTGGCATCGACGTCCTGGGGCGTTGCCCAGATTTGCTCGAATACCTGGAGATAGCTGCTGCTGATCCGAGGGTCGTCCAGCACATGCACGACGTTGGCCTGGCGGTAGACACCGTTGGCGGTGAAGTTGGTGCTGCCGCACAGCACGGCTTCAGGTCGCAATGAGCCGCTGGCCTCCACCTTGCTCAGCACAATGAATTTGTTGTGGAAAATGTTGTGGGTGATCCGCCCACGCTTGTTGGCCGCCGGCATGTTTTCGAGGCTGGCTTCGTTGCGCGCCGTGGTGTCGTCTCCCGGCTCGGCGTGATACAGCACCCGCACCTTGGCGCCGCGAGCGTGAGCGGCAGTCACCGCGTCGACGATCACCGGCAATTCGTATTCATAGATGGCGACGTCCAAGGCCCAGCGGGCATCCAGCGCCCGGTCGATGAAACCGGTCAAGCGCCCCAGCAAGCCGTTTTCCAACCAGCGACGTGGTGCGTCGGGCCAGTCATCGATGGACAGGTGCTTGTTGGCATCGAGCAGCGCGTCCACTTCGGGAAACTTGCGCTGGAACGCCTGGCTGGCGGCCACGGCACGGTTGAAGATGACCCGCTGGTTGGCCGGCTGCCCGTCGTCGCTGGTGACGGTGACGGCCAGGGATTCGCCCAATTGCGGTGCATCGGGGCTGCCATAGGCCAGGTGCACGCGATAGTGGATCGTCACGCCGGGGTTGACGGCGTAGTCGGCCCAGCGAAATTTCTGCAGGGGTGCCTTGTCGCTGGGGGTGGCGTGGAACTGGGGAAAGGTGTGGGCCTTGTCGGGGAACGTCAGGCTGTTGAACAGGAACAGCCAGGGCTTGTCGCCCTGCTGTTTCTCGATGGCAAAACCCAGCAAGCCCTTGCGCCGGGATTCGGCCAGATCCATGGCGAGCAGCACGCCGTTGGTGCCGGCATAGGCCTTGACCCGAAAATCGTCCTGGGGGTTGGTGACGAGTACGCGCATGGTTCACTCCTGTGACGGGCTGCCTGAGCATAGTGCAGTGATGCGGGTCAGGTGGGCAGGTCATTGGAATCGAGGGGAGGCCATCGCGAGCAAGCTCGCTCCCATAGGGGGCCAGGTGTTCATCATTCATGTATTCACAAAACAGTGTGGGAGCGAGCTTGCTCGCGATGGGGCCCTGACAGTCACAGAGCCTTTCAATCCGCCTCATCGATATGCCGATACTCAGCCCCCAACCGCCCCGCCAACTGCCGGGCCCGGCCCAAGCGAATCGGGCCGCGCTCGATGTCGATCAACAGGCACGGGCAATCCAGGGAGGGCAGTGACGGTCCCTCTTTGACACGCCCATCGGTCATCACCAACACCCGCTGTTGCTCCGCCGGGAAGCGCTTGCGCCGGGCCATCAACCAGCGTCCGGCCTCGTTCAGCGCCGCCAGTAACGGTGTACCGCCGCCGGCACCGAGTCCCTCGAGCCAATCCCGCAGCCCGGCTGAGGCCTTGAACCCTTGCACCTGCCAAGTCGGAACGGTACCGCTGGCGGTCAACAACGCCAAGCGGGCCCGCTGCCGGTAGGCGTCGTCGAACAGTTGCGCCAACAAACCTTTGCCATCACTCAAGGCACCCTGCCGACGGGTCGAGGCCGAGGCATCGACGATGACCAGCCACAACTCATGGGGCGAGCGCTGGCGGCTGTGAAAACGCAGGTCTTCCCGCAGGCGTGGACGACCATTGAGCAACGTTTCCGGCCAGTTCACCGCACCGCTGGCCGCCACTTTGCTGCGGCCCTGGCGGCCCTGGTCGAGTCGCCCGGCACGGGGTCTGGCATTCGCCACCGCCGACGAACGGGGGCGAATGCCTAGGGCTTTTTTGGCCAGCTCGGCACATCGCGTCGGGCCCCGGTTGGCAACGCCCGGGCCGGCAGGTCGCCCCATTGGCCTTGGCCGTCATTGGATTCAGTGGTTTTTTCCGCCCCTGCCCCGGTCGGCGCCTGGGACGGTGCCGGTGCCGAATGCCCGCGGCGCCGATGGCGCAAGGCAAACTCGGCGACCGCATCGATGTCCTCATCGGCAATCCCAGCAGCACCGCGCCAGGCCGCATGAGCCCGGGCCGCCCGCAGCCAGACCAGGTCGGCGCGCAAGCCATCGACCCCGGCGGCAAAACAGCGCTCGGTGATTTGCGCCAGCGTCCCATCATCCAAGGCGATCCCGGCCAATCGGCTGCGCGCCTGTTGGCAACGTTCACGCAGCTGCTGTTGGGCGCTCTCCCACTCCGCGCAGAACGCCGCCGGATCACTGTCGAAATCCAACCGCCGCCGGATGATCTGCCCGCGCTCAGCCGGTGCGGTGTGGCCGTCGAGGGCGACGTTCAGGCCGAAACGGTCGAGCAGTTGCGGGCGCAGCTCGCCCTCTTCCGGGTTCATGGTGCCGATCAGCACAAAGCGCGCCGGATGCCGATGGGAAATGCCGTCGCGCTCGATCAGGTTGATGCCACTGGCGGCCACATCCAGCAGCAGGTCCACCAGGTGATCGGGCAGCAGGTTCACCTCATCGACATACAGCACGCCACCGTCGGCCTTGGCCAGCACGCCGGGAGAAAACTGCGCGCGCCCTTCCCCCAGGGCCACGTCCAGATCGAGGGTGCCCACCAGCCGCTCTTCGGTGGCACCGAGAGGCAAGGTGACAAACTGACCACTGGCCAGCAGGTCCGCCAGGCCCCGGGCCAAGGTGGACTTGGCCATGCCACGCGGGCCTTCGATCAGCACACCGCCGATTTTCGGGTCGATCGCCGCCAGGCACAGGGCCAGTTTCAGGTCATCGGCGCCGACTACGGCGGAGAGCGGGAAATGGGGTTGGGTCATGGTGAATGTCTCATGAATGTGCGAGGTTCCTGTTGTCCTCATTTCAGCCATCCTCCTCGATGTCCAACAACAAATTCTCCAACGCCTCGCGATACTCCCCCGGGTCCTGCCACATCCCCCGCTGCTGCGCTTCGAGCATGCGCTCAGTCATGTCCCGCAGGGCGTCGGGGTTGTGCTGGCGGACGAAGTTCCGGGTGTCCGGATCGAGCAGGTAGGCATCGGCCAGCAAGGCGTACTGGTGATCGTCGATCAGTTGCGTGGTGGCGTCGAAGGCGAACAGGTTGTCCACCGTCGCGGCCAGTTCGAACGCGCCTTTATAGCCGTGCCGCTTCACGCCGTCGATCCACTTCGGATTGGCCGCGCGGGAACGGATGACCCGGTTGAGTTCTTCTTTCAGGGTGCGAATTCTGGGCAAGTCCGGCTGACTGTGATCGCCATGATAGCTGGCCGCGGTTGCCCCGCTGAGGGTCTCCACTGCCGCCAGCATGCCGCCCTGAAATTGGTAGTAATCGTTGGAATCGAGCAAGTCGTGCTCGCGGTTGTCCTGGTTCTGCAACACCGCTTGCACCTGGCTCAGTCGCCGGGTGAACTGCTCCCGGGCGGCGGTGCCTTCATCGCTGCCGCCGTAGGCGTAGCCGCCCCAGTTCAGGTACACCTCGGCCAGGTCTTCGCGACTCTGCCACAGGCGACCGTCGACAGCCCCCTGCACACCCGCGCCATAGGCGCCGGGCTTGGCGCCGAAGATCCGCCAGCCGGCCTGGCGCGCCGCCGTTTCTGGCTCCAGGCCCGACGCCAACAAGGCTTCACGTTCGCCGCGGACCTTGGCCGCCAAGGGGTTCATGTCGTCCGGTTCATCCAGGGCGGCTACGGCCTGCACGGCGGCATCGAACAAACGGATCAGGTTGGCGAAAGCATCCCGGAAGAACCCGGACACCCGCAGCGTGACATCGACCCGCGGCCGGTCCAGCAAGCTCAACGGCAGGATCTCGAAGTCATCGACCCGCTGGCTGCCCGTGGCCCACACCGGGCGCACACCCATCAGCGCCATGGCCTGGGCAATATCATCGCCGCCAGTGCGCATGGTGGCGGTGCCCCACACCGACAGGCCGAGCTGGCGCAGGTGATCGCCATGGTCCTGCAAGTGCCGCTCAAGGATCAGGTTCGCCGACTGGAAACCGATGCGCCACGCCGTGGTGGTGGGCAGGTTGCGCACGTCCACCGAGAAGAAATTGCGCCCGGTGGGCAACACATCGAGGCGCCCGCGACTCGGCGCACCGCTGGGGCCGGCCGGCACGAAACGCCCGCTCAAGGCATCGAGCAGGCCATGCATTTCCGCCGGGCCGCAGGCGTCCAGGCGCGGAGCCACGACAGTGCGCAGGTTTTCGATGATGCTGCCCACCGTCTCCCAGCCCGGCGCACTGAGCTGCTCGACCACACCGTCCAGTGCCTGCTCGATCAACTGCGCTGCGAACAGCTCCAGGCGCTCGCGGGTATCGCCGGCGGTGCGCCAAGGCTCGGCGCTGATCCGGCGCAAGGCCTCGGGACAATCGCCCGTCCAAGGCTCAGCCAGGGCGCAATCCAGCGGATCGAAACCCAGCCCGAACGCCTTGGCCAGCGCCCGCAACAAGCTCGATTGCGCGCCCTTGCCGTCGCCCCGGGGAATGCGCAACAACGCCAGCAAGGTGTCGATGCGAAGCCGTCCGCTGGGCGATTCGCCAAAAATGTGCAGGCCGTCGCGGATCTGCGACTCCTTCAAATCGCACAGGTACGTGTCCAGGCGTGGCAGCCAGATCGCGGCGTCGGCGTCACTGTCGAGGGCCGCGTCAAGCTGCAGCTCGCGGTCGATGTGGGTCTCGCGCACCAGATTGAGGATGTCCCGTTGCAGTTCCCGGGCGCGACGCGGATCGAGCAATTGCGCCTCATAGTATTCGTCGGCCAGCAGTTCGAGGTTACGCAGCGGTCCGTAGGTTTCGGCCCGGGTCAGCGGCGGCATCAAGTGGTCGATGATCACCGCCTGGGTGCGACGCTTGGCCTGGGCGCCCTCGCCCGGATCATTGACGATGAACGGATAGACATTCGGCAGTGGCCCCAACAGCACGTCCGGCCAGCAATTTTCCGAGAGCCCGACGCCTTTGCCCGGCAGCCATTCGAGGTTGCCGTGCTTGCCGACGTGGATCACCCCGTGAACGCCGTAGGTGTGGCGCAACCAGAAATAAAATGCCAAGTAACCGTGGGGCGGCACCAGGTCCGGGTCATGGTACACCGCGCTCGGATCGACCTGATAACCCCGGGCCGGCTGGATGCCGACGAAGGTCAGGCCCAGGCGCAGGCCGGCGACCATCAGGCGGCCGTCGCGGAACATCGGGTCCTGCTCGGGCGAGCCCCAGCGCGCGAGCACCGCTTGGCGATTGGCCTCGGGCAGCGCGTCGAACATGGCCAGGTAGGCATCGTGGGCCAGGCTCTGGTGGCATGGCCGCAGGTCGAGGCTGTCCAGGTCGTTGCTGACGCCGCCGAGCAATTGCTGGATCAGCGCGGTACCGCTCCCAGGCAATTCGGCCGGCAGTGGATAGCCCTCGGCCTGCAAGGCCCGCAGGATATTCAAGGCCGCCGCCGGCGTATCCAGGCCAACGCCATTGCCGATGCGTCCGTCCCGGGTCGGGTAGTTGGCGAGGATCAGCGCCACACGCTTCTGCCCATTGGGCAGGCGCGCCAGGGTGGTCCAGCGCTGGGCCAGCTCGGCGACAAAATCCATGCGTTCGGGTACGGCGCGATAGCAGACCACGTCGCTCTGGCTGCGCTCACTGCGCCAGGCCAGGTCCTTGAAACTGATGGGGCGGCTGATGATCCGACCATCCAGTTCCGGCAAGGCAATGTGCATCGCCAGGTCTCGCGGGCCCAGGCCCTGCTCGCTGGCACGCCAACCCGGTTCGTTGTCCTGGGCGCAGATCGCCTGGATCACCGGGATGTTGCGACGGAACGGTCGCAGGTGCGGCGCCTCAGGGCTGGATTGAGCGAAGCCGGTGGTGTTGAGAATCACCCCGGCCTCCACCTCATCCAGCCAATCTTCGACCAAGGCCAGGCAACCGGGCTCCTTGAGGCTCGCCACGGCAATGGGCAACGGGTTGAGCCCCGCCGCTTGCAGGCGCTGGCAAAACACGTCGATGAATGCAGTGTTCGCCGCTTGCAAGTGGGAACGATAAAACAGCACCGCCGCCACCGGTTGCCCGGCGTTCCACTCGGCTTGCCAATCGCCGAGGCTGGCGCTGGTTTTTTCCGGGTGATAGATCGCCGTACGCGGCAGGGTCTGCGGCTCGGCCCACGGATAATCACGGCCGAACCATTGACTGCCGAGGTTGTGAAACAGGTCCAGGGCATTGCCCAGTCCACCCTGGCGCAAGAACTGCCAAAGCCGGTCGCGGTCCTCGACAGCCACGTTGCTCAGGTCGCTGAGTTCCGGGTCCGGACGATCATCTCCCGGCACCAGGATCAGCTTCACCCCGCGCCCGGCCAGTTCCATCAGGCGCTCGATGCCATAGCGCCAATAGCCGATGCCGCCGTGCAGCGACAGCAGGATAACCTTGGCGTGACGCAGCACATCTTCGAAATACAGATCCACCGAGGCGTGGTTCTGCACCTGCATCGGGTTGGCGAGGCGAAACTCGGGATAATCCCCCGGCAACTGCTTCGCCGCTTCGGCCAGCAGCGCCAGGCTGGAGTCGCCGCTGCACAGGATCACCAGCTCGGCGGGGGTTTGCCCCAGGTCGGCTATGTTGTCATCCGACACGAAACCGCCGGGCTGAGTCCTGAGCAGGTGCATGGCTTAGGCGCTGAGGGCGGCGCGCAACTGCGCTTCAAGCAGCGACGCATCGAGCGCCTGGCCGATCAGCACCAGGCGGGTCACCCGCGCTTCATCGGCACCCCACTGACGGTCGAAATGTTTGTCGAAACGCGTACCAACGCCTTGGATCAGCAGGCGCATCGGCTTGTTCGGGATCGCCGCGAAACCCTTGACCCGCAGTACACCGTGCTGGACCACCAGTTGCGTCAGCGCGTCCAGCAACAGGCTTTCGTCGGCCTGGGGCAGCTCGATGGAGATGGAGTCGAAGGCGTCATGATCATGGTCGTCATCGTCGCCGTCATGGTGGTGATCGTGATGGCTGTGGCGGCCGTCGATGTGTTCTTCGGAACCGGCGCCCAGGCCGATGAGTACTTCCAGTGGCAGGCGACCGCTGCTGGCTTCGATGACCTTGACCGCCGGTGGCAGCTCTTCGGCGACTTCCAGGCGAACCTGGGCCAGGTCTTCAGGGCTGATCAGGTCAGCCTTGTTGAGGATCACCAGGTCAGCGCTCGCCAGTTGGTCGGCGAACAGCTCATGCAGCGGCGATTCGTGATCCAGGTTCGGATCGAGTTTGCGCTGGGCATCGACCTGATCCGGGAAGGCGGCGAAAGTGCCGGCGGCCACGGCCGGGCTGTCGACCACGGTGATCACCGCATCGACCGTGCAGGCGCTGCGGATTTCCGGCCATTGGAAAGCCTGGACCAGCGGCTTGGGCAAGGCCAGGCCGGAGGTTTCGATGAGGATATGGTCAAGGTCGCCACGCCGGGCCACCAGCTCGCGCATCACCGGGAAGAACTCTTCCTGCACCGTGCAGCACAGGCAGCCGTTGGCCAGTTCGTAGACGCGGCCGTTGGCCTCTTCTTCGGTGCAACCGATGGAACACTGCTTGAGGATCTCGCCGTCGATACCCAGCTCGCCAAACTCGTTGACGATCACGGCAATGCGCCGGCCTTGGGCGTTGTCAAGCATGTGCCGCAGCAAGGTGGTTTTACCCGAACCGAGGAAGCCGGTGACGATGGTGACGGGGAGTTTGGCCAGTGTTTTCATCGGATGCCCTTTGGCAAGGTGGCGGGCAAACCGGACGACAACCGCGGGCACAGGTGTGCACGGAAGATTTCGCCACCGGATCACCCCGCCCGGTTGTAGTGAGAATCTGTCTCGAGGCAGGTCTCCTGGCTGACGGCGGGCCAGTCTTGCGACTGGCATTTGCTGCGCCTTCCCGTGCGCCTTTGGTAAAAGGGCATGCACAGTGGCCTTGCAGAAACCTCACCGTTCACAGTTGCGGGGGCAGCCGCGGCTTGGACCGCGTTCCCTTCTTAGCTTCGGCGCAGGCCGAAGAACCTCGAAGGCGCAAGGCTACGCAGGGTGTGGGGGCGGGTCAATCTCCGCAAGGAAGTTCTGCGGTGTCCTTGCTCGCGATGGGCTGCGCAGCAGCCCCCTGTGCATTGACGACTCCGCCCCACCCATGCTCTCCTGTGCGCCTAGTTACGGGTGCCCTTCACAGGGTGAAACGGGAAACCGGTGAATCGTGTGCTTTACTCCAAAGCCACGTCAGTCCGGTGCTGCCCCCGCAACGGTAAGCGAGCGAAGCGTCTGAACCACTGTGTCCCCGGGCATGGGAAGGTGACGCTTGCAGGCAAGGCCCAGCCCCTGCCCCTCGCGAGCCCGGAGACCGGCCCATGACTCAAGCATCAACAAACCCGCGGTGGGCGGGCGCTGTTCGAACCTTGGCGGTCTCTCGCCCGGGGTCTCATTGCGCTCGCATCCCCCATGGAACAAAAACAGAGGGAAGCGCCATGTCGACCATCAGCAGTACCGCCCGCACCGCCAGCAGCACCACCACCCTGAGCCAACGCCTGAGCGTCGCGATCTTCGCTTCGATCCTGGGTGCCGGCCTGGTCTATTTCGCCGGTTTCTCCCACATCGAAGCGGTCCACAACGCCGCCCACGATACCCGTCACAGCGCCGCATTCCCGTGCCATTGAGACCTGACGACATGATCAAGCGTATCGCCCAGACCGCCGGTTTCAGCGGATTGCTGGCCGCCCTGCTGCTGACTCTCCTGCAAAGTTTCTGGGTATCGCCGCTGATCCTGCAGGCCGAAACCTACGAGAAGGCTCCGGCGGCCGAAGTTCATGAACACGCCAACGGCGTTGCCCACACCCATGATGCCGAGGCCTGGGAACCGGAAGACGGCTGGCAGCGCGTGCTGTCCACCACCGGTGGCAACCTGGTGGTCGCGGTGGGTTTCGCCCTGATGCTGGCGGGCCTGTACACCTTGCGCGCACCGACTCGCACCTCCCAGGGTCTGCTCTGGGGCCTGGCCGGTTATGCCACTTTCGTCCTGGCACCGACCCTCGGCCTGCCTCCGGAATTGCCCGGCACCGCAGCGGCCGACCTGGCCCAGCGGCAGATGTGGTGGATCGGCACCGCCGCGTCGACGGCGGTGGGCATTGCCCTGATCGCCTTCGGTCGGCATTGGCTGCTCAAGCTACTGGGCGTGGCGACGTTGCTGGTGCCCCACGTCATCGGTGCGCCGCAGCCCGAAGTCCATTCGATGCTGGCACCCGAAGCCCTGGAAAGCCAGTTCAAGATCGCCTCGCAGGTGACCAACATCGCCTTCTGGCTGGCCCTGGGCCTGATCAGCGCCTGGCTGTTTCGCCGTGACGGTCAAGCCCACCACGACGCATGAACACTGGGGCGATGCTGGTGGTCGGCCTCGGTTGCCAGCGCGGTTGCCCGGCCAACACGCTGCGGGCCCTGCTCGAACAGACGTTGTCGGCCCACGGCATCGCACTTCACCAGGTACGGGCCCTGGCCAGTATCGACCTCAAGCGTGACGAGCCCGGGCTGCTGGCATTGGCCGGGCAACTGGCCCTGCCGCTGACCTGCTTCAGTGCCGAACAGTTGGCCGGTTACGAGCGGCGGCTCAGTCATCGTTCCGAGATCGCCTTCGAGCGAACCGGTTGCTACGGCATCGCCGAAAGCGCCGCCCTGGCCTTGGCCGACCAATTGGGCACGACGCCCGCAACGCTGCTGATTCCCCGCCAGAGAGGCCCCATGAGCACGCTGGCATTGGCGGTCGTGGCGTAAACCCCGATAATCGCCGTCCAGGATCATGAGCGATCTTCATCTGGGCGACGCTCACCCACCTTCCACAGGAGCCGGTCATGACCGTGTACTTCATCGGCGCCGGCCCCGGCGACCCGGACCTCATCACGGTCAAAGGCCAGCGTCTGATCCGCCAGTGCGCGGTGATCATCTACGCCGGCTCGCTGGTGCCGACCGCCGTCCTCGAAGGCCATTGTGCCGAACAGGTGATCAACAGCGCCGAGCTGCATCTGGAACAGATCATCGAATTGATCAACAGCGCCCATCTCAAGGGCCAGGACGTGGCCCGGGTGCACTCCGGCGACCCGAGCCTGTACGGCGCCATCGGCGAACAGATTCGTTGCCTGCGGGAACTGGACATCCCTTTCGAAATCATCCCGGGCGTGACCGCGATCTCAGCCTGCGCCGCCCTGCTGGGTGCCGAACTGACCTTGCCGGACATCTCCCAGAGCCTGATCCTCACCCGTTACGCCGATAAATCGCCGATGCCCGCTGGGGAAGAACTGGGCAACCTGGCACAGCACGGGGCGACCATGGCTATTCACCTGGGGGTCAATCACCTGGAAAAAATCGTCGACGAACTGCGGCCCCACTATGGCGCGGATTGCCCGATTGCGGTGATCCACCGGGCGACGTGGCCCGATCAGGATTGGGTGCTGGGGACGCTGGCAGATATTGCCGAGAAGGTGCAGACCAAGGGTTTCCGCCGAACGGCGCTGATCCTGGTGGGGCGTGTGCTGGGCAATGACGTGTTCAGCGAATCGTCGCTGTACCGCGCCGGACATGCGCATCTCTATCGGCCCTGACACAATCGGCAGAGCCAATCCGGGAACCCATGTGGGAGCGAGCTTGCTCCCACTGGACCGCGAAGCGGTCCCCAGGCAACTCATGCGCCCATCACGAAGAGCGCATCGGTTGCCTTGCGATTGCTTCGCAATCGAGCGGGAGCAAGCTCCCTCGCCACACACTCTCCGCAGCGAACACCTATCAGTAGTAGGCGTTTTCTTTCTGCGTATGGTCGGTCACGTCGCGCACGCCCTTGAGCTCCGGAATGCGCTCGAGCAAGGTGCGCTCGATGCCTTCCTTCAAGGTCACGTCAGCCTGGCCGCAGCCCTGGCAGCCGCCGCCGAACTGGAGCACGGCGATGCCGTCTTCCACCACGTCGATCAGCGAAACCTGGCCGCCGTGGCTGGCCAGCCCCGGGTTGATCTCGGTTTGCAGGTAGTAGTTGATGCGCTCGTTGACCGGGCTGTCGGCGTTGACCATCGGCACCTTGGCGTTCGGTGCCTTGATGGTCAGCTGGCCGCCCATGCGGTCGGTGGCGTAGTCGACGACCGCATCATCCAGGAAGGCTTCGCTGAACGAGTCGATGTACGCGGTGAAGCTCTTGAGCCCCAACGCGGTGTCTTCGGGTTTTTCTTCTCCCGGCTTGCAGTAGGCAATGCACGTCTCTGCGTACTGGGTGCCAGGCTGGGTGATGAAGATGCGGATTCCGATACCTGGGGTGTTCTGCTTGGACAGCAGGTCGGCCAGGTAATCGTGGGCGGCATCGGTGATGGTAATGGCGGTCATGGAAACTCCTCGCAGGCTTGACGGCAGTTTACGCCAATCATCGCGCCGGACAAAGTCCTAGTATTTTTGTCAGGAAAGCGTCCGACGGCACGGGATTTGCCGCCGGACAGGCCGATCAGAGGTTCTGGTAGCGATTCATGTCCAGCACACCGCTTTCCACGGGCTCCGTTTCCTGGATGTACTGGCTCAGGTCATGGAAGTAATACCAGAACTGCGGGTGACTGCGGCGAATCCCCCAGCGCTCGACAATCCGCTCGAACGCCGGCCCATCCTGGGCACGTTCCATGGCCTCTACGAATGCCGGCACTTGCCCGGCCGGAATGTTGAACATGAAGTTCGGATAGCTGCTGAGCACGCCCGGGTAGACCGTCAGCGTGTCCAGCCCCGGCTGGTAGCGCCGCTCCTCACCCAACAGGAACGCGACGTTGCTGTGGGCCCGGTTGCGCAGCAGGCTGTAGATCTCTCGGTGACCGCTGGCGGTTTCGATGCGCAACAGGGTCGCTTCCGGCAGTTGATCGATCACCTTGAGCCCCGCCGCTGGGCGCGACACCAGCCGACTGAGGGCCTGCTCGGCGTTTTGCAGCGTCAGGTCGATGTTCGGGCGCGAGCAATAGGCGCCGTCGCAGCGGTTGATCGGATCGGGGTGCGCGTTCAGATCGCCATAACGGGCCAGCAGTTGCTGGGCGAAATCCCCCTTGGGGTCGCGTTCGTCAAGCTTGAGGGCGGTCGGCTTGTCATCGTCGATGGCCTCATAATCGAGCCACATCTTGAATTTGCCACCGGCCTGGTACCAGTCGTCGAGGTAGCCTTCCCGGGAGTCGGCCGGCATCAAGCGCAGGAAGTTCTGCTCCGCACCGTTGCGGATCAAATCGAAATACAACCGGGTCTGGGCCTGGTGGGAGACGTTGCCGAACACGTCGAAATTCACCGCCAACTGATAATAGGTGCGCTCCAGCAACGGGAAGTCGAACAGCCACATCGTCTGCGGCACCTCCCCGATCAGCCCCTTGGTGACCGAAGCGCTGTCGAAATGCCGGAAAATGCTCAGCAGCGCGTTGTCGTTGCCGGCCCACAGCGTCGACCAGCTTGGTGCCGGCAACTCGGCATAGTTGTCGCGGCGCAAGGCCTCGTACTCGTTGCGCTTGTCACGGTAATCGAGCCACAGGCTGACGACGCTGCCCACGTCGTCGTTCTGCCCCGGCATCGCCAGCAGCGGTGTGGCCTGGCCGCGGTAGTTCGGGTCGGTGATGTACAGGTCGTGTTCGGGGGCCTGGAACAGCGCCCAGAAATTGTCGCGGATCACGTCCGTGGCGATCTGGCCCCGACACACCGGCCCGCGAATGAACGTACGCACGAAGTACTCGGCGTTATCGAGCATGAATTGGTAGCGGGACTGGGCCGGAATCGCTTCGAAGGTGGAAAACGGGTTGGCCCGGCGCTCCGGACCGTAGCCCGGTAACGCGGTGACCTGCCACTTGCCGCTGTAGAACAGGCTCTTGATCCGCGCCATCTTCGCCGCGCTCAAGCCGTAGGTGATGTGGGTCTTGTGTACGATCACCCCTTGCACCGGCCAGAGCCGATAATAGACGCGGGTGCCGGGATCGTCGTTCGGGCGGCGGGTGTTGATCAGGTCGATGGGCTGCCCGGTGGGCGTACGCGAACGCACCCATTGGAAGAAATGCCCCGGCTCGCCGTCCTTGAAATAGATATGCGCCAGGAACCAGTGTTCGAACAACCAGCGCCCCACCAGGCTTTCCCGGGCGCCGGGGGCGTTGAGCAGGTTTTCCCACTGCACCACTTGCAAGGCTTCGGCGGCGCTCGGGGCCAAGGCCTGCTGGTCGATGGGGGCGCCGGCGGCCAGCCAGCGCTGCAGGGTCTGGTATTGCTGGTCGGTCAGGCCGGTGACCGCCAGCGGCATGCCTTCGCGGGGATGCGCAGCGGCGTATTCGTCGAACTGCCCCGGCACCGGGCAGGTGTTGTCACGGTTGAGCCCAAGCACGATGTCTCCCGGCAATTTGGCGTTAGGCTGCAATGGCGTACGGTGCCCCAGTTCCAGCATCCGCGCCATCAACGCGGCCTGGCTGCCTTGGGCGTCGAGCACCGAATAGAAACCTTTGCGCTGCCAGGCGCGCTGGCCGGAGGCATCGTAGAACAAGCGCGTCGGCTCGGCCGCCTGGCGCCGCTCGCCGTCATACACCGAGAGCTTGCTCGCGCCCCGGGCCACGCCTTCGCCACTGCCCAGGTTCAACTGGCAAGCGGAGTCGTAGCAGGCATGACAGGCCACGCATTTTTCCGTGAAGATCGGCTGGATATCGCGGGTGTAGGACAGCGCTGGGGCGGGATCCCTGGCCACTGCATTGAAAGACAACAGCAGCAACAGACTGCCGAAGAAGACGCGGTACGGCATGTCGCGGGTCCTGAAGGAGAATCCGGCGATTCTACCGGGCCAGCATCGCCTTGCAAACATGAGCGGTATTCATGCAAAAGCCCCTCATGATCAAATCCTGCGCAGGTTTGCTATCATCCCGGCCTTCGTAATGGTCTTTTTTCCAGGTAGTCCTATGTCCGATCGCAGCGCTCGCCTTTATCTTCTCCAGCAAGCCCTCAAGGAACGCATCCTGATCCTCGACGGCGGCATGGGCACGATGATCCAGAGCTACAAGCTCGAGGAACAGGACTACCGCGGCAAGCGCTTTGCCGACTGGCCGAGCGACGTCAAGGGCAACAACGACCTGCTGGTGCTCAGCCGTCCCGACGTGATCGGCGCCATCGAAAAAGCCTACCTCGATGCCGGCGCCGACATCCTGGAAACCAACACCTTCAACGCCACCCAGGTGTCCCAGGCCGACTACGGCATGCAGGCCCTGGCCTACGAGTTGAACCTGGAAGGGGCGCGCCTGGCCCGCCAGGTGGCCGACGCCAAGACCCTGGAAACCCCGGACAAGCCGCGTTTCGTCGCCGGTGTGCTCGGCCCGACCAGCCGCACCTGCTCGCTGTCGCCGGACGTGAACAACCCCGGCTACCGCAACGTGACCTTCGACGAACTGGTGGAGAACTACACCGAAGCCACCAAGGGCCTGATCGAAGGCGGCGCCGACCTGATCCTGATCGAGACCATCTTCGACACGCTGAACGCCAAGGCGGCGATCTTCGCCGTGCAAGGGGTCTACGAAGAGCTGGGTGTCGAGTTGCCGATCATGATTTCCGGCACCATCACCGACGCCTCCGGCCGTACTCTCTCCGGCCAGACCACCGAAGCCTTCTGGAACTCCGTGGCCCACGCAAAGCCGATCTCCGTGGGCCTGAACTGCGCCCTCGGCGCCAGCGAACTGCGCCCGTACCTGGAAGAGCTGTCGAACAAGGCCGGCACCCACGTATCGGCCCACCCCAACGCCGGCCTGCCCAACGAGTTCGGCGAATACGACGAACTGCCGGCCGAGACGGCCAAGGTCATCGAAGAGTTTGCCCAGAGCGGCTTCCTGAATATTGTCGGCGGTTGCTGCGGCACCACTCCGGCGCACATCGAGGCCATCGCCAAGGCCGTGGCCGGCTATGCGCCGCGGCCGATTCCGGAGATCCCGAGGGCTTGCCGCCTGTCAGGCCTGGAACCGTTCACCATCGATCGCAGCTCATTGTTCGTCAACGTCGGCGAGCGAACCAACATCACCGGTTCCGCCAAGTTCGCCCGGTTGATCCGCGAGGACAACTACACCGAAGCGTTGGAAGTGGCCCTGCAGCAGGTCGAGGCCGGCGCCCAGGTGATCGACATCAACATGGACGAGGGCATGCTCGATTCGAAGAAGGCCATGGTGACCTTCCTCAATCTGATCGCCGGCGAACCGGACATTTCCCGCGTGCCGATCATGATCGACTCCTCCAAGTGGGAAGTGATCGAAGCCGGCCTCAAGTGCATCCAGGGCAAGGGCATCGTCAACTCCATCAGCATGAAGGAAGGCGTCGAGCAGTTCATCCATCACGCCAAGCTGTGCAAGCGCTACGGTGCCGCCGTGGTGGTGATGGCCTTCGACGAAGCCGGCCAGGCCGACACCGAGGCGCGCAAGAAGGAAATCTGCAAGCGCTCCTACGACATCCTGGTCAATGAAGTCGGCTTCCCGCCGGAAGACATCATCTTCGACCCGAACATCTTCGCCGTCGCCACCGGTATCGAAGAGCACAACAACTATGCCGTGGACTTCATCAACGCCTGCGCCTACATCCGCGACGAATTGCCGTACGCGCTGACCTCCGGCGGCGTGTCCAACGTGTCGTTCTCGTTCCGTGGCAACAACCCGGTGCGCGAGGCGATCCACTCGGTGTTCCTGCTGTATGCGATCCGCGCGGGCCTGACCATGGGCATCGTCAACGCCGGCCAACTGGAGATCTACGACCAGATCCCGGCGGAACTGCGTGACGCCGTGGAAGACGTGATCCTCAACCGCACCCCCGAAGGCACCGACGCCCTGCTCGCCATCGCCGACAAGTACAAGGGCGACGGCAGCGTCAAGGAAGCGGAAACCGAGGAATGGCGCGGCTGGGAAGTGAACAAGCGCCTGGAGCATGCGCTGGTCAAGGGCATCACCACCCACATCGTCGAAGACACCGAAGAATCGCGACTGTCGTTCGCCCGACCCATCGAGGTCATTGAAGGCCCGCTGATGGCCGGCATGAACATCGTCGGCGACCTGTTTGGTGCCGGTAAAATGTTCCTGCCCCAGGTGGTCAAGTCCGCCCGTGTGATGAAGCAGGCCGTGGCCCACCTGATTCCGTTCATCGAGGCGGAAAAAGGCGACAAGCCGGAAGCCAAGGGCAAGATTCTGATGGCCACGGTCAAGGGCGACGTCCACGACATTGGCAAGAACATCGTCGGCGTGGTGCTCGGTTGCAACGGCTATGACATCGTCGACTTGGGCGTGATGGTTCCGGCGGAGAAGATCCTGCAGGTGGCCAAGGAGCAGAAATGCGACATCATCGGCCTGTCCGGCCTGATCACCCCGTCCCTGGATGAGATGGTGCATGTGGCGCGGGAGATGCAGCGCCAGGACTTCCATCTGCCGCTGATGATCGGTGGCGCCACCACCTCCAAGGCCCACACGGCGGTGAAGATCGAGCCCAAGTACAGCAACGACGCGGTGATCTACGTCACCGACGCCTCCCGCGCCGTGGGCGTGGCGACCCAGTTGCTGTCCAAGGAACTCAAGCCGGCGTTCGTCGAGAAAACCCGCCAGGACTACATCGAGGTACGCGAGCGCACGGCCAACCGCAGCGCCCGTACCGAGCGCCTGAGCTACCCGGCGGCCGTGGCCAAGAAGCCGCAGTTCGACTGGAGCAGCTACCAGCCGGTCAAGCCGACCTTCACCGGCGCCAAGGTCCTGGACAACATCGACTTGAACGTCCTGGCCGAATACATCGACTGGACGCCGTTCTTCATTTCCTGGGACCTGGCCGGCAAGTACCCACGCATCCTCACCGACGAAGTGGTCGGGGAAGCCGCCACCGCGCTGTATGCCGATGCCCGGGCCATGTTGCGCAAGCTGATCGACGAGAAACTCATCAGCGCCCGCGCCGTGTTCGGCTTCTGGCCGGCCAATCAGGTGCATGACGACGACCTGGAAGTCTACGGCGACGATGGCAAGCCACTGGCGCGCCTGCATCACTTGCGCCAGCAGATCATCAAGACCGACGGCAAGCCGAACTTCTCCCTGGCCGACTTCGTCGCGCCGAAGGACAGCGGCGTGACCGACTATGTCGGCGGTTTCATTACCACCGCTGGCATCGGCGCCGAAGAAGTCGCCAAGGCCTATCAGGAGGCCGGCGACGACTACAACTCGATCATGGTCAAGGCCCTGGCCGACCGCCTGGCCGAAGCCTGCGCCGAATGGCTGCACCAGCAAGTGCGCAAGAACTATTGGGGCTACGCCCAGGACGAGAGCCTGGACAACGATGCCCTGATCAAGGAGCAATACACCGGCATCCGCCCTGCCCCCGGTTACCCGGCCTGCCCGGACCACACCGAGAAAGCCACCCTGTTCCGCCTGCTCGACCCCGAGGCCAGCGAATTGAAGGCTGGACGCAGCGGCGTGTTCCTCACCGAACACTACGCCATGTTCCCGGCGGCGGCGGTCAGCGGCTGGTACTTCGCCCATCCCCAGGCGCAATACTTTGCCGTGGGCAAGATCGATAAGGACCAGGTCCAGAGCTACACCGCGCGCAAGGGCCAGGATTTGAGCGTGACTGAGCGTTGGCTGGCACCGAACCTGGGCTACGACAACTAAATAAGCGCCCTTAAAAGATCGCAGGCTTCGCCAGCGCCTACAGGATTTTGTGTTCCCGTAGGCGCTGACGAAGCCTGCGATCTTTTTTTGTCTATGCTTGTGCCAAACACATCGGATGAGGGATTTATGGACGATCCAGTCGACAACAAGCCGCCGACCCTGTTGCAGATGATGCACAGCGTGCTGGCCGCCGCCTTCGGCGTCCAGAGCGGCAAGAACCGCGCCCGGGATTTCACCCACGGCAAGCCGAGTCACTTCGTGATACTGGGGATCGCGTTCACGGTGATCTTCGCTTTGACGCTGTTTGGCATCGTCAAGCTGGTGGTGCACCTGGCGGGTTTGTAATCAATCTACGACGCACATCCCCCTGTGGGAGCGAGCAAGCCCGCTCCCACAGGGGGCAAATGCGTTGACGTAGATTATTGGTGACTGACCCAGAACACCGCGGTGCCCACCACCAGGATAATCAGGAACAAAATGGCCCAGGCATCAACGGTACTGTCGCTTTTCCTTGCTTTGGTCGGATTGCTCATTGCATCGCCTCTTGTCGGTTTTGTAGGTGATTGCATAGGGACTCGACCACAGTTAAGACGATGATTGCCCGCACGACAAATGTGGGTTAGGCAATAATCAATCTCATTAGTCGATTTGGTTCTTTACATATACTCAAACATCACTTTTGCGCATAACTCAAAACAGGTATCTTGCACCGGCTCCTCTAGGAGTGCGCGGCCGTGCGCGCAGAATTGCCGAGGCAGAACCCGATTCCAGCGAGCCAACATGCAGCTGTTTCTGATCGGCCCAAGCCTGAGACCGAGACTTATATGTACGTATATGACGAGTACGATCAGCGAATCATCGAGGACCGCGTCAAGCAGTTCCGTGATCAGACCCGACGCTATCTGGCAGGCGAGCTGAGCGAAGAAGAATTCCGCCCTCTGCGCTTGCAGAATGGCCTGTATATCCAGCGCTTCGCTCCGATGCTGCGCGTGGCTGTGCCTTATGGCCAGCTGACTTCGCGCCAGGTGCGCAAGCTGGCGCAAATTGCCCGTGACTATGACAAGGGCTATGCCCACATCAGTACCCGACAGAACGTCCAGTACAACTGGCCGGCCCTGGAAGATGTGCCCGAGATCCTGGCCGAGCTGGCCACCGTGCAGATGCACGCGATCCAGACCAGCGGCAACTGCCTGCGCAACGTCACCACCGACCAGTTCGCCGGTGTCGCGGCCGACGAGTTGATCGATCCGCGGCCATGGTGCGAAATCGTTCGCCAGTGGACGACGTTCCACCCGGAATTCGCCTACCTGCCGCGCAAGTTCAAGATCGCCATCAACGGCTCGAGTTCGGACCGTGCGGCCATCGAAGTCCACGACATCGGCCTGGAGACGGTCTACAACGCAGCCGGCGAGCTGGGCTTCCGTGTGCTCGTGGGCGGCGGCCTGGGACGTACCCCGGTGGTCGGCGCGTTCATCAACGAGTTCCTGCCATGGCAGGACCTGCTGAGCTACCTCGACGCCATCCTGCGGGTGTACAACCGCTACGGTCGTCGTGACAACAAATACAAGGCGCGGATCAAGATCCTGGTCAAGGCCCTGACGCCTGAAGTGTTCGCCGAGAAGGTCGAAGCCGAGATGGCTCACCTGCGTGGCGGCCAGACGACCTTGACCGAAGCCGAAGTCCACCGTGTGGCCAAGCATTTCGTCGATCCAGACTACAAGGCCCTGAGCAATCAGGACGCCGAGCTGGCAGCCCTCGACAAGGAACATCCAGGCTTCGCCCGCTGGCGCACCCGCAACACCCTGGCCCACAAGAAGCCGGGTTACGTCGCGGTGACCCTGTCCCTGAAACCCACCGGCGTCGCACCGGGCGACATCACCGACAAGCAACTGGACGCCGTGGCCGACCTGGCCGAGCGCTACAGCTTCGGCCAGTTGCGCACCTCCCACGAGCAGAACATCATCCTGGCGGACGTTGAACAGAGCCAGTTGTTCACCTTGTGGGGCGAGCTGCGCGAACAAGGTTTCGCCACCCCGAACATCGGCCTGCTGACCGACATGATCTGCTGCCCGGGCGGCGACTTCTGCTCCCTGGCCAACGCCAAGTCGATCCCTATCGCCGAATCGATCCAGCGTCGTTTCGATGACCTGGACTATCTGTTCGACATCGGCGAGCTGGACCTGAACATTTCCGGCTGCATGAACGCCTGTGGTCACCACCACGTCGGCCACATCGGCATCCTGGGCGTGGACAAGAAAGGCGAAGAGTTCTACCAGGTCTCCCTGGGCGGCAGCGGCAGCCGCGACGCCAGCCTGGGCAAGATCCTCGGCCCGTCGTTTGCCCAGGATGACATGCCTGACGTGATCGAGAAGCTGATCGACGTGTACATCGAACAACGTACCGCGGACGAGCGCTTCATCGACACTTACCAACGTATTGGCATCGACCTCTTCAAGGAACGCGTCTATGCAGCGAATCATTAAGAACAACGAGGTCATCGACGAAACCTGGCACCTGTTGCCCAAGGACGCGACCCTCGATGGCATCTCCAACTGCGACGACCTGATCGTGCCACTGGCCCTGTGGCGCGATCATGCCCATGCCCTCAAGGCCCGCGACGGCGGCCTGGGTGTGTGGCTGGACGCCGACGAGGAAGCGGAAGAAATCGGCGAAGACGCCAACCAGTTGCAGGTCATCGCCCTGAACTTCCCGGCCTTCACCGACGGGCGCAGCTACTCCAACGCCCGCCTGCTGCGTGATCGTTATGGCTTCAAGGGTGAGTTGCGGGCCATTGGCGACGTGCTGCGCGACCAGTTGTTCTACATGCGCCGCTGCGGTTTCGACGCCTTTGCCTTGCGCGCCGACAAAGACCCCTACGAAGCCCTCGAAAGCCTCAAGGACTTTTCGGTGACCTACCAGGCTGCCACTGACGAGCCGCTGCCACTGTTCCGTCGTCGCTGAAACAGCCCCATGGAAAAGCCCTGATCCGGGTGTGCCGGCTCAGGGCTTTTTCATTTGATGGTCTTACCACCGTGGCGGTCCAGCCCCCTGTGGGAGCGGGCTTGCTCGCGAAGGCAGCTTCACAGCCAGCATCATCTATTCAGACAGACCGCATTCGCGAGCAAGCCCGCTCCCACAGGGGCAGTGCGAGGGCGGGCTAAGCGGATTACCAAAACCGCTGCTGGGTCAGGCGGCTCCACCAACTGAGCAGCACGCGATCCACCGAACCGCTGGCCGCCATGCCAATGCGTTCCTGCAGGCTTTTGCGTTCGGCGTAGTGCAGGTGGTACAGCTCGGCCCCCTTGGCCCGTTCGGCCAGGTACTCGTCACTGGTTTTCAGCTCGTCCACCAGATGCTTGCCCAGCGCCGCGACACCCAGCCAGACTTCACCCGTCGCCACTTCATCGATGGCCAGCTGCGGGCGATAGTTGGACACGAAGTTCTTGAACAGTTCATGGGTGATGTCCAGGTCTTCCTGGAATTTCTCCCGGCCCTTCTCGGTATTTTCGCCGAACACCGTCAACGTGCGTTTGTACTCACCGGCCGTCAACACTTCGAAATCGATGTCATGTTTCTTCAGCAGACGGTTGACGTTGGGCAATTGCGCGACGACGCCAATGGAGCCCAGGATCGCGAAGGGGGCGCTGATGATCTTCTCGCCGATGCACGCCATCATGTAGCCGCCGCTGGCCGCCACCTTGTCGATGCAGACGGTCAGCGGCACGCCGGCCTGACGGATCCGCGCCAGTTGCGACGAGGCCAGGCCATAGCTGTGGACCATGCCACCGCCACTTTCCAGGCGCAGAACCACTTCATCCTTCGGCGTCGCCAGGGTCAGCAGCGCGGTGATTTCATGACGCAGGCTCTCGGTGGCCGAGGCCTTGATGTCACCGTCGAAGTCCAGCACAAACACCCGGGGCTTGGCCGCCGGCTTGTCCTTGTTTTTCTTCCCGGCCTTTTCTGCCTTGCCTTCGGCCTTGCGCAAGGCCTTGAGCTGATCCTTGTCCAGCAACGTCTGCTCCAGGCGCTCGCGCAACCCCTTGTAGAAATCGTTGAGTTTGCTCACCTGCAACTGGCCGGCCGACTTGCGCCGCCCCTTGCTGCGCAGCGCAGCAAAACTGGCCAGCACCACCAGGATGGCGATCACCAGCGTCACGGTCTTGGCCAGGAAACCGGCGTATTCGATGAAAAACTCCACAGCAACTCCTTAAATGCGATGCGCCATTGAACGCAGGCGCGTGACAGTCCCAGCATACCCATGCGCCTGCGTCGCGACCAGCCAAGAAACCTATGGTTACCTTGACGCGAGCCAGGCAGGACAAGGCTGCAACGGGCATTTCAAACAAGCGTATGTTTTTTCATTGACAGCTCACCGCCATCCCCATAACCTCGCCAAACCTTCAACGTACCGGGATGACGCGGACGTGGGCAGTATCTATCTGATTCGACATGGCCAGGCCTCCTTTGGTGCGGACGACTACGATGTCCTTTCGCCCAATGGCGTACGCCAGGCGCAAGTGCTCGGCGGCCACCTCGCCGAGCTCGGTGTCGTATTCGACCGCTGCCTCTCGGGCGACCTGCGGCGCCAACAGGATACCGCCGTCGGTGCGCTGGGCCAGATGTCCGCCGCCGGCATGCCGGTCCCCGAATTGGAAATCGATCCGGCGTTCAACGAGTTCGATGCCGACGCGGTCATTCGCGCCCTGTTGCCGGACATGCTTCCCCAGGAACCCGAGGCGTTGCATATCCTGCGCAACGCCGCGCAGAACCGCGCCGAATTCCAGCGTATCTTCGTGCTGATCGTCGAGCGCTGGCTGAGCGGCCAGTATGACCCGCCCGGTCTCGAAAGCTGGCTGGGTTTCGTCGAGCGGGTCCAGGCGGGTCTGCAACGCATCCTGGAGCAAGCCGACAACACCCACAAGATCGCCGTGTTCACCTCCGGCGGCACCATCACCGCCCTGCTCCACCTGATCACCCGGATACCGGCCCGACAGGCCTTCGAACTGAACTGGCAAATCGTCAACACCTCGCTCAACCATCTGAAGTTCAGGGGCCGCGAGGTGGCCCTGGCTTCCTTCAACAACCATGCCCACCTGCAGCTGTTGAAGGCCCCGGACCTCATCACTTTTCGCTGAGTCCGGATTACTGTAGACCCTTGCTGTACCACCCAAATAAGGATCGAAACCATGACCTCCGTAGCCGACGCCGTACAAGCCATGAAAGCCAAGTTCAACCCAGCCGCCGCTGCCGGCCTGGACCTGGTATTCGGTTTCAACATCACCGATGAAGACAAGCAATACGCCCTGATCGTCAAGGACGGCACCTGCGAACTGCAGGAAGGTGAGAATCCCGACGCCAACTGCACGCTGATCATGGACAGCGAAACCCTCAAGGGCATCGTCAGCGGCGATACCGATGGCATGCAGGCGTTCATGGGCGGCAAGCTGCGCGTTGAAGGCGACATGATGCTGTCGATGAAGCTGTCCGAGCTGTTCCCGGCCTGAGATTGAGCTCACCCCCGTCGCGAGCCTCTCGATTGCCAACGAATCCCGCCCCCATGGCGGGATTCGTGTTTTTGCCCCTCCTTGATTTCCCACTGCACACAACCTTGACCCCTGTCAGTTCCTGCTCGTCCTTCAACCGCTAACGTAGCGCTTCCATCAAGGCCAGGGACGGCTCATCGGGAGCGGTGCCTGCTCATCTCAAGGAAGAGAGACTTATGCCCCCACTGAAAATCGTTCTGCTGTCCAGCGCATTCAACGGCTTGACCCAACGCGCCTGGCTGGATCTGCGGGAGGCCGGTTATCGCCCCAGCGTGGTGCTGTTCACCCATGCGGCCTCAGTCTGCCGGCAAATCGAAGAAAGCGGCGCCGACCTGGTGATCTGTCCGTTTCTCAAGGACCGCGTACCCGAGCAGTTGTGGCGCAACCCACGGCGCCCGGTGGTGATCATTCATCCCGGGATTGTCGGCGATCGCGGTGCCAGCGCCCTGGACTGGGCGATCACCCGGCAACTCGAACGCTGGGGCGTCACCGCATTGCAGGCAGTGGAAGAAATGGATGCCGGTCCCGTGTGGGCCACGTGCGAATTCGACCTGCCCACGGGCCTGCGCAAATCGGAGCTGTATAACGGCCCGGTCAGCGACGCGGCCATTCGTTGCATCCGCGAGGTCGTGGAAAAATACCGGAGCGGTTTCGTCCCGGTGCCACTGGACTATGGCCGCCATGACGTGATCGGGCGCCTGCAACCGAACATGACCCAGGATGATCGCAGCTTCAGTTGGCATGACAGCAGCGGTTTCATCAAGCGTTGCATCGACGCCGCGGACGGTCAGCCCGGTGTGCTCGCAAGCCTGGCTGGCGAACAGTTTTACCTGTACGACGCCCATCCGGACGTCCGCCACGGCCGGCCCGGCGAGCTGTTGGCCGTGCGTGACGATGCGGTGCTGGTGGCGACGGGGGATGCCAGCCTGTGGATCGGCGCACTGCGCCGCAAACCACAACCCGGCGAACAGACCTTCAAGCGCCCGGCGCGCCATGTCCTGTCGAACCGCCTCGAAGGTATCCCGGTGCTCGACAGTTCCCTGGCCCGGCAGCCGTTCAGCGACGAGCCCTATCAACCCATTCGTTACCGGGAATGTGGTCATGTCGGGGAGCTGACGTTCGAGTTCTATAACGGGGCGATGAGCACTGAGCAATGCCAGCGCCTGGTGGCGGCATTGCGCTGGGCCAAGTCCCGGGACACCCAGGTGCTGTTGATCCGTGGTGGGCGCGGCAGTTTTTCCAACGGCGTGCACCTGAACGTGATCCAGGCCGCCGCCGAACCGGGCCTGGAAGCCTGGGCCAACATACAAGCCATCGACGACGTCTGCCTGGAGTTGTTCAGCGCCCGGCAACTGGTGGTCAGCGGCCTGACGGGGAACGCCGGGGCCGGCGGTGTGATGCTGGCCCTGGCCGCCGATATCGTGCTGGCGCGCCGTGACATCGTGCTCAACCCCCATTACGCGACCATGGGCCTGTATGGCTCTGAATACTGGACCTATAGCCTGCCCCGCGCGGTTGGTCCGGACATGGCCTGGAAACTCACCCAGGACTGCCTGCCCATCAGCGCCTTGCAGGCGTTGCGCTACGGCATGATCCAGGAGATCGGCCCGCGTTGCCCCGACGAGTTCGGCCTGTGGCTGCTGCAGCGAGCCAACCGTGCACTGCTCGATCCGGCCTATGAAAGCATCCGGGTGCGCAAGGCCGAACGGAGCCTGTCGGCGATCCAGGCGTGTCGCGATGATGAACTCGCACAGATGCGCCGCGACATGGTCGACGATCGCCACGGCTTCGCCGACAAGTGCCGTCGTTTCGTCCTCAAGCACAAGGCCTGCGGTACCCCCGAACGCCTGGTTGCACCCTGGGCGCGGACAAGACAGGCCCAAGCCGTCCAGTAACTCCCGGTATCGGGGAAGGCTTGGCAGCTCTTACAATGCCCACTTCCCCCGCATCGGCCTGAACATGGACATCGACCTCGCCCGCACTTTCCTGGAAATTGTCCGCCACGGCAGCCTCGCCGCAGCCGCCGAAAAGCTGCACGTGACCCAGACGGCGATCACTGCCCGGGTCCAGAAGCTCGAAAGCCAGCTCGGCTGCGCGCTGTTCGTGCGCAACCGTGCCGGCGCGCGCTTGACCGCCGACGGCGAGGCCTTTGTGATCTACGCCAACCAGTTGGTGCAAACCTGGGAAGCGGCCCGCCGGGACCTGCCGTTGCCCGAGGGCTATCGCAACGTCCTGCACCTGGGAGGCGAGGTCAGCCTGTGCAACCCCTTGATGCTCGCCTGGGCCGGAGCACTGCGCCAGAAGATCCCCGGTCACGCCCTGCGCATGGACATCCGCGACGGCGAGAAGCTGCTGCAACAGTTGGAACTGGGCCTGCTGGATGCGGCGGTGGTCTATCAACCCGAATACTGGCCACGCCTGCAGGTAGAACAACTGCTGGAAGAAAAACTCATCCTGGTGCGCCTGGCCGCCCGTCCCGAACCCTACGTGTATATAGACTGGAGCGCGGACTTCCGGCGCCAACACGACACCGCGCTGCCAGACAAGGCCAAGGCCGCCGTGACCTTCAACCTCGGTCCCCTGGCCCTGCAATACATCCTGGAAAACGGCGGCAGCGGCTACTTCCGCACGCGGGTGGTGCAGAGCTACCTGGACAGTGGAATCCTGGAACGGGTGCCCAAGGCACCGGAGTTCAATTACCCGACTTACCTGGTCTATTCCCGCGATCGGGATTCAGCGGCGTTGCAGCAGGCATTCGATGTGCTGCGAGAGATCGTCAAGGCTGGCAGCGACTGGTCACAGCGCTGGGATCCATTGACCTGACAACTGCTCAAGCAAGACTTGCCTGGCACGAGGACCTGACATGGCCAGGGATTGCTCCCGCTTTTCAGGCGCTGGCGAAGCAGGCGATCTTTCTCTTGCGACTCAATCGCCGGTGGAAAGATCGCAGCCTCGTTGCACTCGGCAGCTCCTGCCGTCGCAACCCGGCGGGAGCAATTCCTGGTTACAAAAGCCCTTCGCGATACGAAGAGTCGGGTTCTATGGCTCGCTCTGCATGTGATCCACGATCTCGTCCTTGATCAGCAATCGCTTCTTCTTGAGCGTCTCCAAGACGTCGGCGGGCAGAGCGGCGGAGGACGGCTTCTCGGCCTCGACCACCTCGGCATCCAGTTGGGAGTATTTTTGAAGTAACGAGTCGAGCCTTGGATTCTCGCTGCGTTTTTGCTGGATTTGATCTTTTGTGTAGTTGAGATCCTGGCACAAATCGTGAGACACCGGCATGGAACACCTCCTTTGATGGATCGGTGGCAGGCGTCCTTTCAACGCCCGTCGATTATCAGGATGGCCTCTTGAACGGGGTTCTGTCGACCGCCAATCCGACCAGCGGTGACCGTTCGTCGTACCGGATCGCTTGGCAATCAAACCTTTGCCTGGGCACAACCCTCCATTGATCAGAGACGACAAGAATCGCTCGTTCAACCTGTATGGAGACTTACTCATGGACAAATTTATCCTACGTCAACTCGGCCTGGCAGTTGCTCTGAGCACTAGCATGGGCATGGCCTGGGCCGCGACTTCCAACGACTTCGTCGACGACGCGGCGGTCGGTGGTATCGCGGAAATCGAAACCAGCAAACTGGCCTTGGAAAAAAGCCAATCGGCAGACATCAAGGCGTTCGCCAACAAGATGATCACCGACCACACCAAGGCCAACGAAGAGCTGAAGGCGCTGGCGAAAAAACATGACATCGAAGTGCCCGACGACACCACGTTGATGAAGAAAGCCAAGGCGAAGATTCTCGAGGTGCGCGATGAGTCCTTTGATGCGGCCTTCGCCAACAACCAGGTCAAGGCCCACGAAGAAACCATCGCCCTGTTCAAGAAAGAAGCCGAGACCGTTACCGACGACAAGAAAGCTGGCAACACCGAACTGAAGGCGTTCGCCCAGAAGATGCTGCCGGACCTGCAACATCACCTGGACGAAGCCAAGAAACTTCAGGCGGCCCATCCCAGCAAGTAACGGTAAACCCGCCCCTTGAGCCGCCATAGGGCTCGCTCAAGGAAAAACGGCGCTTCTCCCAAGAGTGGAGGCGCCGTTTTCGTACCCCGGCCTTTTATCAGGCCTCAAGCCCCTTGCGCGCAACCGCAGCACCTGCCTGCAGCGCCCTTCCCACCTGTTCTTCGAAATTCCCCCGGCTCATCACCTGCAAGGCGGCAGCCGTGACACCCCGGTAAGCCACCAAGGCGTCGATCATCTGCTGGGCGTCGTGACTCGCCAGCAACTGGCTGCTGTTGACCACGACACTTTTCGCGGCCAACTGTGCGATGTCGCCAGGTATGCCAGCCAGCATCGCCTGGTGGGCCAGCGCCGTCATCAACAAGGCCGGAAAGGCCGGGCCAGTGCCCGAGAGCGCGGAGAGGTAATCAATGAAAGCTTCTTTTTCGACCTCAGCCGCAGTGCCCACACATTCGAACAGCTGCTGCACGAGGCTTTTCATCGTCGGCGCTATCGCGCCAAAACCGTACCAAGGCGTAAAGGACTGCCCGATTTCCACCGCTGCGTTGGGCATCGCCCGCACGACCACTGAAGCCGAGGTCTGCGCAGCAATCGCCTGCGCCGTGATCCCGGCCATCAGGGAGATCACCGTTTTACCCGTCGCATTGATGCCCAGGCTGGCGAAATGCTCGGGACGAACCGCAATGATCACCACGTCGCTACGATCCACCAGGTCCTGGTTGTCCGTGACCAGGCAAGCACCTTGTCGAGCCAGCGGGTGGTTGCCCGAGCGATTGGAAATGATCAGGTTGCCCACCGGCACCAGCCCCTTCGCCAGGACGGCCTTGGCAATCGCGCCGCCCAACCAGCCGGTGCCGCCAATGATGCCAAGGGTCTCACTGATCATCGCCGTGACCTTCGAACGTGTCGGTCAGGGGCACAAAGACCCCGGGCTCTTTTTCGGCATAACCGAACTTCCCGTAGAAACGATCCAGCTCCCGCTGCTTGGGGACTTTGCCGGTAAAGATGCTCACGTAATGCGGGATGCGCTGGAAGCGCACGGTGATCAACTCTGTCGTGTTCATGGTGATGTAGCCGATCTGCGTCAGATAGATCGTTCGGGCCCGTGCATCGGCCCCTTGGTTGTCGTAGCCAAAGCGCTTGAACATGTTCGCCAGGGCGTTCATGCGCTGCTCGTCCACCACAGCCACCTCTTGGGCCACCTCAGCAGACTGAAGCGCCCAGCTGCGCACGGCGAACTCGAATTGCGAGTCGAACAATTGCGGGTTGAGCCAGCACTCGAACACATTCAGGATCGCCTCGGAAATGCTTTCGGCATAGCTTTCACTTTGCCGTATCAGCCCCCCCGTGTTGGTCTCCCGCCAACGCGACAGCAAAGCAGCCAGCAGTTGCTCACGATCCTCGAAAAACCAGTAGAAGCTGGTGCGCGACAAACCCAGGCGCTTGGCCAGTGGCATGACCCGGACCGCATCGATACCCGACTCTTTCAGGGCCACGTAGGCCGCCTCCAGCCAGCCCTCCGGCGAGCCCCGCCAGCCTGCGTCCTGAGCCTTACTACGGGCCTTCCCTACCTGCGGCATCGTGCGCCTCCTTCTTCAAATACGTGATAGAAATGTACTCTGACGACCTTTAAATGTACACACGAGTACATTTTGTTGACTTGACCGTCATGAGCACTTAAAGTCCAGCGTCATGGAGATCCAACCACCGCTCCCATCAAACAAGCCGGGCCCAGGCATGAAACAACATGTCCGTGAGGCGCGCCGGGTTGTATCTCCAAAAAGGCAAGGACTCTAAAACAACAACAACGAGCCGCCATTATGATTTTTTTACTGAACGCCGCTGAAAAAACCTTCGCCATCCGGCCAAAGAATGCTGGAACGCCTGCCGTCGTCATCCCCTTCATCTGTCACCCACTGCCCAAATTCAGATAACTGCCAACGCGAGTTCAGCGCGCAGGCGCCTTGTGCTGCCCGAACGCTTGGCCCACAGATATCAACCATTTGAAGCGAGGTCATCGATGCTCCAGCCAGGACAGAACCTAGCCACCGCCAGGTAATGCATCGCCCAGCGATATCAGGACTTCAAACCCGCCGTGCGATGGGATCAGCCATACAGTCCTGTGCCCGGGTGGTTGCGTTCGCGAGTCATTTCTTCCATCAGCCGGATTAGTGATATGTGGATTACACAAGAGAAACTTCCCTTGGGCGAGATCATTGCCCGGTATGTCGATTGGTTGACGCAGCATGGCGCAGACATATTCGACGCTATATCCCTGGCGTTGTCCGGGACCATCACTGCGTTGACGCACGCCCTTCTGTGGTTCAACCCCCTGGCTTTGATCGCGATATCTGCACTCCTGGCTTATTACATCCAACGCAAGGTCAGCCTGACACTTTTCGTCGCCTTTTCATTCCTGCTGATATTCAACCTCGGCTACTGGCAGGAAACCATGGAGACCCTGGCCCAAGTGACGTTCGCCACATTCGTATGCGTGATCATCGGCGTACCGCTGGGCATTGTCGCCGCGCACAAGCCGATGTTCTATACCCTGATGCGTCCGGTGCTCGATCTGATGCAGACCGTACCGACCTTCGTCTACCTCATTCCTACCCTGACCCTTTTCGGTCTGGGTGTGGTCCCGGGCCTGATCTCCACGGTGGTGTTCGCGATTGCCGCGCCCATCCGCCTGACCTACCTGGGCATCCGCGACGTTCCGGACGAACTGATGGACGCCGGTAAAGCCTTCGGCTGCTCCCGCCGCCAACTCCTGTCGCGCATCGAACTGCCCCATGCGATGCCAAGCATCGCGGCCGGTATCACCCAGTGCATCATGCTGTCGTTGTCGATGGTGGTGATCGCCGCGCTGGTGGGTGCCGATGGCCTGGGCAAACCCGTGGTCAACGCACTGAACACCGCCGATATCGCCATGGGTTTTGAAGCCGGCCTGGCGATCGTGCTGCTGGCCATTATCCTCGACCGAATCTGCAAACAACGGGAAACCGTGAAAAGAGGTGACGTATGAGCATCATCCGTTTTGAAGACGTCGACGTCATCTTCTCTGCCCGTCCGAAGCCCGCCCTGGATCTGCTCGACCAAGGCTTTTCGCGGCCGGAGATTTTTCAGAAAACCGGTTTGATCGTCGGTGTGGAGAAAGCCAACCTGGAAATCAACAAAGGTGAGATCTGCGTACTCATGGGCCTGTCCGGCTCGGGCAAATCCAGCCTGCTGCGTTGCATCAACGGCTTGAACACCGTCAGTCGTGGCAAGTTGTACGTCGAGCATGAAGGACGGCAGATCGACATCGCCTCCTGCTCCCCCGCCGAATTGAAGATGATGCGCACCCAGCGCATCGCCATGGTGTTCCAGAAATTCGCCCTGATGCCTTGGCTGACGGTGCGCGAGAACATCAGCTTCGGCCTGGAAATGCAGGGCCGTCCGGAAAAGGAATGTCGCAAGCTGGTGGATGAGAAGCTCGAGCTGGTGGGCCTGACCCAGTGGCGCAACAAGAAGCCCGACGAACTGTCTGGCGGCATGCAGCAACGGGTCGGCCTGGCCCGCGCTCTGGCGATGGACGCCGACATCCTGCTGATGGATGAACCGTTCTCGGCCCTCGACCCGCTGATCCGCCAAGGCCTGCAGGATGAATTGCTCGATCTGCAGCGCAAGCTGCACAAGACCATTGTCTTCGTCAGCCATGACCTGGACGAAGCCCTGAAGCTGGGCACGCGGATCGCCATCATGAAAGACGGCAAGATCATCCAGTACAGCAAGCCGGAAGAGATCGTGTTGAACCCGGCGGATGACTACGTGCGCAACTTCGTCGCCCACACCAACCCGTTGAATGTGCTGTGCGCGAAAAGCTTGATGAGCCCACTGGACCAATGCGTTTTGGCCCGCGACGAATATTGCCTGGATACGGCTCAAAACCTGTGGATGGTGGTGAACCCGCAGCGTCATCTGACCAGCGTTCGAAAAGGCGCCACCACTGCACACGTCCAATCATGGAATCCGACCGAGCGAATCGACACCTTGGCGCGACAACCGACTTGCGTGCCGCCGATCACCACCATGCGCGAGGCCCTGCAGATTCGCTACGAAACGGGCCATCCCTTGATCGTGCGGAATGAGACCAGTACCGTCCTGGGCATTCTGGGCGACGGTGAACTGTATCGGGCACTGTTGGGGCACAACCTGTCGCACCCTGTGCTTGCTGAACCCGCAAGAGAATCTTCGGTGGCGTGAGTCACCAGGCACGGCGTTGGAACATACCTATGCAACCCAGCGATATCGATAAGAAGGTCAAGGGCTATCGGCGGTTGATACCGTCGATGACGGCGTTGCTGGAATTCGAAGCCGTGGCGCGGCTGGCCAGTTTCACCCTCGCCGCCCAAGAGCTGGGGGTGACGCAGGCCGCCGTCAGCAAACAGATCCGGTTGTTGGAAGATACCCTGGAGACCAAGCTGTTCCACCGCCTTCATCGGTCGATCAAGCTGACGCACGAAGGCTATGTCCTGCATCTGGTCGTCGCGGAGTCCATTCAGCGCATGGCCAGTGTCTTCGACAAAATTGCCGAGGGCATTGGTGAGCAGGAGATCACCATCGCCTGCACGGAGGCGTTTTCTCATTTGAGAATACTCCCCCGGTTGATTGCACTGCGCACCCTGCAACCGAAGTTGAAGTTGCGCTTGCTGACGCAACAAGTCTCGCCCAGTTCATACCGCGATGATGTCGACCTGGCCATCCGTTTCGGCAATGGCAAATGGGAGGATGGCAGTTCGGTTTTCCTGTTCGATGAAGAAGTGTTTCCCGTTTGCGCGCCGGCCTGGCTTGCCGCCAACGCAGCCCCTTCATCCGTTACCGATTTCCTGGACACGGCGCTGATTGATTCGGACTCCACCCTGGAAGGCTGGATGACCTGGAACCGCTGGTGCCGGGAGCTCGGCGATATGCGCCCCAAGCTCAACTATTCATTTCGCTGCAGTTCCTATAACGATGCGATCGAGGCGGCTATCCAAGGCCACGGCATTGCACTGGGATGGAGTCGGCTGATCGCGCACCGGCTCAACAGTGGTGAACTGATCAGGATTACGCCCTACGTGGTCAAGCCAAAAGACGCTTATTACCTGGTTATTCCGAGCGGTCGGAAACTTGAGCCCATCACCCAGGCTCTGATCGATTGGCTGCGCGATGACAGCCATCTAAACCATTGATTAAATAGAGGTTAAAGACCACTTTCACGCATAACGCAAAGTTATGCGAGCGTGAAAATAAAGCGCGTTGACGGTCTTATCCCACCTTTCCAAACTGTACTCGCCGCCTGATCAACTTTGCGTTTGAGCGAGACCCATAATGACAATCAATACCGTGAAGACCCACCGCGAACTTCTGACCGACCGCACGCCGGGCCATGGTATGCCTGGCGGTTTGTTCGGTCGCCAGGATATTTTTGAAACCGACGTCGATATCTTTTTCACCCAGCATTGGATTCTGGTGGGGGTCACCAGCGACGTCCCCGAACCCGGTGATGTTTCCACCCTCGATATCGGCAAATCCTCCATCCTCCTGGTACGCGACGATGATGAGCATGTGCAGGCGTTTCGCAACGTTTGCCGGCACCGCGGGGCGCGCTTGAAACAGGCTGGCAAGTCAACAGTGGGCATGCTGGTCTGCCCCTATCACCAGTGGACCTACGACCTGGACGGTAGCCTGAAACATGCGGCGCACATGGGCCAGGAATTCGACCCGACCTGTAAAAGCCTGATCCCGGTGCATACTCGGATCGTCGGCACCCATGTCTTCGTCTGCCTGGGCGACGAACCGCCGGAAGACATCCTGTACCTTGACCAGGTCATGACACCGCGTTTCGCCCAGTATAACCTCGCCCATTCCAAGATCGCCTACGAATCGGAAATCATCGAGAACGGCAATTGGAAGCTGGTGATCGAGAACAATCGCGAGTGTTATCACTGCGCCGCCACCCACCCGGAATTGACCACCTCTTTCCTGCCCGAAGATTTCGGTTTCTGCACCGACGGGCTGGGGGAGGATTCACTCCAGGCGCTGGCGGAGTATCACCGCCGCAATGCCGAGACCAAGGCCAACTGGGAGCGCGAAGGTTATATCTGCGATGTCGTCGAACACCTGGGCGAAGACGCCGTGACCCAGTTCCGCTCGCAGCGACTGGCCATTGCCGGCAACGGCGAATCCCAGACCCTGGACACCCGCGTGGCGTGCACCCGGCTGTTTGGCGAGCTCATGCGCCGCGACTTGGGCGACGTGCATTTTTGGACACACAACTCATGGACCCACATCATGAGCGACCATGCCGTGGTCTCCTACATCATCCCTCTGGCGCCCGATAAGACCCTGGTGCGCACCAAATGGCTGGTCCATGCCGATGCCGTCGAAGGCGTCGATTACCAGCTGGATAAGCTGACCGAAGTCTGGGTCGCGACCAACCTGCAGGACGCCAGCCTCGTCGGCATCACCCACAGCGGCACCCAAGATCCTGCCTACACGCCCGGGCCGTTCTCGGCCTTCACCGAAACCTATGTCGACCAGTTCTCTCGCTGGTACGCGGCGCGTCTGGCCGCCCATGGCGTGTGAGCAATGATCATGACGACTTACGAAAACCCGACGCGCCCTGGACATGCCAGCGTGGTCCAGCGCTTTACCGACCCGGCCACCTGGGGCACGTTCGGCGCGCAATGGCACAGCGGTGAACAGAAAACCCTGCAATGCTGCGCTGTGCGCCAGGAAACCCATGACGTCAAAAGCTTCATTTTTCGCTGTGCGGACTTCAGCGCCCTGAGCTTCGAGCCCGGTCAATTCATCACGATCTCGCCGGTGATTGGCGGGCAGACCATTGCCCGCTGCTACACCCTGTCGTCCGCCCCGACCCGGCCGTTTGCGTTTTCCATTACCGTCAAGCGCGTACCGGGGGGCACGGTGTCGAACTGGCTGCACGACCACCTCAAGCCCGGCGACAACCTGAAGGCCTCCGGCCCGGCGGGCAGCTTCACACCGGTCGGCCATCCGGCGGCCAAGTTGTTGTACCTGTCCGCCGGTTCCGGCGTAACGCCGCTGATGTCGATGACCCGGGCCGCCTGCGACATGGCCGGCAACCTCGACATCGTGTTCGTCCACAGCGCCCGCACGCCCGCCGACATCATCTTCCATGGGGAACTGACGCGCATGCAGGCCGCCATGCCGGGGTTGCGGGTCATCAGTGTTTGCGAAGGTCTCGGCGACACCGCTCAATGGCAGCAACCGATAGGCCGGCTCGACTTGTCGTTGTTGAGCCAGCACGTGCCGGACTACAAGGAACGGGAAATCTTCACCTGCGGTCCCCAGGGTTACATGGAAGCGGTCAAGTCGCTGCTCAGGGAAGCGGCATTCGATTTCGCCCACTACCACCAGGAAAGCTTCGACATCGCCGCATTGAATGAAGAACCGTTGATCGAGCAAGCCGCTTTACTCAATCAACAGGACGTCTTCACCGTAACCCTGTCGCGGTCGGGCAAGACGTTCAGCATGCCGGGCAATCAGACCGTGCTGTCTGCCGCCAGGAAAGCCGGCGCGATCGTGCCTTCCTCCTGCAGCCAGGGTATTTGTGGCACCTGCAAGACGGCCCTGCTCCAGGGCACAGTGGACATGCATCACAACGGCGGTATCCGGCAACGGGAAATCGACAAAGGCCTGCGCTTGCTGTGCTGCAGCAAACCCACTTCAGACTTGGTCCTTGATCTTTAACCTTGCCTCAAGCGTCAGCCGCTTGCGTCAGTGGTTGATGGTGCCTCTGGCGGAAACGGCCGACGGCTGATGGGCCAGGGGACCTAGCCGACTTTTACATTCATGGTGATGCGCGCCGTGAAGACTTTCACGCCGCCCTCGTCGAAGATCTCGACCGGGACAACCTTGTCCCCCGAGGTCTGCCAGTCGATGTCGCTACCGTCGGCAATGGCGTGGATGGACGTCTTGGCCTTGGCCAGGTATTCCACGGTCATGCCTTTGGGGATCCAACGAGCCCCGCCAGGGATGGACACCTCGGTCATCATGCCGCCCGCCAGCTCTGCCGCGTTGCACAACGCGATCGCATGAACGGAGGCCAGGTGATTGGTGATTTCCTTGCGGAACGGCACCTTCACCTCACTGCGACCAGGGGCCAACAGCGAAATTTCCGGATGGATGGTGGCGAAGTACGGTGCCATCTGGCAGGCCATACTGCTGAAAGCGGACGGACCAACGCTTTGGTACATGCTGAGAGTCTGGCTCATGGGGTATCCCTGGTCAGGTGGGCTGGAGACATGAACAGAACATTACTCTTTTACAGAATATCGCTCTGTTACAGAACAGTATTCTGTAAATGCCCTGCCTGTCAATCGCTCGTGCCGGGCCTTCGTTTCAATTACCATGGCCACTTTTTGCCTGGGCCGAAAAATGGAACCTGTCGATCTCCTCGAGCGCTGCTACCCAGGGCGTCGTGCCGAGTCCAAGCGGCACATCCTTCGATGTGCCCTGGCGCTGTTCAACCAACAGGGCATAGAAGCGACCACCATCGATATCATCCGTACCGAAAGCCAGATGAGCGTGGGAGCCATTTATCACCATTTCGAAAACAAGGAAGGCTTGGTCGCGGCGTTGTACATGACCGCCCTGGACGATCAGGCGCGGCTGCGGGACAGCTACCTTGGCGCTGTCACCTCGACCCAGGAGTGGGTGCATGCCCTGGTGTTCAGCTACGTGGATTGGGTGGTCAGCCAACCCGATTGGGCGCGGTTCCAATACCAGGCGCGCTTCGCGGTCGCGCGCAGCGGCTTCAACGAACGGCTCGCCGAGGCGAATCTGGCCAGGAACGCCGAGCTCAAGAAATGGTTCAGCGACCCGGCCCACCAGCAGGATTTGCAGGACCTGCCTTTCGAGCTGATCCCGTCACTGATCATCGGTTCGGCGGAGAGCTACTGCCGCGCCTGGCTCTCCGCCCGCGTCAAACGCAGCCCTGAAGACTACCGGCAGCAATTGGCCGAGGCCGCCTGGCGCGCCGTTGGCATTCACCCCAGTGCTTCGTCGAGTGCCTGATCCATCCGAACAGACTCACTGCATAGCTTCCCAGCCTCAGTTACGCAAAGCGACCGCTCGACGGTGCGCCAATTCCGTCAGGCGCACCTCTGGGCTCAGCGCTTTTCTGCGATCCACCTCAAAAACGGCCAATAACGGCCGATACCCAGGGTAAGACCCCGACACTTGGGGCGCAGGACAGAACGGTAGGTCAGTCATGACAGAGATTTATTTGCTGATAGCGCACGGCACGGACCAGGGCGAAGCTTACGTACTGGGCTGGTTCGACGACCGGAGCAAAGCCCGGGAAGTGGCCGAGCAGAAGGAATGGGAAGCGTACCGCGCCAGCCTGAAGGAGAAACACCCATGGTCCAGCCACAAGCCGCTGGCACCGGACCAGACGGACTACCGCCGCTACTGGATCAAGACCATTTCCAAATTCGAACATGTGCCAGTGCCAAGGTCCTTCGCGGTCCATTGATCATCGCGCATGAATATTCGACGAAACGAGCGTTATCGGTGGCGGTCTAGACGATTAAGCCCATCCGATGAGAGCGTTCTTATGTTGAAATTCCTTGGCGGTACCGTAGGTATCATTTTCCTGATTGGCCTGATCGTGGTGATTGCGCTGTTCAAGTTCATTTTTTGAGCGTGGCAGCGGGGATCTTTGGTTTGGTGGTCCCTATTTTCAGGCGTAAAAAAGCCCAATCTTTGCAGATTGGGCTACGTCATTGTCGCCAACGGGTTCGCTTGATTCATGATGACATCCATTCAGGAATGTCCCGCATGGCGTGTAGAAATCGCCATACGTCAATGTGTTCGTTGCACTCCACGTAGAACACCAGATAGGGATAACGTTTCAGCGGCCAGCAGAGTAATCCGGGGACATCCAGCTCATGGGCGTACCTGGACATACCCGATGCCGGATGGCGGCTGATGTGCATATAGGCGTTTTCCAAGGCGTCGATGAAATTGAGTGCCGCCTGCTCTGCCTGCTCGCCTAGGTAATAGTTGATGGCGTCCTCTACATCCCGGCTGGCAAGAGCTCGCGCAATGACGGGTTTCGCCTTCATCCTCTCCCCTTGCGCACCTTGGCCCGAAGGGATTCGAAGTAGTCGCCATTCACAGGAGCAGTGGGAGCAGACTCCGCCCCGGCCAGTATCAAGCCACGCAGGTGCTGCCGATCCTGATCCTTGCGAATCAGCTCCCGCACATATTCGCTACTGGTGCTGTAGCCTCTCTGGCTAACCTGATCATCTATGAATGATTTGAGAGCGTCCGGCAGGGAGATGTTCATGGTACTCATGACTTTGCCTGTTTTTTGACAAAATTTGCCAAAGTATACACTCTTGGGCCAGCCTCGCCAGGGGTCGAACTCGGGTGAAGCTTGTCGTCTTTGGCCAACCATGAAACGTGCAGATCGCAATGACATGACAGACATAGAGACTGCTATTGCTGACTGGGAACCGCTGAACCTTGAATGGCATCAAGGCTTCGCATTCATGGACGGTGTGCTGCTGGGCGACGGGCAAGTGCCTGATGTGTACATCATGCTCAACCCTCAAGGCACACGTCCCGGCGAGTTGGCACAATGTGCCAGCGCTGGGCACTATCCGCCCTCGCCCTTGCTGGCCGGTCAGCCGGTTTGGCGGCATCGACGCAACCCTTGGATCTTGCGTGGCCCCCTGCGTGATTACTACCTGCTTCCGGCCTACCGGGAGCGCCATGGCTACTACGCGCTGCAGCCCCTGCCGTTTCGGTTCGACAAGGGCCTGGAAAGCCTCGGTCACCAGTACTGGCGTGACGCAACCGGCGCTTATTGGTTCGGCGAATACGCGATCACCCAAATCCACGAGGCGCAACCTAACAGGCTGGCCCTGTTGGCAGCGTCCCCAGCCTCGGTCACTTCAGCGTCCGCCCTGTTCTGCGACGGTGCGCATCTCTTTTTGCAGGGGCACATTATCGCCAGCGCCACGGCGCGGGTGCGGTATTGCAACCACCCGTCCTATCGAGTGATCGACGATCAAGTCTATAGGAGCTTCAAGCCCCTGCACCAGAAGGACGGCACGCCGCTGCCGGTCGCCAACCCGGACGACTTCCGTATGCTCGCCCAACGCTGGGGGACCGATGGGCAGTCGATCATCGTGCAAGCGCAGCAAGGCTCGAGCGTTTCATACGAGTACTTCTACCGCATCGACAATGCCGACCTGGCGACCTTCACCGTGCTTAACGAACGCTACGCCAAGGACAAGCAACGCGCCTATTACCTGACTGGAAAAACCATTCGCTACGTGGGCGACTTCCACCTGCTGCAGTGCTGGCAGCCGGCGTTCGATGCGTGCGGTCGCGTGGTCAGCGCCAGCGAATACGAGGATGAGTATTTTGCCGTGGACGACCAGTATGTCTACGCCGCCGGGACCCGCCTGCGCGATGCCCATGGCCCGAGTTTTCGTCACTTGGGGTTCGATTATTACCGTGATCACCAACACGTCTATCGAGGCCGGAAACGCCTCGATGTCGACGTGGAAAGCTTCGTCGTGACCCAGCTCTTTCACCATGACCAGGATTACTCGCCCGTGCTGGTCGGTGACAAGCACGGCCCGCTGGGCTCTGGCGGCATCATCGATGCGGCCATGCACGAGGCGTGGGCGCCTTACTTCGAAGCCCATCCGCAGCTGGAAGGTTATTGGTGGCACCGCTTGCAGGCACGGCCTGAAGCCGCGCAAGCGCACACGGAAACGCTGGCGCTACAGGCCATCGGTCTCGGTTTCGAAATGGGCGACCAGGTGTATTTCCATGGACGCGTGATCAACGGGCTGGACGCAGCGAGTTTCAAATTGCTGGACACGCATCTGTGCGGCGATGCCAACGGCTTGTATCTGATCCCATTCCATAACGCCGACACGGAAGTCCCCGAACGTTTTTCCACGGAATCGGCGGAACATTTTCGCTCACTCGGCCCACCCTACCTGACCGACGGCAAGACGGTGTTCTGCCACCGGGTTTTTTACCATCCCCCGGAACCGATTCGTAAGGCACAAACGGCCTCTTTCGAGTCCTTCGGGCATGGCTGGGCGAAAGATCAGGACACGGTGTATTACTACGGTGAGGCGAAAAAACGACTACATCCGTCGGATACCCGTATTCTCGGCACTTACGCCGTAAGCCCTACGCTGATCTTCTCGGAAGGCAAGCCACTGGGCGTGGCGTTCGATCCCGACGAGGTCCGCGTGCCCCATCCCGACTTCCTGCAACTGGGCACGCGCAAGTTGTTCTGTCACCGACGCCCGCTGAGCGCCAAGCGGATCGACCTGGCCACCCTCGAATTTCTGAATGATCGCTACGCCCGTGACAGGCATCGGGTCTACCATTACGACGGTTATGGGACGCTAACCGAGGTCGATGAAACGCAGTATCGGGAATCGCTTGGTCTGCCGGCGTGACCGAGGGTATCGACTGTAACCTTTTCCAGTTGTTCAGGCGTTTGCTTCATCAGATCCCGCTAAACCAGTTATAGCCCTGATCTTCCCAATACCCGCCTGGATTATCATTACTGACGAAAATCTCAACGATATGCTTGGGATTTTTGAAGCCCAGCTTGGTCGGCACTCGAACCCGGAGTGGATAGCCATACTCCGGCGGCAACGCGACTTCGCCGTAATCCAGTGCCAGAAGCGTTTGCGGATGCAATGCCGTCGGCATGTCCAGGCTGGAGTAATAACGGTCAGCACACTTGAAGCCGACAAAGTTAGCCGTGGTGTCGGCCCCAATGTGTTCCAGGAAGGTTTTCAGCGGCACGCCACCCCACTGCCCGATGGCGCTCCAGCCCTCAACACAGATCAGACGCGTAATGTCAGTGCGCTGCGGCAATTTACGCAAACCTTCGAGGGTCCACGGCGCCTTGTCCCGTACTCGTCCGGAGACGGCTAGCGAATAATCGGGCAGGTCCACTTCCGGGATATCGCCCTGACCGTAGAAGGCATTGAATGGAAATGGCGTGGTCATTTGCGCCTTGGTGAAGGTCGGCGCCAGTTTCTGCCCGCTGAACAGCCAGGCCTGAACCCGGTCGTTCCAGCGCGACATAGCCCACAGCACCTTATCGACCTGATCGCCGTCCTGCAGGTTACAACCGCTCAGCATCGCCATCGCACCGACGGTCAAGCCACCCCGGAGAAAGTTCCGGCGCTGGATATTTTCCAGCTGAAGCTGCTGTGCGGGCTCAAGCTTGATGCGCTGAATCGCGCGCTTTTTGGGCTCAATCATGGTCGGTTTTTCCGCTTTCAATGGGCCGGACGCCACCCGTGATCATGGGCAGCAAGGTTTTCGGCACCAGCATCACCAAGGTCAGATGCACAATCACGAACGCGCCAATCACCGCCATCGCCGCGAAATGCACGTACCGGGCAATGTCGTAGCCGCCCAGGAGCGCGACCAGTTCTTGCAGTTGGATGGGCTTCCAGATCGCCAGTCCCGAGACGACGACCAGTACACCTGCCGCCAGCACCATCCAATACATCAAGCGCTGCACCGCGTTGTAAACGCCCTTCTCGTGCACCAGTCGAAAGCGCAGTGCATCGGTCAAATCATGTTTTAGCGCTGGGAGGCTGATCGGCAACCAATCACGTTTGAAATGGCGGCTGATCAACCCGTACAGCACATAGACAAGGCCGTTGATGAACAGCAGCCACATAAACGCAAAGTGCCAGGCCAGTGAGCCGCCAAGCCAGCCGCCCACCGTCAACGCCACCGGAAACTTGAAGGCGAACAACGGAGAGGCGTTGTAAATCGCCCAACCGCTCATGAACATGCAGGTCATGCCGACGGCGTTGAGCCAATGCGTGAGGCGGACGGGCCAGGGATGGATGGATTCTTTACTCATGTTTTTCCCACTCAGAAATCATCCGTGCGCTGGAGCGATGCCGGACGGCGTCGCTCCAATCTGTTCAGGTGATTACATCGGTGGCTGGAATCCATCCTTACCGACGGCAATACCGCGTGCGGTTGTGCCACCCTCGGCCGGGAACACGACAATTTTCGCGCCTTTGACCAACTCATTGGCTTTGCCTGGTTCTACGTAGGCGATGGGTACATCTTGCGGCACGACGAGTTGCTTCTCGCCGCCCTTGTAATTGACGGTCAGCGTGCGGCCATTGGCTTTGGACAATTTGCCCACGGTGCCGTTGGTCATGGTGCCTGTGCTGCCATCCGCATTTTGCCAACCATAGTGACCTTCACCGCTGCCCTTGAGGCTGGACTCGAATACGGTGACTTCCAGCGCCTTCAGCGAACCGTCGGCCTGTGGAATGGCTGCAGAGCCCACGAAGCTGTCGGCTTTGATCGAATCGATATCAGTCTTTGATACCCGGTTGATACCGGTCTTGTCAGTCAGGCCTATGGTCTGCTGTGCGCCGGAACGGGTGGTGAAGGTCAGCGTGTTGTTGCTGACACTTTCAACGGTGCCCCGCAGCGGCTTGATCACCGGCATATCGGCCGCAGTGGCCATGACAGCGGCACTGAGCATCAGCAAACCGAAGGTGGTGGACAGAGCAGTCTTGAGCTTCATTGCGACAATTCCTCACGGGTTTAAGTGCCGCTATCCTCACCCCCGGATCGGGACCTCACGATGACCGCCGAATGACATTTCTGTCATTCGCAACGACGCCTTTACGAATGACAGAAATGTAACCGACTCAACCTTCTCAGCTGGTTACACTGCAATCCTGAGAGACCGATACCGCGGGTTGAATCCCGTTATAAAAGAGACCCGAGCTCCCCCTGACGATGCATATCCTGCTGATCGAAGACGACACCAAAACCGGCGAGTACCTGAAAAAGGGACTTGGCGAGTCCGGCTACAACGTCGACTGGACCCAGCACGGCGCCGATGGCTTGCACATGGCCCTGCAAACGTCCTACGACCTGATCGTGCTGGATGTGATGTTGCCCGGCATCGATGGATTTCAAATCATCGAGCTATTGCGCGCCAAGCAAGATGTGCCGGTGCTGTTTCTCACCGCTCGCGATCAGTTGCATGACCGCATTCGCGGTTTGGAACTGGGCGCCGATGACTATCTGGTCAAACCGTTTTCCTTCACCGAATTGCTGTTGCGCATTCGCACCATCCTGCGCCGTGGCGTGGTGCGCGAAGCCGATCATTTTCACATCGCCGACCTGGAGCTGGACCTGGTGCGTCGCCGCGTCACGCGCCAGCAGCAAGTGATTGTGTTGACCAACAAGGAGTTCGCCCTGCTGCATCTGTTTCTGCGCCGCGAAGGCGATGTCCTGTCCCGGGCGCAAATTGCTTCGGAAGTCTGGGACATGAATTTCGACAGCGATACCAACGTCGTGGACGTGGCCGTCAAACGCCTGCGCAGCAAGGTCGACCAGCCCTACCCGATCAAACTGATCCATACCATTCGCGGTATCGGCTATGTGTGCGAGGTGAGGCCATGCGGACCCGACGCCAACCATCCCTGACCCTGCGCTCGACCCTGGCGTTCTCGCTGGTGGCCATGCTCGCCGTGGCCGGGGCCGGGTTCTACTTGTACCAGTCGATGAAAGCCTCGGTACTAATCTACAGCGATCACGCGGTCATGGGCCGTCTGGATCACTTCCGCAAACTGCTGCATTACGAATTGGCCATCGAGAAGCTGCGTGACAGCCCGCAGATTTTCAAGAACATGCTCGACAGCGAAGACGATATTTTTATCATCGAGGAGCCCGGCCAGCAGCCGGTGATCCTGGTCAATCCACTGAACGTCACGCTGCCCGATCTGCCCGTGATCGGCCCAGAGGCGAAACTGAGCGTCAACGACCTGCGCAGCGGCGTGACCGACTCCGGAACACCGCTGCGCGCCGCTTCCGTACAAACCACCTCGGGCGGGCGTGAAGTTCGCCTGACTGCCGCGCACATCATGGGCAAGGAAATGGCCATGCTCGCGGCGTTTCGCGAACGTATTTACCTGGCCGTGACCTTGGCCTTTCTGCTCACGGCGGTGCTCGGTTACGTGCTGCTGCGTCGCGGTCTGCGCCCGTTGCGCAAAATGGCCGCCCATGCCGCAAACATAACGCCTGAGCGACTCGACAGCCGGATGGACAGTGCCGACACACCGGTTGAACTGCAACAACTGAGTGACGCCTACAACGCGATGCTCGACCGCCTTGCCAAGGGTTATCAACGACTGACGCAGTTCTCCGCCGACCTGGCTCACGAAATACGCACGCCGGTGGGTTCGTTGATGGGGCACTGCCAGGTCGCCCTGCGCCAGCCCCGTAGCGAGGATGACTATCAGGCGCTTATCGCCTCGAACCTTGAAGAACTGGAGCGTATTTCCCGGATCGTCGAAAGCATCCTGTTCCTCGCTCGCGCCGACGAAGCGCAATCGCTGGTCGAGCGCCAACCACTGTCGCTGCATGACGAATCACAGCGCATCGCGGGTTATTTCGAAGGCCTGGCCGAAGAGCGGCAGATGTCCATCAAGATTATGGGCGATGGCACCGTGCACGCCGATCCTTTGCTGCTGCGCCGAGCACTGAGCAATCTGGTCGCCAACGCGATTCGCTACGCCGACGAAGGCAGTGAAATTCTGATGCGCATCGTTGCAGTCGACGGCGGCTGCCGAATTGAAGTGGAGAATCAGGGCCCCGTGCTAAGCGACGAAACCCTGAGCAAACTGTTCGACCGTTTTTACCGCGGCGATGCGTCCCGTCACCAACGCTCCGACTCATACGGCCTCGGCCTCGCCATCGTCATGGCGATCATGCAATTGCATGGCGGTAAGGTAAGTGTCGAACAGCCCAAGCCCGGAACCATCCGTTTTTCGCTTTTATTCCCCACAGCCTGAGTGCCACAAGCGGACGTCGCTTAGATTTGTGAAAGACCACCGTCGACCATCAGTTCCACGCCGTTGACATAACTGGCGTCAGCGGAGGCAAGGAACAGTGCGGACGACGCTATTTGTTCCGGCTGGGCCATGTAGCCCAGCGGCACGATTTGTCCTACGTGATTTCTGAGGGCGTCGATCTGGCTCTCATCCATCTTCAATCCGTTGTCCATCAACGGCGTCCGGGTAAAACCAGGGCTGAGCACGTTCGCGCGAATCTTTCGGCCTTTAAGTTCATTGGCCCAAGTACGTGCAAATGAACGCACCGCAGCCTTTGAGGCATTGTAAAGACTCAGGCCTTCCATCCCATTGCTGGAACAAATGGAGGCGGTCAGCACGATTGACGAACCATCCTTCATCAAAGGCAACAGCGTCTGAACGGTGAAAAATACGCCCTTCACGTTTATATCGAACATGTTGTAGTAAGCGGCCTCAGTCGTTTCGCCCACAGGATTTTTTTCGCAGATACCGGCATTGGCAAACACCACATCGAGTTGACCGTCCCGGCCTTCGATCAATGCCTTGAGCGAATCCAGATCGGCCTGCTGAACGACATCGGACACCACTGCCACGGCATTCTCGCCCAGGGCGGTAACCGCAGCGTCCAACGTCGTCGCCGAGCGTCCGGTGATATAGACGCGTTTGGCACCCTCGGCTAACAGCGCCTGGGCAATCGCAAAGCCGATTCCAGTCGAACCGCCGGTGACGACCGCTACTTGATTGATAAATTTACCTGTCATGTGTTGACTCCTAAGTGACGCATTTAGGGTGAGTTGAAGATTTGGCAACTGCTCGGCGCTGGCGTCAGTCACGGTTCGGGCTGATCGAAACGCCGAAAGGAGCAGCCGCTTTTGTTGAACGAGGCATCGAGGCATAAACGGACAGCAGCGCTGAAACGACCAGGCAAGCAGCGATGCCCAGCAGGGTGGCAATGAATCCGGTGGCAAGCGAGGAAGGGCTTTGTGCGGGGGCAGCCAGTGCGTAAAACACCCCACCGAGCACCGCCACCCCAAGCGCGGCGCTGATCTGCAAGGCCGAATTGACTACGCCGGAGATCATTCCCGATCCGCCGGGTGGCGCACGATCTATCACGGTTCGAATAAGGGTTGGCAGCGCCCAGCCCTGGCCAAACCCGAGTAACCCCACCGCCAGGATCACCAACGCCAATCGAGGGCTCTGTCCTGTCGGCGCGGCTGCGACTGCCGCGCTCAGGATCAGACATCCCAGTACCTCGAGCATCATGCCCATGGCGGGTACAAAACGGCCGAACAAGCGGATGGCAAAGGGCGTTGTCAAAGGGCCAATCAGAAAGCCCACGCCGAACGGGACGAACATCATTCCCGAGGTCAATGGCGTTACACCCAGCGCGTCCTGTAGATAAATCGAAAACGTCAGGAAGAATGCCGATACTACGTAGAAGAACAGTACGCCCGTCAGTCCGGCCACCAAGCCGCGTGCTCGACTGAGTTGCGGACTGACCAAGGGCGTGCCGCCCCGACGCTCCAGCGCGATCTCGTAGCGCCAAAAGGCCGCAGCGGCTAGCGGCGAGCCGAGCAGCAACAGACACAGCCACCATGGCCAACCGGCTTCCCGGCCTTCAACCAGCGGTACCACCAGCAGCCCGACCGTCAGCGCACACAACAGCACGCCAATGCGATCCAGCGGCACCGGAGTTTGGCTCCGGGTATCGGGAAGCAACCGTATCCCGCCCATAAACACAGCGATGACGATGGGCAGATTGATCAAGAAAACTGCACGCCATTGCAGGCCCCAGACATTCATCGATATCAGCCAGCCCCCCAGTGCCTGGGCGACAACCGCCGCGAAGCCGATCGTTGCGCCATACACCGCCAACGCACGCGAACGCTCATGCTCCGGGAACAGGCTGTGGATGGACGCCAGTCCCTGCGGTGCCATTGCCGCAGCGCTCAAACCTTGCAACACACGTCCGCCGATCAACATCATCGGCGAGCTGGCAAGGCCACACATCAAGGAGGCGACGCCGAAGCCGGCCATGCCCGCAAAGAACACCCGGCGGCGGCCAAACAGGTCACCCAGCCGACCGCCCGTAATCAGGAAGACAGCATAAGTGGCGGCATAACCTGAAATGACCCATTCGACCTGCGCCGGTGTAATCGCCAGGCCGCTACGAATGGACGGCAACGCCACATTGACGATGAAAAAATCCAGCGGCGGAAGAAAGGCGCCGACAAGAAGAACAGCGAAAGCAAACCATCGGCGCGATTCGGCTGCTGGGGCGCGATCCAGTTCGGATGTCATTGGGCAACTCCAGAAAGATACGACTAGCGCAGACTGGCTTCATGTTCACTCAGGTGCGCTGCCTGACAGATGAAACGGCAAGCCTCAGGGTTTGTTGCCGTCGTTGAGGTCTATTGTCGAAGTCAACGAGCGACGGCGGCACTGCCAGGGATGCACATTCCTCGTGCATTTTTGTAAGGCCGCCACCCGTTGTGCAGCGTCTTCAGTCGGTGGCAAAAGCCGACTTGAAATGTTCGCTTCCAGCGATAGGCATATACGGCATCTTCCGCCAGCTCTGCTCCGCCATGGGGTTGCAACGGGACTGCCGTTGCTGCATCTTCGCCGTTCATTTTTGTAGGGGGTGAGCCATGGACTGGAACGACTTGCGCGTCTTTCTGGCGATTGTCCGCACCGGCTCGCTGGGCGCTGCCGCGAAGCAACTGGGCGTTAGCCACCCCACCGTAGGACGGCGGCTTCACGTCCTTGAGCAGCACAGCGGGCAAATTTTTTTCCGCCGCACCGGGCAAGGACTTGTGTTGACGGACAGCGGTGAAAAAATTCTGGGGCTGGCCGAGGAAATGGAGCGAAGCGCTCTTTCCATTGAGCGGCACCTGGCGGGCGACAGCGATCAACCTGAGGGCCTGTTGCGAATTTCATCGGCGGACTGGTTCGCCTGCTATGTGCTCGCGCCTGTACTCGACGAAATGTCGCGAAGGTACCCGCTGATCGTTCCAGAGGTGATCCCCGGACATCGCCTGTTCGATCTGACCCGCCGCGATGCGGATATCGCCTTTCGCATCGTGCCGTTCACCGAGCCGGACATCGTTCAGCGTCGGCTGACGACACTCAGTTACGGACTGTACGTTGCCGCGCACTTGCCCTTCTCACCCTCGCAAGATGGAAAAGGCCTCGGGTTGATCCTCATGAACACGGCGCAAGCTCACTACCCCGACGTGCTTTGGCTACAGCAGATGTTTCCCCGCGCCAAAACCGTGTTCACCAGCAGCAGCCGTACCGTTCAGGCGCAGATGTGCGGCCGCGGATTGGGTGTGGCGGTCTTGCCACGGGTGCTTGGCGATCAGTTGACCGCCCTGAGATTGCTAGACGTCGGCAGTGAACCACCCGGACGCGATATCTGGATGGGCTATCACCACGACATGAGGCAGATGGACAGGCTCCGCGCCCTGGCGGATCTCGCGGGTGAAATGATTGGTACGTAGGGTCTCGCTTTGCGAGGGTCAGTCTCAATAAGCAGTGATCGTCCCCCCGGCGATAGCACCCTTCCAGACAACGACATTCATCGAAAGCGCAACATCAGCGCCCTCGCCTGCTGCGTTGGCGAGTGCTCGACTTTTAGCTGCTCGCTCGAGCATTTTTTTCAAGCCCTGCCGTAGCACAAAATAAGCGCACAATGATGAACACACTTTCATCGAAAGCATCCTTCAACGTGTCTATTCTGCGGGTTCCGACATAGTGACTACAGGAGTAACCCACCATGTTCTCGCACGAAAGTATCCCGCTGATCATCATCTTCACCATCATGCTGCTTGGCGTACTCGCCGCCGTCCTCCATCCAGTACATGCGCTCGTCACCTGGCTTCGGAGGCGGAATGAAGGGTCTTCCCGTCGGCACGCGCAAAAAAAGATTCGCGTTGAATGACTCTCTGCAGGCCCGGCTACGTTCAGGCAATCCCTGACCTGAATATCAGCGAAATCACTGGGTAGTCTTGCGCCGGTTTTTCGCGGACACAAAAAAGCCGATCTATCTGATCGGCTTAGGCGTCTGATTCTAATCAGAAAATATGGTCGGGACGGAGTGATTCGAACACTCGACCCCTAGCACCCCATGCTAGTGCGCTACCGGACTGCGCTACGCCCCGACTAGGCGTGAATCTTGTTCCGCTTCTCAACGGAACGCTCAGGAATATATCGCAAGCTTTTGAAAACTGGAAGTATTTAAAGCAGAAATTTTATTTCTTGAGCACCACCAGCACATCTTCAAGCTCGGCGATCATCTGGCGGATCATTTGTTTGTACTGGGTTGTATCGTCCTTGGCCTCATCACCAGAGAGACGCAGGCGTGCGCCGCCGATGGTGAACCCCTGGTCGTACAGCAACGCGCGGATCTGCCGGATCATCAGCACGTCTTGTCGCTGATAATACCGGCGGTTTCCGCGGCGCTTGACCGGGTTGAGTTGAGGAAACTCCTGCTCCCAATAGCGCAGCACGTGCGGTTTTACCGCACACAGCTCGCTGACTTCACCGATGGTGAAGTAGCGTTTGCCCGGGATGACGGGTAGTTCGTCGTTATGACTTGGTTCCAGCATAAGCCTCAACTCGGGCCTTCAACTTCTGCCCTGGACGAAAGGTGACCACACGGCGAGCCGTGATCGGGATTTCTTCTCCCGTTTTCGGATTGCGGCCAGGCCGCTGGCGTTTGTCCCGAAGGTCGAAATTGCCGAAACCGGACAACTTGACCTGTTCGTTGTCTTCCAGAGCGTGCCTGATTTCTTCGAAAAACAGTTCGACCAATTCTTTGGCCTCCCGTTTATTCAGGCCCAGCTCCTCATACAGACGTTCCGCCATCTCAGCTTTCGTCAGAGCCCCCATACGTCACTTCCTTAACGTGGCGTTCAACCTGTTTTCGAGCGAGGTGAGGATATTCTGCGTTGCGGTATTCACCTCATCGTCATTAAGAGTGCGCGATGGATGCTGCCAGGTCAAGCCAACTGCAAGGCTTTTTCTATGCGGATCAATGCCTTTACCCTGATACACGTCAAATAGCCTGAGGTCCGTCAGCCATTCGCCTGCATTTTCACGTATTACGTCCAGTACAGCACTGGAAGCAACGTCGCGATCAGCCAGCAACGCCAGGTCACGACGCACTTCAGGAAAGCGCGATAACTCCTGGAATTTCGGCATTTTCCCTTGGGCCACTTCGGCCAGAACCAGCTCGAAAACGAAGACTGGACGATCGAGGCCCAGGGTCTTCGACAGTTCCGGGTGGATGGCACCGACATAGCCGACTTCACGCCCGTCTCGCTCGATACGTGCGGTCTGCCCCGGATGCAGCGCCGGGTGCTTGCCTGGTACGAAAGTGAATGCGTCGAGCGCGCCGGCGAAGCCCAGCACCGCTTCCACGTCAGCCTTGACGTCGAAGAAGTCGACGACATCGCGGCCTTGCGCCCAGCCTTCCGGCAAGCGGCTGCCGCAGACGACACCGGCCAGCATCGGCTCTTGCTTCAAGCCGTCCAGTTGACCGACGAAGCGCAGGCCGCTTTCGAACAGACGCACGCGATCCTGCTGGCGGTTGAGGTTGTGCTGCAGCGATTTGACCAAACCAGGCCACAAGGACGAGCGCATGGCCGCCATGTCGTTGGAAATCGGGTTGGCCAGCAACAGCGGCTCGACACCAGGGCTGAACAGCTCGAACTGGCGCGGATCGATGAAGCTGTAGGTGATCGCTTCCTGATACCCACGAGCCACCAGCAGGCGGCGCAGTTCCGGCAGGTCGCTACGGGCTTCGGCCTTGGCCTGCGGGGCCAGGCGCGCTTGCGGGTAGCGAACCGGCAGACGGTTGTAGCCATACAGGCGAGCCAGCTCTTCGATCAGGTCGACTTCCAGGCTGATATCGAAGCGATGGCTTGGCACTTCGACGCGCCACTGCCCTGCCCCATCGGCGCTGATGTTCAGGCCGAGGGCGCTGAGCAGGCGTTCGACTTCAGCCGGGGCCATTTCCATGCCCAGCATCTGGGTGATGCGCTGGGCACGCAGGGTGACCGGTGCAATCTTCGGCAGGTGCTGTTCGCTGACGGTCTCGATGATCGGGCCGGCTTCACCGCCAGTGATCTCCAGCAGCAGGCCAGTGGCGCGCTCCATGGCTTCACGGGCCAGTTGCCAGTCCACGCCACGCTCGTAGCGGTGCGAGGCGTCGGTGTGCAGGCCATAGGAACGCGCCTTGCCAGCGACGGCGATCTGGTCGAAGAACGCGCTTTCCAGGAATACATCGCGGGTCGTGGCGGATACGCCACTGTGCTCGCCCCCCATTACGCCGGCAATCGCCAAGGCGCGGACGTGGTCGGCAATCACCAGGGTGTCGCTGCGCAGGGTCACTTCCTGGCCGTCGAGCAGCACCAGCTTTTCACCCTCTTCGGCCATGCGTACGCGGATGCCACCGTTGATTTCGGCGAGATCGAACGCATGCAGCGGTTGACCCAGCTCCAACATCACATAGTTGGTGATGTCGACGGCGGCGTCGATGCTGCGCACGTCGGCGCGACGCAGGCGCTCAACCATCCACAGCGGTGTTGGCTTGGACAGGTCGACGTTACGGATCACGCGGCCCAGGTAACGCGGGCATGCCGCCGGCGCCAGGACCTCAATCGAACGCACTTCGTCATGCACCGCCGGCACGGTCGCGACCACCGGACGCGTCACGGGGGCGGCATACAGCGCGCCGACTTCGCGGGCCAGACCGGCCAGGGACAGGCAGTCGCCACGGTTCGGCGTCAGGTCGACCTCGATGCTCGCATCGTCCAAGTTCAGGTATTCACGGATGTCCTGGCCCACCGGCGCATCGGCCGGAAGCTCCATCAGGCCATCGTTGCCTTCGCCGACTTGCAGTTCGGCCTGGGAGCACAGCATGCCGTTGGACTCGACGCCACGCAGCTTGGCTTTCTTGATCTTGAAATCGCCCGGCAGCTCGGCACCGATCATGGCGAACGGGATCTTCAGGCCCGGGCGCACGTTAGGTGCGCCGCAGACCACCTGGAAAGTCTCCGCGCCATTGCTGACCTGGCAAACCCGCAATTTGTCAGCGTCCGGGTGTTGCTCGGTGCTCAACACCTCGCCCACCACCACGCCGCTGAATTCACCGGCGGCCGGCGTGACGCTATCGACCTCAAGACCGGCCATCGACAGGCGAGCAACCAACTCGTCCCGACTTACCTGCGGGCTTACCCAGCCGCGCAGCCATTGTTCACTGAATTTCATCCTGCTCTCCTAATAGATTCGTTACGGGCCTGCGACCTAGCGAAATTGCGCAAGGAACCGCAAGTCGTTGTCGAAGAACAGGCGCAAGTCATTCACACCGTAACGCAGCATGGCCAAGCGCTCGACGCCCATGCCGAAAGCAAAACCCGAGAATTCTTCCGGATCGATACCGGACATACGCAGTACGTTCGGGTGAACCATCCCGCAGCCCATCACTTCCAGCCAGCCAGTCTGCTTGCAGACGCGGCAGCCTTTGCCGCTGCACATCACACATTCCATGTCGACTTCAGCGGAGGGCTCGGTGAACGGGAAGTACGAAGGGCGGAAACGCACCGCCAGTTCTTTTTCGAAGAACACCCGCAGGAACTCTTCGATCGTGCCTTTCAGGTCGGCGAAATTGATGTCGCGATCAACCAGCAGGCCTTCGACCTGGTGGAACATCGGCGAGTGGGTGATATCGGAGTCGCTGCGGTACACACGGCCTGGGCAGACGATGCGGATCGGCGGCTGCTGCGATTCCATGGTGCGGACCTGTACCGGCGAGGTATGGGTGCGCAACAGCATGTTCGCATTGAAATAGAAGGTGTCATGCATCGACCGGGCCGGGTGATGGCCTGGGATGTTGAGTGCCTCGAAGTTGTGGTAGTCGTCTTCGACCTCAGGGCCTTCGGCAATGCCGTAGCCGATGTGGGTGAAGAACTGCTCGATGCGTTCCAGGGTCCGGGTCACCGGATGCAAGCCACCGGAAGTCTGGCCACGGCCAGGCAGGGTCACGTCGATGGACTCGGCGGCGAGCTTGGCAGCCAGGTCCGCCTCCTCGAGCAATGCCTTGCGCGCATTGAGGACTTCTGTGACACGCTCCTTGGCAACGTTGATCAGCGCACCGACCTGCGGACGCTCTTCGGCTGGCAGGTTCCCCAGGGTCTTCATCACCTGAGTCAACTCGCCCTTCTTGCCAAGGTAGTGAACCCGGATTTGCTCCAGGGCATTGATATCTTCAGCGCTTTGCACAGCCTCTAGTGCTTGAGCGACCAGCGCGTCCAGGTTTTCCATGTACAGACTCCAGATACAAAATAGGGGAAGAGCTTTAAGGCTCTTCCCCTATTTATGACGTTTGACACCAGGGCCCACAGAGGTGAGCCCGGGTGACTGCCGGGGGTACTTAAGCCAAGGTGGCTTTAGCTTTCTCGACAATCGCAGCAAACGCCGCTTTTTCGTTCACTGCCAGATCAGCCAGAACCTTACGGTCGATCTCGATGGACGCTTTTTTCAGGCCAGCGATGAAACGGCTGTAGGACAGACCGTTAACACGAGCACCAGCGTTGATACGAGCGATCCACAGAGCGCGGAACTGACGTTTTTTCTGACGACGGTCACGGTAGGCGTATTGGCCTGCCTTGATTACCGCTTGCTTGGCAACACGGAATACGCGGGAGCGCGCGCCGTAGTAGCCTTTAGCAAGTTTCAGAATTTTTTTGTGACGCTTACGGGCAATGACGCCACGCTTTACACGAGCCATGAGTTACTTCCTCTATTCTTGATCCAAAAATTAACGAAGGCGCAGCATGCGCTCGACTTTTGCCACGTCAGACGGATGCAGCAAGCTGCTACCGCGCAGTTGACGCTTACGCTTGGTCGACATTTTGGTCAGGATGTGGCTCTTGAAAGCGTGCTTGTGCTTGATACCGTTAGCAGTTTTCAGAAACCGCTTAGCAGCACCACTTTTGGTTTTCATCTTTGGCATGTTCGGATACTCCGCATTCAGTTGATAAACATAATCGCAAGGCCTGCCGTGCCCTGGTGATTACTTCTTCTTTTTCGGGGCGATGACCATGATCAGCTGGCGTCCTTCCATCTTAGGATGCTGTTCGACCGAACCGTACTCGAGCAGGTCTTGTTCAACCCGCTTGAGGAGTTCCATCCCCAGCTCCTGGTGGGCCATCTCACGGCCGCGGAATCGCAAGGATACCTTGGCCCTGTCCCCATCACTCAGGAAACGTACCAGGTTGCGCAGTTTTACCTGGTAATCCCCTTCCTCCGTCCCTGGACGAAACTTGATTTCTTTTACCTGAATCTGCTTCTGGTTTTTCTTCGCCGCGGCAATCTGCTTCTTCTTCTCGAAGATCGACTTGCCGTAGTCCATCACCCGGCAAACCGGTGGGACTGCGTCCGCGGAAATTTCTACCAGATCAAGCTTTGCTTCTTCAGCAATACGAAGCGCTTCATCAATCGAGACGATGCCAATCTGCTCGCCGTCAGCGCCAATTAACCGAACCTCGCGTGCCGAGATATTCTCGTTGATCGGGGCTTTCGGTGCAGCTCGTTTATCTTGTCTCATTTCACGCTTAATAATAATTACTCCAAATCTGGGCGACCACGCCGGGAAACCGCTTGCGCGAGGAACTCAGCGAATTCGGCGACGGGCATCGAGCCCAGGTCAGCACCTTCACGAGTACGCACAGCGACAGTCTGCATCTCGACCTCCCGATCTCCAATAACCAAGAGAAAGGGAACCTTGAGCAAAGTATGCTCGCGGATTTTAAAGCCGATCTTTTCATTTCTCAAGTCGGACTTGGCACGAAATCCGCTTTGGTTGAGAGTTTTTTCGACTTCAGCGGCAAAATCTGCCTGTTTATCAGTGATATTCATGATCACTGCCTGGGTCGGTGCCAGCCACGCAGGGAACGCACCCTCGTAGTGTTCGATCAGAATCCCGACGAAACGCTCGAACGAACCGAGGATCGCGCGGTGAAGCATGACCGGGTGCTTGCGGCTGTTGTCTTCGGACACGTATTCGGCGCCCAGACGGATCGGCAGGTTAAAATCGAGCTGCAGGGTACCACACTGCCACACGCGACCGAGGCAATCTTTCAGCGAGAACTCGATCTTCGGACCGTAGAAAGCCCCCTCGCCCGGCTGCAGATCATACGCAAGGCCCGCGCTATCGAGGGCGGCGGCCAGAGCCGCTTCGGCGCGATCCCACAGCTCGTCGGAGCCGACGCGTTTTTCCGGACGAGTGGACAGCTTCATCTCGACTTCGGTGAAGCCGAAGTCCCGGTAGACATCCATGGTCAGCTTGATGAAAGCGGCGGATTCGGCCTGCATCTGCTCTTCGGTACAGAAGATGTGGGCATCGTCCTGGGTAAACGCACGCACGCGCATGATGCCGTGCAGCGCACCCGACGGCTCGTTGCGGTGGCAGGCACCGAACTCGGCCAGGCGCATCGGCAGCTCGCGGTAGCTTTTCAGGCCCTGGTTGAACACCTGCACGTGGCACGGACAGTTCATCGGCTTGATGGCGTAGTCGCGGTTTTCCGACTGAGTGGTGAACATGTTGTCGGCGTAGTTGGCCCAGTGCCCGGATTTCTCCCACAGGCTGCGGTCGACCACTTGCGGCGTCTTGATTTCCAGATAGCCGTTTTCACGCTGGACCTGGCGCATGTACTGCTCGAGCACCTGGTACAGGGTCCAGCCGTTCGGGTGCCAGAACACCATGCCCGGGGATTCTTCCTGGGTGTGGAACAGGCCCAGGCGCTTGCCGATCTTGCGGTGATCGCGCTTCTCAGCTTCTTCGATGCGCTGGATGTAGGCCGCCAGTTGCTTCTTGTCCGCCCAGGCGGTGCCGTAGACGCGCTGCAACTGCTCGTTCTTCGCATCGCCGCGCCAGTAGGCGCCGGACAGCTTGGTCAGCTTGAAGGATTTGAGGAAACGCGTGTTCGGCACGTGCGGGCCGCGGCACATGTCGACGTATTCTTCGTGGTAGTACAGGCCCATGGCCTGCTCGTCCGGCATGTCTTCCACCAGACGCAGCTTGTAGTCCTCGCCACGGGCCTTGAAGACTTCGATGACTTCGGCGCGCGGGGTGACTTTCTTGATGACGTCGTAATCTTTCTCGATCAGCTGCTGCATGCGCTGTTCGATGGCGGCCATGTCGTCCGGCGTGAAAGGACGCTCGAAGGCAATGTCGTAATAGAAGCCTTCGTCGATGACCGGCCCGATGACCATCTTCGCGCTCGGGTACAGCTGCTTGACCGCGTGGCCAACCAAGTGCGCGCAGGAGTGGCGAATGATCTCCAGCCCCTCTTCATCCTTGGGCGTGATGATTTGCAGCGTGGCGTCGCTGTCGATGACGTCACTGGCGTCGACCAGTTTACCGTTGACCTTGCCGGCCAGGGTGGCCTTGGCCAGGCCCGCGCCGATGGATGCGGCGACCTCGGCTACGGAAACCGGGTGATCGAACGAACGTTGACTGCCGTCGGGAAGAGTAATAGTTGGCATGGCGCCTCCTCTCCTAGTGGTGACCCCTACCAAAGGTCACGTGGGTTGGGATGAGCCAGTACAAGATCCAGTCCAGGCCATTCAATGACGAACGCCTGCCTTACAGCGGCAGGAGCCTTGCGGCCAACCGGGAAAACCGAACCAGAGTGACTGGGATTCAAATCAGGGTTATTCGGACTCTTTGCCACCGGGACGAACACTCGCCCGCAGCCTGGAAATAGCCGAGCCCGGCATGCTAGCACAGATGAACGGTCATCGATGCACAAGGCTGTCACAGGAAGGCAAATCGTCCGCTTTTATGCCAGAGTGCTGAACTTGATCGGCCCTAGAGCCCTCGAATCACAGAACATCGACCCAGAAGGAGCATCCCCGCATGCGTCTCAATACCCTGTTCGCCGTAGTCGCCCCCATTGTTCTGCTGCTGCCGTTGAGTGCCCACGCCGACTGGCCGAAGGGCGAGCGGGATAAATACATGGCCCAGTGCACACAGGCGGCTACCCCGCAGATTGGCGCGGCGGCAGCCAAATCCCACTGCGCCTGTGGCGCCGACGCCATCAAGTCCTACCCGGCGCGTGATATCCAGGCGCTGATGGACAACAAGGCCACCCCTGAACTGCAGCAGAAAGCCCTTGGCGAGATCGCCAAATGCAAGGCCAATGTGCCTGCGAAAAAGTGAAAAACTGGAGCCTTTAAAGCCACCCGGGGCTGATAAAAGGCCCAAAAAAGCGCTTTTTTGTACTATTTATGCAGGTTTTACAGCTTTTTTTATCGTCTTTACTTTCGGCTCAAAGCCTTTAAAACCGGGCCTTTCAGCGGGCAAGGGCGATAAAGTAAACACGACTGATTGGCAAACAGCGCCTGCGGGGGGCTCCCAAATCGAACATTTCGACTATGATACCCGGGTGTGCCCAGTTGGCCTGAGCAGCACAGTACACTGAAAATATATGTTTCTTGGAGATACACCATGTCTAATCGCCAAACCGGCACCGTTAAATGGTTCAACGATGAAAAAGGCTTCGGCTTCATCACTCCTCAAGGTGGCGGTGACGACCTGTTCGTACACTTCAAAGCTATCGAAAGCGACGGTTTCAAAAGCCTGAAAGAAGGCCAGACCGTTTCCTTCGTGGCTGAGAAAGGCCAAAAGGGTATGCAAGCTGCACAGGTTCGCCCAGAGTAATTTCTCGGCGCACAAAAAAACCCCGTCCATGTGACGGGGTTTTTTATGGGCGATTGAAAACCGTCAATCAGCCACAGTTCACCCGGTTGATCACCAGGTTGGCATCGGTATTGAGGTTCAGGCGATCGGAACGGTACTCGAGCGTGACCATATCGTTGGGCTTGAGGATACGGGCATTCTGCGCGCCGGCACGGGTACGGGCCTGCTCCAGCAACTGTGGCGAGGCCTTCTTGCCGATGGCGAACTCGGCGGCCTTTGCTTCGCAGCGGCTGTGACCGGTCTCGGTCGCCACAGGTTCGGGGGTCGATTCAGAGGTGCTGCTGCAACCGCTCAAGAACATGGCGGCCAGCAAAGTACTCAATGACGCAAGCTTCCAAGGCATGAAGCCTCCTTTTTTCGATGAATAAACAGAGAGCGTGCGACAGCCCAAACGGCGCTTGGTTTCAACACCGCAACCATCAGGCCGGGAAAGCTGGCAGTTTGCCTGAGCCCACGGCCCTGTTCAGGCCTGAATCGTGACTGGATATGAACGCAGCTCAATAAACGTCAATGTAATCAAAGGGCGGATTGGGCCAGTTGTCCTTCAGCGCGTTATAGATCTGCATGACCCAGACCTCGTCGCTGGCAGCGACCCGGCCGACATACCCCGAGCCCTTCGCCCACGTTTCGAGCCGAAACCGCAAACCGTCAATGTCAACGCCACCAACCACACCCGAGGACAAATAGGCGATGCCGTCCTTGGTCACGCGCAGTTGGGTATGCTCGTCGTCACTGGCCGAGGCCAGCAATTGACGAACCGCCTCGACGGTCAGGCCATCAGGAGCGTTCAAATCTATCTGCACGGCGAAGCTCCTTTGAAAAATAAAAGAACAAGTGTCGCACAGCCCTCCCCCAATGCCTAAGTCGCAGTGCCAAATCCCGGGCAAAAATGTTTAACTCAGCCTACAGACCTTCAACTCGCGAGCCCGACCATGAGTACCGTCAGTATCGAAGCCACCATCAATGCCAAATGGTCGGAGGGCCACAGCTCCTATAGCCCGGGCAGCCCGGAGGAACTGGCAATCATCTGCATAGAATTGTTAGTGAAGGAGCTGGGGATAGAAGTCGCCCGCAACTTCATCCAACAGACATTCGAGCGCTACCCGAGCATCGTCGACGCCGTAGATTGAGGCACGCGCCCACAGGTCCAGCCCGGGGGCGCGCTATAGCCAGGCAGATTACTTCAGGCGCGCCAGGCGCTCGGTCAGCAGGTCAAAGAACCCCTGGGCATCACCGTTTTCCACCCAGAACGCGTTCTTCGGCGCCTTCAGGCCGTCGTACCAGTCGACGATGGTCTGCCCGAACGTCGGGCCCTCGCGACTGTCCACGACAACATTGACCGAACGGCCAGTGAACAATTGCGGCTTGAGCAGGTAGGCAATCACGGTCGCGTCATGCACCGGCCCGCCCGTCATGCCGTAGTGCTCCATGTCGCCCTTGACGTATTCGTTGAGGATATCGCCCACCAGCTTGCTGGCATTGTTGTTCAGCGCCGCGATCTGCTTCAGGCGTGCCTCGCTGGTGAGAATCTTGTGAGTCACGTCCAACGGCAGGTAGGTCAGCTTCACGCCGCTCTTGGCCACCACCTCGGCCGCCTGCGGATCGGCGAACAGATTGAACTCGGCCACCGGCGTGATATTGCCGCCGTTGAAGTGCGCACCGCCCATGATCACCACTTCCTTGATGCCCTGGACAATGTCCGGTTCCTGGACCAACGCCAGCGCCAGGTTGGTCTGCGGCCCCAGCATGGCAATAGTGATGCTGTGGGGCTTGGCCGCCTTCAGCGTGTCGATCAGGTAGTTGACGGCATTGCCTTCGGCCAGCCCCTTCTTCGGCTCGTGCACTGTGACACCCGACAGGCCTTCCTTGCCATGGATGTTTTCTGCGTAGATGGGCGTGCGCATCAAGGGTTTCGGCGCACCGGCGTAGACCGGCACGTCTTCGCGCCCTGCCCACTCACGGGCCAGGCGAGCGTTGCGCGAGGTCTTGTCCAGGCGCACATTGCCGGCGACGGTGGTCAGCGCACGGATATGCAGCTCCTCGGGCGACGCCAGGGCGAACAGCAGCGCCACCACGTCGTCGGCGCCTGGGTCGGTGTCGATGATCAGGTCGATCTTTTCCGCCGCCTGGGCGCTCGTTGCAGTGATCAGTGACAAAAGCAGCAGACTCCGGATCAGTTGATGCATTTTCTCAGCATAGCGGTGCATAGCGCACTCCTTGTGCGGGGTTGAACAGGGTTAGAACGTCACTCCAGCGACCAGCACAATATTGCAGTATGGCGAGCATTCGCCTGTGCGAATGATCGCCCGTGCCTGTCGGCTGATAACCTTGAATTGCTCATGGCTGACCAACGCCCGCTCACCCAACGCCCCCTCGGCATTCAGCGTCTCCAGGGTTGCCAGGGCCAACGGCTGCTTGTCGAGGATTTCCTCGGCCAGGACATGGCTTTCCACCTGCATTTCGCTGAGCACCACCTTCAAGGTGCTGACAAAGTCAGGAATGCCATGGGTCAGGGCCAGGTCGATCAATTCGACCTGGGGCGGCACGGGCAGGCCGGCATCCCCGATGACCACCTTGTCGCCATGGCCGAGGGAAGCGATCAATCGGGACAGTGCCACATTCAATAACGGCGTCTTTTTCATGATTTGAAAGCCTGTACTTCCAGCAACGTGGGGATTGAAGGTTGCGCGCCGGCGCGGGTGACCGACAGCGCGGCGGCGACCTGGCCGAAACGAATCGCATCGACCTCACTTTTGCCGCTGGCCAAGGCTGCCGCGAAGCCGCCGACAAAGGTATCCCCGGCGGCCGTGGTGTCCACTGCCTTGACCCGCGGGGCCGGGAAATGCTCGAAGCTGGCGCCGTTGGCGAACATCAGCCCCTGGGCCCCCAGGGTGACGATCACCTTGCCGGCACCGGCGGCGATCAAATGCGCCGCGGCGGCCTCTGCGGTTTCCAGGGAATCCACCGCCAACCCGCTCAGCACCGCTGCTTCGCTTTCATTGGGAATCAGGTAGTCGACGCAGGCGTACCAGTCGGCGGGCAGCGTATGGGAAGCCGGCGCCGGGTTGAGGATGACGATTTTGCCCAACTCACGCCCGCGCTTGAGGGCATGGCCGACGGTGGCATCCGGCACTTCGAGCTGGCAGATGATGACATCGGCGCTTTGCAGCACGTCATCGACACCGTCCAGGACCTCGGCGGTGAGCGCACCATTGGCACCGGCGACGATGACGATCGCATTCTGGCTGTTGTCATCGACGACAATCAGCGCCACGCCGCTGGAACCCTCTTCCACGCGGACCGCCTGGCAGTCGATGCCCTCGGCCAGCAACGCACCGCGCAATTGCTCGCCATAGGCATCGTCGCCCACGCAGCCGACCATCGACACCTGCGCCCCCAGGCGCGCGGCGGCTACCGCCTGGTTGGCACCCTTGCCACCGGGGATGGTGGCGAACGACTCGCCGATCAGCGTTTCGCCGCCGCGGGGCAAGCGCGGCGCCCGGGTTACCAGGTCCATGTTCAGACTGCCTATTACCACTACTTTTGCTGGCATACATCACTACTCATCAATTCGGTTCAGCGGTATTGGGCGAATGTACCCGACAGCGGTGCAGTCGACTCTCGCAAGACAATACTCGGCGTCACGATCCGCTGGTCGGTGGCAAGGCCCGGCGTAGCGATACGCCGCAGCAGCACTTCGGCTGCCATCTCCCCGAGCTGCAGGATCGACTGCCCCACCGTGGTCAACGCCGGGTAGACATAGCGGCTCATCTGGATGTCATCGAAACCGATGACCGACAGTTCGCTGGGCACACGCACATTGCGTTCAGCCGCGGCGCGCAGCACACCGATGCCGATCATGTCGTTGGCCGCGAAGATCGCGCTGGGCGGCAGTTGTTCAAGCAGTTGCGCGGCGGCGCGGTAACCGCCGGTACTGGTGAAATCGCTCTCGAGCATGCGCTCGACGGGCAGCTCGATCCCGGCCTCTTTCAGCGCCCGGCGATAACCGGCCAGGCGCATTTGCGCCACGCTGGTATTGGCCGGGCCGCCGATGAATGCGATATCGTGGTGGCCCAACTCCAGCAGGTGCCGGGTCGCCAGGTAGGCGCCGTATTCATGATCGATGCGCACCAGGTCCGCGTCGACACCATCGAGCCCGCGGTCAACGATCACCATGGGCGTGCGCACGCTGGCCAGGCCCTCGGCCAGGCCGACATCGCCTCCGGCGGACGCGAAGATCAGGCCATCGATGCGTTTTTCCAGCAGCACCCGCAGGTAACTGCGTTGCTTGTCCGGGTTGTCGTCGGAGTTGCACAGGATCACGCAATAGCCGTTGCGCTCACAGTAATCCTCGATGCCCCGGGCCAACTCGGCAAAGTAAGGGTTGAGGCTGTTGGGCACCAACAGGCCGATGGTCGCCGTGGTCTTGGCCTTGAGCGAACGGGCCACGGCGCTGGGCACATAGTCCAGGCGCTCGATGGCCGCCTCGACCTTGAGCCGCACCTCTTCGCTGACCGGCCGCGTCTTGTTCACCACGTGGGAAACGGTGGTGTAGGAAATACCCGCGAGCGCTGCTACATCCTTGATCGTCGCCATGGTTCAGCCCCGCCGACTGGCGCGCTGACTGCGATAGGTATCGAGCACGACCGCTACCACGATCACCGCGCCGGTGATGATGCGCTTGGTCGGCTCGGTAGCGCCGATCTGCGCCAGGCCCGCCGCCAGCACGGAGATGATCAACACACCAAAGAAGGTACTGATGACCGAGCCGCGCCCACCCATCAGGCTGGTACCGCCAATGACCACCGCCGCAATCACCTGCAGTTCCAGCCCTGAGCCAGCGTTCGGGTCCGCGGCCTCCAGGCGGGAAATCTGGAACAACGCCGCCACGCCGGCCAGCAAGCCCATCAGGCTGAACACCAGGATCTTGTATGGTTTTGGATTGATGCCGGCCAGGCGCACGGCTTCTTCATTGGTGCCGATGCCGATCAGGTAGCGACCGAACACGGTGCGGGTCAGTACCGCCTGGGCAATGAAGATCACCAGCAAGGCGATGATGAACGAGGGCGAGATACCAAAGGCGATGGGGTTTGACAGCCAGGCGAACGAGTCACCGATGTAGGCGGTCCGGGAACCGGTCATCTGGTACGCCAGGCCCCGGGCCATTTCCAGCACGCCGAGGGAGACGATGAACGATGGAATCCGCCAGGCAACGGTGATCGAACCGGTGACCGTACCCGCCAGCGCCGCCACGGCCATGCCGAGCAAGGCCGATGGCCAGACGCTCCAGCCCCAGCCGAGCACGGCCACGCTGACCGTCGATGCCGCCAGTGCCAGCACCGAGCCCACCGACAGGTCGATGCCGCCGATGATCAGGATGAACGTCATGCCGACCGCCAGCACCATCAGGTCGGGAATCTGGTTGGCCAAGGTGCTGAACGTGTCATAGGACAGGAAGTGGCTGCTCAAGGTTGAGAACAGCGCGACCATGGCCAGCAGCGCGCCGGCCAAGCCCAGGTAGGTCCCGAGGCCATAGAAATTGCCACTCGATTTGCCGACGGCAGATGCGGTTTTCATGAAAAATCCCTAGGCGCTGCTTCGTTGAGCAGCGCATCACGTTTCTGGTAGCCGGCGAATGCGGCGGCAAGCAAGTCATCCTGGGTCCAGCTGTCGCGCTCGAAGGTGTCGATCAGGCGCCCGGCGGACAGCACGCCGATCCGGTCGCAGATCAACATCAGTTCCCGCAGGTCACTGGACACCACGACCAACGCCTTGCCCTGGCGAGTCAATTCGCCGAGCAGCGCATAAATGTCGAATTTGGCGCCGACGTCGATACCACGGGTCGGCTCGTCGAACAGCATGACCGCGCAATCGCGTTCGAGCCAACGACCGATCACGACCTTCTGCTGGTTGCCACCCGACAGCTCGGACACCAACTGGGTCGGGCTGGAACTGCGGATGCGCATGGCATCCACCTGGCGCTGCGCCAAGGCCAGTTCGGCGCTGCCATTGACCAGGCCGGCGCTGGAAATTTCCGGCATGTTGCCCAGGGCAATGTTGGCGGCGATGGACTGCGTCAGCAGCAAGCCTTCGCCCTTGCGGTCTTCGGTGATCAACGCGATGCCATGGGCCACGGCATCGGACGGCGAGCGAATGCTCACGACCCGGGCCGGCGAACCCAGCGCCACCGTGCCGCTGTCGGCCGGATCGGCACCGAAGATCAGCCGCAACAGTTCGGTGCGCCCTGCCCCGATCAGGCCGGAGATGCCGAAAATCTCGCCGCTGCGGACTTCGAAGGACACGTCGCGGACCTTGTCGGAACGGGTCAGGCCTTTAACGGTCAACGCCGGCGCGCCGATCTGGCGTGGGCCAAGGTCGATATGCTCGCCCAGCTCCCGGCCGACCATCAGGGTCACCAGTTGCTCGCTGTCGTAGTTGGCCATCGGTTCGACACAGACCAGGTTGCCATCGCGCAGCACCGCAATGCGCTGGGCGACCCGCGCCAGTTCTTCGAGGCGATGGGAAATGTAGATGATCGACACCCCACGCGCCTGCAAGCGGGTGATCTGCTCAAAGAGCATTTCGACTTCGCGAGCCGTCAGCATGGCGGTCGGCTCATCGAGAATCAGCACATGGCAATCGCCAATCAGGTTGCGGGCGATCTCGACCATCTGTTGGTGACCGATCCCCAGCTCGCCGACCAGCGTGTCGGGATCAATCGCATCGAGCCCCACCTGGGCCATGGCCTCGATGGCCGCCTTGCGCAATTGCTTGCGACTGATCCAGCCGCCGTGGCTGGGCAGGTTGTCGAGGAACAGGTTTTCAGCCACGGACAGGGTCGGCAGCAGGTTGAGTTCCTGCATCACCATGCGTACGCCCAGCTCTTCAGCCTGGGTCCGGCTGCCGGGCCGATAATCCTGCCCCTGAAATTGCATCTGCCCGGTCGTCGGCGTCACCAGCCCGCCGATGATCTTGGACAGGGTGCTTTTGCCGGCGCCATTTTCACCGGTCAGCGCCAGCACTTCACCGCGCATCAACGTCAGATTGATATCGGTCAGTACCGGCTGGGCATAGGTCTTGCCGATACCGCTGACGCACAGGACAGCGTTCGGGTCGCGAACGGACATAACAAACTCTCCAATGCGCTCGCCCGGGTGGGCGAGCACCGTTGTGTCGCCAGGATTACGGCTTGGTCACCAGCTCGACCGGAGTTTCGATAACGCCGTTGGTACCGCTGTCGACTTTTTCGCCCTTGAGCATCTTCAGCGCTGTTTCGATGCCGAACACGGCCTGCTTGGCGGCGAACTGGTCGGCGGTCGCCAGGACACGACCGTCCTTGAGCATTGGCTTGATGGCGTTGATGTTGTCGTAGCCGACCACCTGCACTTTGCCCGCCTTGCCCGCCGCGCGCACGGCCGATACGGCACCGACCGCCATGCTGTCGTTACCGGCCAGCAGTGCCTTGATGTTCGGGTATTCGCTGAGCATCGACGCGGCAACCTGGTTGCCCTTGTTGATTTCCCAGTCGCCGGATTGCAGGGACACGACCTTGACCTGCGCCGCCTCCATCGCATCCTTGAAGCCCGCAGTGCGTGCCTGGGCGTTGGTGGTGGTGGAGACACCCTCGATGATGCCGACTTCGTCACCGGCCTTGAGTTGCTTGGCCAGGTACTCGCCCACCAGCCGCGCGCCCTTGCGGTTGTCAGGACCTACGAACGGCACGTTGATGTTCTTGCTCTTGACCACGGCCGGATCGAGCTGATTATCGATGTTGATGACCGTGATGCCGGCATCCACGGCTTTCTTGATCACCGGCACCATGGCCTTGGAATCCGCTGGCGCGATGATCAGGGCATCGACCTTGGACACGATCATCTGCTCGACGATGCGGATCTGGTTGGCGGTGTCGGTTTCATCCTTAATCCCGTTGGAGATCAGATCGAAATCGGCGGAGTGTTCCTTCTGATAGGCCTTGGCGCCGTCTTCCATGGTCAGGAAGAATTCGTTGGCCAGGGATTTCATGACCAAGGCAACCTTGGGTTTTTCTGCGGTCTGGGCGAATGCCGAGGAGAGAGGCAACACAGCGGATGCGGCCGCGAGCATGGCAACAGCGAGAAGGCGTCCAGCGAATGGCAACTTCATGGGTTCACTCCGATCTTATGATTATTGTGAGCAAATCAATGCACGGAACGCCGCGCAAACGTTTGCGTGAAGTGAACTATGGTAAGGCTTCGCAGATTTGTCAACGTTGCGGCTTGATCCGCAACGTCGAAGTTCAGACCGTCGTATTGACCACCGAACCCGAACCGGCGCCCTTGGCCAGCTCCGTGACCAGGCGACCGGTGACTTCCAGCAAAGCGCCACTGGTGTCGGCGATCTGCCCTTGGATGGCCATGACCGCCGAAGCCTTGGCTTCTTCCGTTGCATAGTCGCGCGCCTCTGCAGCGGCCAGTTGCTGTTGCTGCTCCCTGAGCTGCTGCTGAAGCTCTTGCATCCGCTTGAGCAGCACCTGGACCGCCACGCTCTGGGTGCTACCGGCCTCCTGCGCCTGGTCGGTTGCTTCAGCGCCAGCGCCCATGCCCGTGCGGACCTTGCCCGAGGCTTGCGTTGTACCCAGGGCCTCATCGGCGGCCTGAGCTTCTGCCTCGCTCAAAGCTTTCAGGGTGGCTGCGGATTTTCCGCCGATGGTCACCGCTGCCGCATTGGGAAAGCCGATGGAAAACGACATATCAAAACTCCATGAAGGGGGATTCCTAGGTAAGGACATCGCCCGCCGAAGCAATTTCTTTAGCGCCCGCTGAAATCAGTCAATAGCTTCGCTCCCCTGAACGGCTGACACCTGTTGACGCAAGCCGATAAAAAATTCCTTTCTCCTACACTAAAACGAAAAAAGTGCTGTCAGACGATCTTCTTGAATTTTAAGTAGTTGCGTAAATGCCTACGGTTAAATACTGTATACCCGTACAGCTTAATAAGGATAATCCTGTGGCCACCCCCTCCGCTGCAACTACTCCCTTAGATTCCTATACACGACTCGGCCTTCGGGTCTCGAAAATCATCAACGCTCCCACTGCGCAAAAAGCCAAGGCCGCGCTGATCTTCCGCCTGCCCGACGAGCCGGTGGATGAGTGGGAACGTCTTCTGGAAGAAATCGACGAGAACGACAACGTGACCCTCGCCTATCGCGACGACGGTGGCGTACAGGTTTTCTGGGTTGTGCCGAAGGAAGATTGAGCCTGATGAGTGTTCGCTGTTTAGCTTTTTTGCTTGTGTTCATCGCCATGGGCGCACAGGCCGGTGCCCCGCGCACCTTCAACGAAGCCAAGAAAATCGCCTGGAAGCTCTACGCCCCGCAATCCACCGAGTTCTACTGTGGCTGCAAATACACCGGCAATCGCGTGAACCTGGCCGCCTGCGGTTATGTCCCGCGCAAAAATGCCAGCCGTGCCGCCCGCATCGAGTGGGAGCATATCGTTCCGGCGTGGCAGATCGGCCATCAGCGTCAATGCTGGCAACAAGGCGGTCGCAAGAACTGCACCCGCTATGATCCAGTCTATCAACGGGCCGAGGCCGACCTGCACAACCTGGTGCCGAGCATCGGGGAAGTGAATGGCGATCGCAGCAATTTCAGTTTCGGCTGGCTGCCGGAGCAAAAGGGCCAATACGGCTCATGCCTGACCCAGGTGGATTTCAAGGCCAAGAAGGTCATGCCTCGCCCTTCCATCCGGGGGATGATCGCCCGGACCTATTTCTACATGAGCAAGCAATATGGCCTGCGCCTGTCGAAACAGGACCGGCGCCTGTATGAAGCCTGGGACAAGACCTACCCGGTCGAAAGCTGGGAACGTCAGCGCAACCAGAGCGTGGCATGCGTCATGGGACGTGGGAACGAGTTCGTGGGCCCGGTGGACATGAAGGCCTGCGGTTGACCTCGCACTTGTGAACAGCACAAAACAAACTGTGGGAGCGAGCTTGTTCGCGATAGCGTTGAATCAGCCAGCATTGATCTTGACTGACATGCCCCTATCGCGAGCAAGCTCGCTCCCACAGGTTTTGTGGCTTGGCTGACTTTTTTGGGCTGCCCGATTATTGGGCCGTCGGGTAATCCACCACCAACGTCTCGATGTTGCGTTTCTTCGCACGGACCAGGGCGGCCGTGACCTGCTCCTGCTTGGCCTTGGCTTCTGCCTCGGAATTCAAAGGGCCGACCAGGACGCGTTCCTTGCCGTTTTCCCGCACCACCGTTGACATGAAGCTGTGCTCGATGAGCCAACCGGTCAGGTCGCTGACAGCCTGCGGCGTCTGGCCACGAACCTCGACGGCCCACTGCGGCGCGGCGGCGACGGCCGGTGCGGAGGTCGCGGCGGGTTTCGGCTTCGGTGCTTCGACATCCCGTCCTTCACCGCACCCTGCCAGCACCCATACCGCGATAACCCAAGCCAATTTACGCACAACGTTTCCCCCGGAAGACATGAGGCATGGATTTTAGCATCCGTGCCCGTCAAGATCGCCGCAAACAATGCTCAAAACACGAGAATCCTGCCCGGCGTCTCTGTATAGTCGCACCCTGGGAATTAATGCTGCATCTGCACGTCAGAAAGAGGCACCCACATTGTGACACTTAGCACTAATCTATAAGCAGTACCGACATCTGCACTGTCTGAATCAGGTGCCCTATAAAGCAATCAAGGAGAACACCATGCTGATACTCACCCGCAAAGTCGGTGAAAGCATAAACATTGGTGACGACATCACGATCACCATTCTGGGCGTTAGCGGCCAACAAGTACGGATTGGCATCAACGCCCCGAAAAACGTTGCGGTGCATCGTGAAGAGATCTATCAGCGTATTCAGGCCGGCCTTACCGCCCCTGACAAGCCGCAAACTCCCTGAACATTGCAGCAGTCCGCAGCCAGCCCGTTTGCATCGTCGCAATGGCTGGCTAAAGATTCTGGCCGACTGCGCCGCACCCTGCCCCACCCCGCCTTCTTTCGCCCCGTCTGTGAATCGATACTAATGGCATGGCGCTTGGCATGGCTGTCAGACGTTTCGTTTTAATGATGACGAAGCAGGCGTTCGCGGCCGGTCAGCCCAGGCCCACGCCGCGCGCCATGCCTGTGGCGGCGACGACCATCAAGATCAGCAACAAGGCTTCGATGTGGCTGATTCGTGCGAGGCGGCCGGCTTTCGAAGGATCGATCGCCCCCCCTTTGCCCAGTGCCATCCGCCATTTGATCAGGGCGATCATCGGTACGATCTCTAGCAGCAGAATCAGCAGCAGCAACGTCATCTTCAAGTGAAAAAGCGGTTGGTGCAGGTAATAGTCCGTGCTTTTTTCGTACCCGCCAAAAGCGCGCATCCCACCGGTCACCAGCAGCACCAGCGCCGACAAGCCCCACAGGTTGTCAGCCACCAAGACACCCCGGACCGCGTCCACACCGCCCGCCAGGCGCCGCAACGCCGTGCCGCGGGTCAGCACCGCCCAGAACCCGAGGGCGAACGCCAGCAGATGAATTGCCGCAAGCGACCAATGAGCCAACATGAAAGACTCCTGACAGTGGGAACGTCGAATCGACCTGACAGTACTAGCTCATAAAGGAATGATTGCCAGGCTGAGCACAAAAAAATTGTGGGATTTTCAATGTATGCGATGCCTGTGGACCGCTCAAAAAACTGTGGGGGCGGGCTTGCTCGCGATGGCAATCTTTCATTCAACATTATCGTTGACTGATCCGACGCTATCGCGAGCAAGCTCGCTCCCACAATTGGATGAACGCCACCGGCCCTGTGGGAGCGGGCTTGCCCGCGAAGACGGCGGCTTATTCAACATCTCAGTGACAGAGACACCGCTTTCGCGAGCAAGCCCGCTCCCACATAGACCGGCGTGGACTCAATCCGCCAATCGCCAGGTCGTACCGCCCTTCCCGTCTTCGAGCACCACGCCCATGGCGGTGAGCTGGTCGCGGATGCGGTCGGATTCGGCCCAATCCTTGTTGGCCCGCGCAGCCAGGCGTGCCTGGATCAATGCTTCCACCTCGGCAGCGTCCACACGGCCTTCGGCACCGGCCTGCAGGAAGTCATCGGCTTCGAGCTGCAACACACCCAGCACGCTGGCCAGTTCTTTCAAGCGGGCCGCCAGGCCAGCCGCGGCATTGAGATCGCTCTCACGCAGGCGGTTGATCTCGCGCACCATCTCGAACAGCACCGCGCAGGCTTCCGGCGTACCGAAGTCGTCGTTCATCACTTCGGTGAAACGCGCCACGAACCCTTCGCCACCGGCAGGCGGCACGGCGGGCAGGCCCTTCAACGCATGATAGAAACGCTCCAGGGCACCCTTGGCGTCCTTGAGATTGTCTTCCGAGTAGTTGATGGCGCTGCGATAGTGGCTCGACACCAGCAGGTAACGCACGACTTCCGGGTGATACTTGTCGAGCACGTCACGGATGGTGAAGAAGTTGTTCAAGGACTTGGACATCTTCTCGCCGTTGATCCGGATCATGCCGCAATGCATCCAGGCATTGGCGTAGGTCTTGCCGGTGGCCGCTTCGCTCTGGGCGATTTCGTTTTCGTGGTGCGGGAACTCCAGGTCGCTGCCGCCGCCATGAATGTCGAAGGTCTCGCCCAGGCAGCAGGTGGACATCACCGAGCATTCGATGTGCCAGCCCGGACGCCCGGCGCCCCATGGCGACTCCCAGCTCGGCTCGCCCGGCTTGGCCGCCTTCCACAGCACGAAGTCCAACGGGTCCTGTTTCGACTCGTCGACTTCAATGCGCGCGCCGATGCGCAGGTCTTCGATCTTCTTGCGCGACAGCTTGCCGTAGCCCATGAACTTGGCGACGCGGTAGTACACGTCGCCATTGCCCGGTGCGTAGGCGTAGCCCTTGTCGATCAAGGTCTGGATCATCGCGTGCATGCCCGGAATGTGGTCGGTGGCACGCGGCTCCATGTCCGGCTTCTTGATATTCAGGCGCGCTTCATCTTCGTGCATCGCGGCAATCATGCGCTCGGTCAACGCTTCGAACGACTCGCCGTTCTCGTTGGCGCGGTTGATGATCTTGTCGTCGATGTCAGTGATGTTGCGCACGTAGGTCAGGTCATAACCGCTGAAACGCAGCCAGCGGGTCACCAGGTCGAAGGCGACCATGCTGCGACCATGGCCGAGGTGGCAGTAGTCGTACACGGTCATCCCGCAGACGTACATGCGCACCTTGTTGCCATCCAGCGGCTTGAAGACTTCTTTGCTCTTGGTGAGCGTGTTGTAGATCGTAAGCACGGTGTTTCCTTAAGACTTGATCACTGGCCCCACGAATCACGCAGGGTCACGGTACGGTTGAATACCGGCTGGCCTGGTTTCGAGTCCTTGATATCCGCGACGAAGTAGCCTTCGCGCTCGAACTGGAAACGGTCTTCCGGCTGTGCATTGCCCAGCGAGGGTTCAGCACGACAACCGGTCAGCACTTGCAGTGAGTCAGGGTTGATGTTGTCCAGGAAACTCGCGCTGTCTTCGGCCTTCTCCGGGTTCGGAGAGCGGAACAGGCGATCGTACAGACGCACTTCGCACTCGACGCTGGCAGCGGCCGGCACCCAGTGGATCACGCCCTTGACCTTGCGGCCTTCAGGGTTCTTGCCCAGGGTGTCCGGATCGTACGAGCAACGCAGCTCGACGATGTTGCCATCGGCGTCCTTGATCGCTTCGTCGGCACGGATCACGTAGCTGCCGCGCAGACGCACTTCGCCGTTCGGCTCCAGGCGCTTGTAGCCTTTTGGTGGCTCTTCCATGAAGTCATCGCGGTCGATGTAGATTTCACGGGCGAACGGCAGTTTGCGCACGCCGAGCTCTTCTTTTTGTGGATGACGCAGCAGTTCGAGGCTTTCGACCTGGTCTTGCGGGTAGTTGGTGATCACGACCTTCAACGGACGCAACACGCACATGGCACGCGGGGCATTCGCGTCCAGATCCTGACGGATGCTGAACTCGAGCATGCCGAAATCGACCACACCGTCGGAACGGTTGGTGCCGATCATCTCGCAGAAGTTGCGGATCGACGCCGGCGTGTAGCCACGACGGCGGAAGCCCGACAGCGTCGACATGCGCGGGTCGTCCCAACCGTTGACGTGCTTCTCGTCCACCAGTTGCTTGAGCTTGCGCTTGCTGGTGATGGTGTAGTTCAGGTTCAAGCGGCTGAATTCGTACTGGCGCGGGGTGGCCGGCACGGGCAGGTGCTCGAGGAACCACTCATACAACGGACGATGGCTTTCGAACTCCAGGGTGCAGATCGAGTGGGTGATGCCCTCGATGGCGTCCGACTGACCGTGAGTGAAGTCATAGTTGGGGTAGATGCACCACTTGTCGCCGGTCTGGTGGTGATGGGCGTGACGGATGCGGTACATGATCGGGTCGCGCAGGTTCATGTTCGGCGAGGCCATGTCGATCTTGGCGCGCAGCACCCGTGCGCCGTCCGGGAACTCGCCGGCGCGCATGCGGGCGAACAGGTCCAGGTTCTCTTCGACGCTGCGCTCACGGAACGGGCTGTTCTTGCCCGGCTCGGTCAGGCTGCCGCGGTACTCCTTGGCCTGCTCGGGGGTCAGGTCGCACACGTAGGCGTTGCCGGACTTGATCAGTTCCACCGCCCAGTCGTGCAACTGGTCGAAATATTGCGAGGCGTAGCGCACCTCACCGGACCATTCGAAACCCAGCCACTTGACGTCGCTTTCGATCGCGTCGATGTATTCCTGGTCTTCCTTGGCCGGGTTGGTGTCGTCGAAACGCAGGTGCGTGACGCCGCCGAACTCCTGGGCCAGACCGAAATTCACGCAGATCGACTTGGCATGGCCGATGTGCAGGTAGCCGTTGGGCTCCGGCGGGAAACGAGTGACGATCTGTGTGTGCTTACCCGAGTCCAGGTCCGCCTGGATGATCGGGCGCAGGAAATTGACCGGCACGGCCGGGCCGGTCTTGGAATTCGAGGTAGGGTCGACAGTGGGCTTGCTCATAGGATCCTTGAACAGACAAGTGCGCGGCCGGGTGCGGCCTGATAAATCAAAGCCCGTATCATAGCCGATGCTGTCAAGTACCTGACAGGCCAGGCCGGCAAACGATTGAATTTAATCGACGGCCAGATGAAAAACAGCCTCGAAATTCGTGCCCGGCACGCTAAACTGCCCAACCTGGCCGATTGCAGCCAGACCGGTTGCGGGCGTTTGTGCCCCGAAACCCACGAATTCCTTGAAAGAGTACCGACCATGAGCAAAGTCAAACTGACCACCAACTTCGGTGACATCGTTCTGCAACTGAACGCCGAGAAAGCGCCGCTGACCGTGGCCAACTTCATCGAATACGTCAACGCCGGCCACTACGAAAACACCGTGTTCCACCGCGTCATCGGCAACTTCATGATCCAGGGCGGCGGCTTCGAACCGGGCATGAAGGAAAAGAAAGACAAGCGCCCGAGCATCCAGAACGAAGCCGACAATGGCCTGCCGAACAAAAAGTACAGCGTTGCCATGGCCCGTACCATGGAGCCGCATTCGGCCTCCGCGCAGTTCTTCATCAACGTGGCCGACAACAGCTTCCTGAACCACAGCGCCAAGACCGTACAGGGCTGGGGCTATGCGGTGTTCGGTGAAGTGATCGAAGGCACCGACGTGGTCGACAAGATCAAGGGCGTCGCCACCACTTCCAAGGCTGGCCACCAGGACGTCCCGGCAGACGACGTGATCATCGAGAAAGCCGAGATCATTGAGTGATATTGCTGATTTCAGACTTGCATCTGGAAAAGGAGCGCCCGGACATCACCCGGGCGTTTCTGGATTTACTCGCCACACGCGCCCGCTCGGCGCAAGCGTTGTACATCCTCGGCGACTTTTTCGAAGCCTGGATCGGCGACGATGCCATGACGCCGTTCCAGCGTTCCATCTGCCAGGCCCTGCGCGAATTGAGCGACAGCGGCACGGCCATCTTCCTGATGCACGGCAATCGCGACTTCATGCTGGGGCAGGCCTTTTGCAAAGCGGCCGGCTGCACCCTGCTCAAGGACCCGAGTGTCGTGCAGCTCAATGGCGAGCCGGTGCTGCTGATGCATGGCGACAGCCTCTGCACCCGCGACGAAGGCTACATGAAGCTGCGGCGTTGGCTGCGCAACCCGGTCACGCTGTTCATTCTGCGTCACCTGCCGCTGGGCAGCCGCCAGAAACTGGCGCGCAAACTGCGCAGCGAAAGCCGCACGCAGACCCGCATGAAAGCCAATGACATCGTCGACGTCACGCCCGAAGAGATCCCACGGATCATGCAGCAATACGGCGTGAAGACCCTGGTCCACGGCCACACCCACCGCCCCGCCATTCACAAGCTGCAACTGGGCGAACACGCCGCCCGGCGCATCGTGCTGGGGGACTGGGACAAGCAAGGCTGGGCCTTGCAGGTGGATGAGCAGGGGTTTGCATTGGCGCCGTTTGGGTTCGCCCCGCCGCCGCTGTTATCAGCGCCCGAGACACCACCCAGCCCAACCTGAATCCCCCTGTGGGAGCGAGCTTGCTCGCGATGGCGGTGTTTCAGTCAACATATAAAGTTGACTGTCATGCCGCCATCGCGAGCAAGCTCGCTCCCACATTGAATTGTATTGACCTTTGGATCAGTGCCCTGCCGATGCAGGCCCTGCCTTCGCCGCAAACGGCGGCTTGGCCAGCCACACCAGCAGGATCAAGCCCATGAACGCCCACCCCAGCAACGTGAAGTAATCCACGGTGGAGAGCATGTACGCCTGGCTGTTGAGAACCTGCTCGAGCCGGGCATAGGCCGGGGCGCTCGCACCTCCAAGCTGGTTGAGCGCCTCGCGGGTGGCCGGCTCGAAAGTGCTGATGCTTTCGCTCAGATAGGCGTGATGCTGGTCGGCCCGGCGGATCCAGATCCAGGTGGTCAACGATGCGGCAAAGCTGCCGCCCAGGGTTCGCAGGAACGTCGCCAGCCCCGCGCCGTCGGCAATCTGATGCGGCGGCAGGTCCGACATCAGGATGCTCAGGGTCGGCATGAAGAACAGCGCCACGCCGATGCCCATGAACAACTGCACCAAGGCAATGTGCTGGAAATCCACCTCGTTGGTGAAGCCGGCGCGCATGAAGCAGCTCAGACCGATGGCCAGGAACGCCAGCCCCGCCAGCAAGCGCAGGTCGAACTTGTGGGCGTACTTGCCGACGAAGGGCGACATCAACACCGGCAGGATGCCGATGGGCGCCACCGCCAGTCCGGCCCAGGTGGCGGTGTAGCCCATCTGGGTCTGCAACCACTGGGGCAGGATCAGGTTGATGCCGAAGAACCCTGCGTAGCCCCCTACCAACACGATGGTACCGATGCGGAAGTTGCGATAGGCGAACAGCCGAAGATTGACCACCGGGTGCCGGTCGGTCATCTCCCAGATCACGAATACCGCCAGGGCAATGACCGAAATCACGGCGCCCATGATGATGAAGTTCGACTCGAACCAGTCCAGGTCGTTGCCCTTGTCGAGAATCACCTGGAGCGCGCCGACACCGATGATCAGCGTGATCAACCCCACATAGTCCATCGGCTGATGGCTGGTGACCACCGGCCGTGCCTTGAGCTGCTGGCGCACCACCATCACCGCGAAGATGCCGATGGGCACGTTGATGAAGAAGATCCACGGCCAGCTATAACTGTCAGTGATCCAGCCGCCGAGGATCGGCCCGGCAATCGGCGCCACCACCGTGACCATCGCCAGCAACGCCAGGGCCATGCCGCGCCTGGCCGGCGGGTAGACGGCAATCAGCAAGGTCTGGGTCATCGGGTACAACGGCCCGGCCACCAACCCCTGGATCACCCGAAAGCCAATCAGCTCCGGCATCGAGGTGGAAATGCCACACAAGAATGAAGCGAGCACGAACAGCATCGTCGCCCACAAAAACAGCTTCACCTCGCCAAACCGACGGCTGAGCCAGCCGGTGAGCGGCAGGGCGATGGCGTTGCTCACCGCGAACGAGGTGATCACCCAGGTGCCCTGCTCCGAGCTGACGCCCAGGTTGCCGGAAATGGTCGGCAAGGCGACGTTGGCGATGGTGGTGTCGAGCACTTGCATGAACGTCGCCAGCGACAGCCCGATGGTACTGAGCAACAGGCTGGGCGGCGTGAAGGACGCGTTATTGCTCATTGCGAAATCCTATGAAACAGAGGTGGCGAAATCGTTTAGGTCAGGACACAAACCCTGTGGGAGCGGGCTTGCTCGCGAAGACGATTCCACGTTCAACATCTGTATTGACTGATACTGCGCATTCGCGAGCAAGCCCGCTCCCACAGGGTTCCAGAGGCCGGCCTGCGACAGTGCTCAGCGCTGCGCGGTTTTGCTCGCCGCGGAACTGTTGTCGTGGATCAGGCGGGTGATCATCGCGTCGGCGTCGGCCAGTTGCCGGTCGTAGACCTGGGTGCTGAACGAGGCTTTCTGCGGTGGCTGTTGGGCCAACACCGGGCCGCTCTGGTCGTGCAGGTTGACACTGACCTGGGTCGACAGGCCGACTCGCAGCGGATGCTTGGCCAGTTCTTCGGCGTTGACATGAATGCGCACTGGCACCCGTTGGACGATCTTGATCCAGTTACCGGTGGCGTTCTGCGCCGGCAGCAAGGCAAACGCACTGCCGGTCCCGGCGCCCAGGCTGTCGATGGTGCCGCTGTACTTCACATCGCTGCCGTACAGGTCGGCTTCGATGTCCACCGGCTGGCCGATGCGCATGTCGCGCAGTTGGGTTTCCTTGAAGTTGGCATCGATCCACAACTGATCCAGCGGGATCACTGCCATCAACGCCGTGCCCGGCTGCACCCGCTGCCCCAGTTGCACGGTGCGCTTGGCCACATAGCCGGTGACCGGCGCGATCAAGGTACTGCGGGCGTTGGTCAGGAAGGCCTGGCGCAATTGCGCGGCTGCAGCTTGCACGTCGGGATGAGACGACACCACGGTATCGTCCACCAAGGCGCTGGTGGTCTTGAGTTGTTGCCGGGCATTGGCCAAGGCATTCTGCGCCGAGGTCAGGTCATCCCGGGCGTGGGACAGCTCTTCCTGGGAAATCGCCCCGCCGGCCGCCAGGTTCTTGCGTCGGCTGTAGTTTTCCTGGGCCTTCTGTACTTCGGCCTCTTGGGCATTGACCTGCGCCCGCATGCCATCGACGTTGCTGTACAAGCCACGCACCTGGCGCACGGTCCGGGCCAGGTTGGCCTGGGCACTTTGCAGCGCGACTTCGGCGTCGTTCGGGTCGAACTGCACCAGCACCTGGCCTTCACGCACCAGGTCGCCATCATCTGCACCGATGCTCACCACAGTGCCGGTGACCAGCGGCGTGATCTCCACCACGTTGCCGTTCACATAGGCGTCGTCGGTGCTTTCGCTCCAGCGGCCATACAGTTCATGCCAGCCCCACACACCCAGGCCCGCGAGAATGACGATCAGCGCCAGTGCCACCAACATCACCTTGCGCTTGCGTGGGTTGCCGCTGTCTTGTGTATGTTCGGATTGAGTCGTTTCGGCAGTCGCCATGACAAGTACCTCGAATCAGTGGGTCGGCGTGGCAGGGGTCGGCGTGGCCGCCGCCAGGGTCTGGGCTTCGAAACCACCGCCCAGGGCCTGCATCAGTTGAATCGACAAATCGATCTGCTCGGCATTCAGGTTCGCCAGTTGGCGCTGGGCCTGGAGCAATTGCTGCTCAATGCTCAGCACGTCCAGGTAATTACCGATGCCCGAGCCGTAGCGCTGGACCACGGTGTCGTAAGAGTTCTGTGCGATGTCGGTGGCATGTTGCTGGGCACCGATCTGGCGAGCGATGTCGCGCAACTGGTTGATGGTGTCGCTGACATCGCCAAGGGCCGTGACCAGGCTCTTGTTGTACTGCGCCACCGCCAAGTCGTAATCGGCGTCCCGGGCATCCAGATCCGCCCGCAGGCGGCCACCGTCGAAGATCGGCAACGACACGGTTGGCGCCACATTGAAGAAGCGGCTGGGCGAACCGAACATCGCATCGCCGAGCAATGACTGCACCCCTGCCGCCGCGCTCAGGTTGAGGTTGGGATAGAAGTTGGTCTTGCCGGCCTCGATGTTCTTGCTGGCCGCCTCGACCCGCCAGCGCGCCGCGACCAGGTCCGGACGACGGCCCAGCAACTCGGCCGGGAGGTTCGACGGCAAGGCGACCGCGCTGGCTTGCAGCACGTTGGGCCGGGCGATTTCATTGCCGCGATCCGGCCCCTTGCCCAGCAACACCGCCAGGGCGATCTTGGCGCTTTGCAGGCGTTTTTCTGCGTCGATCAAGGTCGCATCGGCGCTGGCTTCCAGGCTTTCGGTCTGCTGGAACTGGTACTCGCTGTCGATCCCGGCGCTGAGGCGGCGCTTGCCCAGGTCGAGCATCTGCCGGGTGCGCTTGAGGTCTTCGGCGGCCAGGTCATGAATGATGTGTGCCTGGCCCAGGTCGCTGTAGGCCCGGGCCACATCGGCGGCCAGGGTCAGTTGCGCGGCCTGGCGATCGATCTCGGCGGCGCGGGCCTGACCCAGTGCGGCTTCCCAGGCGGCACGCTGACCACCCCAGAGGTCGAAGTTGTAGTTGAAGTCCACACTCAGCGAACGCAGGGTGCTGTACGCCCCGCCCTGCCCTTGCGGATCCTGGTCACGGGCCAGACGCGAACGGCTGACGCTGCCACTGGCATCCAGGGTCGGCAGGCGCGCCGCATTGGCGGCATAGGCCGCGGCACTGGCCTGGTGGACCCGGGCGCTGGCGACCTGCATGTCCGGGCTGTCGCGCAGGGCTTCACGGATCAGGCCGTCGAGCTGCGGATCACCGAGGCTTTTCCACCAATCGTTTTTCGGCCACGCGGCTGGCGACAGCGTGACCCCGGTCAGGGACTGTCCAGCCTGTAGGCTCTTGGCCTCGAGGCTGACACCTTCGGTCTTCAGGCCGCTGTAGCTGGCACAACCGGCGAGGCTCATGGCCAACAGCACCAGACTCAAGCGGGTACGCAAGGTTTGACGTTTCATTTGTCCCCCAATCGCAACACGGTGATGGGATCACCGGCAGCGAGCAGTATTTTCTTGAGGATGTCTTCGAGGGTTTGCAGCTCCTCGCGGCTGATGGCGCCGGCCAACTGATTCATGGCGTCGGCACCAATGAACGGCAGGCGATCAGCCAGTGCCTGGCCGGCTTCGGTCAGCACCAACTGCACCTGGCGCCGGTCCTCTGCCGAGCGCTGGCGGACCAGGAAACCTTTCTGCTCCAGGCGATCGAGCATCCGTGTCATCGACCCGCTGTCCAGGGACAGGTAGCGACACAGCTCCACCGGTGTGTCGATGCCGTGCTGGGCCATGATGATCAACACCTTGAACTGGGCGGCGGTAATGCCGACGGGCTCCATGTGGGTGTCGATGATCCGGTCCTTGAGCAGCGCGGCGCGGCCGAGCAGCATGCCGAGGTGGCAATTGTGAAATTCGTCTGGGGTGAAATGCTTCATCTGAGCACCGTTTGCTGCCTAGGCAGTGAATGTATGTCGAGATATTACTGCTTAGGCAGCAAATGTCAAACAAATAGTTAGCTTGCTACGTACAAGCAGACAAAATGCAGACAAAACTGTGGGAGCGGGCTTGCTCGCGAATGCGGTAGATCAGTCAACTTATCTGTTGAATGACACACCGCATTCGCGAGCAAGCCCGCTCCCACAATGATTGGAAAGGACTTCAGAAATCGCGCTTGTAGAAGATATCCAGCGAACTGGCGACGCCGCTGGCGGCTTCGAGGTAAACCTTCTTGCTGAGCTTGTAGCGCAGGGCGATGGTGTTGGCCGGTTCGAACACGCCGACGCCGTAGCGCAGGCTGAGTTTTTCCGAGAGGTTGCCGCTGGCGACCACGCTGGTGGTGTTGCCGCTGCCTTGGGTGTCGAGCTGGAAGTCATCGATGCCCAGGTTATTGGCCAGGCTGCTGGTCACGCCCGAGCTGCCCATCAACCCCAGGCCCAGCGCCGCCTGGGCGAGCATGTTGTTGTCCTCGCCCGTGGTGCTCAGCGGCCGGCCCAGTACCAGGTAGGACAACGCCTGCTCCTGGCTCATGGCCGGCTCCGAGAAGATTTGCGTGGTCGGTTGCTCGGCGCTGCCGCTCAAACGGATGCCGGCGATCACGTCGTCGGTCTGGCGAATCGCTTCGATGTCCAGGTAGGGCTGGTCGATGGGCCCGGCGAACAGCAGCCGGGCCCGGCGCACCGTCAGCCGTTGCCCGTAGGCCCGATAGCGGCCGTCGTTGAGCCACAGTTCACCGCGGGTGTCCATGTTGTCGCCGATGTGCACCTGCCCTTGGACGTTGGCCGTCAGGCCGAAACCCGAGAACGCGAGTTTGTCCTGGCCGACGATCACGTCGATGTCCATCGCCATGGCTATCGGTGCCTTGCCCTCCTCGGTCTGGTGGCCGACGATCACCGTGTCATCCGACACCTTGACGGTGGACGGCGGCAGTTCGCGGACGGTGATCTCGCCCTTGGGCACCAGGACCTTGCCGGCAATGGAAAGCTGCTCGCCCTGCATCGTGATGTTCAAGTCCGGGGCGACATCGAGCACTGCGTACGGTTCGACGGTGACCGGCAGTTGCGAGCCCTTGAGCGCCAGATTCAGGGTCAGGGCTTCGCCCCAGCCGATGTTTCCAGTCAGGCTGCCTTGCCCGCGCTTGCCGCTTTTCCAGGCGCCGTCGAGCCGTACCGTTTCGCCGGCAATCATCGCCCGCACCTGCAGGGCTTCGAGGCTGATCGGCAGTTCCGGGCCGGAGACTTCGCCGTCACTGAGCGCCAGGTTGCCGTTGACCTGGGGTGCGAGCAAACCACCCGACAACGTCCCGCTGCCGTTCAAGTGACCGGTGAGGGTTTCCACCATCGGCACGAACGGCCGGGCCACGGACAGATCCAGACCGGTCAGGCGGAACGAGCCGCTCAAGGGCTTGCTGGCCGGCAGCGGATTGATCTGCGCCTGGAGCACCAGCTCGCCGAGCTTGGCGCCGACGAAATTCAGGTCGGTGTCGATGCGCTTGGGGGTCAAGCGGCTATTGAGCGTCAAGGTTTGGTAGGGGAAGTCCAGCCATTGCGCCTTCTCCCCCGACTTGTCACGGATGCGCAACGTACCGCCACTGGCGTCCACCAGGAGCCGGCCATTGGGGCCGCTCGCCGGCAGGTCCAGCTGCAGGTCCGCATTGAGCCGGCCCTGCCAGGCAAAATCCTTGGGCATCCACTGGGCCAGGCTTTCGATGGGGAACTGTTTGAGGTGATAGCGCAGCTTCGGCTCCGGCATCAGCCGCTGGTCTTCACCGCACAGGCTGGCATCAGAGGAACGCCAGCAGTGAGCGCCGACGTTGAGCGTGCCATCAACCAGGCGTTCCAGTTTCGCCGGGGCTTGCAGGCGCCAGGCTTGACCGCCGGCCTGTACCTCGCCACTGGCCAGGCGTCCGCGCCAATTGCCTTGGTCGAGGGCGCCGTCGAGCGCCAGGGTCGTGTCGAGCTGCGGCCCTTGCAAGTCCAGGTTGAGTGTTTGCCGTTTGATGTCGCCCTGCCCGCTGACGGTCAACACGCCCAGGGACGTTTCGCCGGCGCGGATGCCGCTGGCCTTGAGGTCGAGCTTGCCGCGCTGGGCACTGTCGAGGGTCGCGTCCAGGGTCAGGCTTTGCAGGCGATTGTCCTGCAGCGCCAATTGCGTGCCTTGCAGACCGAGCTTGCCTTGAGGCGCCTTGAGCGTGCCGGCGACATCGACCCGGCCAACGACCTGGCCGCGCAATTGCGGCCAGAGCTGGGCCAGGCGGGCGAGCTTGATGTCGATCTGGCCGATGAGTTTCTGTTGCAGGCTGCCGGTGCCGTTGATGCGGTTGTCCCCCAGGCGGATGTCCAGCGCGCTGAGGTTCCACTGCTCGCCGGCACCACTGGCCTTGGCCTGGAACAGCGCCGGTTGCCCCCGCAGCTTGCCCTTGAGATCCAGGTCCGCGTCGAGCTCGAGGCGGTCGTTCTTCATCGCGCCTTTGCTGCGCAACGGCCCGGCCAGGGTGCCGGGCAGCTCGCCGAGCCAGTACGCCGGGTTGATGGCCGACAGTTGCAGCGCCGTGTCCCAGGCAATGCCGTCGGCAAATTGCAGGCTCAGGTGTCCTTCGGCCTTGCCCTGCCCCGCGGCGAGCTTGAGTTGCGGCAGATGGATTTGCGCCAGGTTGCCGCTGAACGGGCTGTCCAGGCTGAAAGCCCCGGCGGGGCCGTCCAGCGCGGCCTGGAAATTGCCCAGGTAGTTGCCATCGGTGTACGAGACTTCGCCATTGAAGCCGCGCAACGTCACCTGCGGCTCGTCGATCAGCGGATACAGGCGATGCCAGGGGAAATCCAGCCAAGCGACTTTCGCCTCGGCGCTCAAGCCGTCGCGCCAGTCCACTTGTCCGCTGAGTTTCAGGCTCTGCTGATTGCCGGCGTCCAGATCCAGGCCGGCGATCCGTGCGCCATTGGCGTCCACGGTGCCTTGCAGCAGCAATGCCACTGGCCCTTTTTCGGCGGGCAACGTCGCCTTGCCAAGCAATTGATAGCCACTTTTCAGATCGCCTTCGCCGGTCAATTCCAACTGATTGAGCAACAGCGTGTCCGGCAGATCGGCGCTGGCCTTGAAACCGTCGGCGGTGATGCGCACCTTGGCCGGCAGGTTGTCCGCCAGCGGTTGCAGCTCACCGGTCAACTGGCCTTGCAGGTAGCCGCTACTGTCGGCCTTGAGGTTGAGGGTCTTGAGCAGGTTGCCGTCGACTTTCAGGTCCAGGGCCCAAGGGGTGGCACCCGGCGCTGGCAAGGTCAATCGGCCTTCGGCATTCAACGGCCAGTCGCCGCCGGGCTTGAGCAAGCCGGACAGCTTCAGACCCAGCTCGTCGCGCTGCAATTGCACCGAGTCGATCTGCAGGCCCTCGGCGGTCCAATGGGCAACCAATTGCAGGCCTTTGAGTTGCTCGCTGCCGTTGAACGACAGGCTGCCGACTTGCACATCGCCCAGTTCGATCGCGAGCGGCAAGTCCAGGTCCGGCAGGCTGATCGGGCCGCTGCTCGGCGCATCGGCCGAGGCGGGCAACTGCAAGGCGACCTGGTCGGCCTTGAGCTGTTCGATGCACAGGGTCATGCGCGCCAGGCACGACGGCGACCAGGCGAATATCAATCGATCCATCGCCACCCGACTGTCGCCCTGCTGCCATAGCAGGTGATCGGCGCTCCACTGCCCGCCCAGCCGGCCCTGGAAATTCTCCACGGTCAGCCCCGGCACCAGGCCGAGGGCCCAGCGGCTGCCAAATGCCGTGCCCAGCACCGCGCCCAAGGCCAGCACGAGCGCCAGCAGCCCCCCAACGAGGGCCAGTAGCGTTATCTTCACACCACGCTTCACAGCTCAGGCCCCATGGAAAAGTGCAACCGAATGCCGCCTTCATCGTCCATCGCATGGGCCAGGTCGAGGCGGATCGGCCCCACCGGCGACACCCAACGCACACCGACACCCACGCCGGTCTTCAGGCTCGGCAGCTCAAGGCTGTTGAAGGAGTTGCCCTGGTCGATGAACGTCGCCACTCGCCATTTTTCCGCGATGGAATACTGATACTCAAGGCTGCCGGCGACCATGTAGCGACCACCGATACGGTCGCCCTCGGAGTTTTCCGGCGACAGGCTCTGATAGTCGTAACCCCGCACGCTCTGGTCGCCACCGGCGAAAAAGCGCAGGGACGGCGGAATGGATTTGTAGCCATTGGTGGCGCTGCCGCCGATTTGCGCCCGCGCCAGCAAGCGATGCTTGTCGAACACTGTGGTCAGGCCCTTGACCATGGCGGTGCCGTATACAAGGTTATTGTCCGAGCCCAGCCCTTCCTTGGCGACCTTGGTGTCGAACTGCAAACGGTAACCGTGGTGCGGGTCGATGCGGTTGTCGCTGCGCAAATAGGAATAGCTCACGCCCGGCATCAACAGCGTGCTCAGGCCCGCATCGTCGCCGAGGCGGTACTCCTCGCGCTGCCATTTGAGCGACACCACCCGCTGCCAGCCGCTGGGCAACTTGCTGTGCCATTCCGGGCCTACGGTGAGCAGTTTGCTGAGGCTGTCGGTACCGGCCAGTTCTTCATATTGATAACCGCCGGCGTAGCGCATCTTGTCGGTCAGCGGCGGGTCCAGCGGCACGTCGTACCACAGGCCGACGTTTTGCCGGGGCGCCGACACTTCCGCTTCCCAGCCATAGCTGTGGCCCTGGGGGTTGACCCAGTGGCGCGTCCAGTTGGCTTTGGCCCGGGGGCCGACATCGGTGGAAAAGCCCAGGCCAAGGCCCATGGTGCGCGGCTTGCGCGTATCGAGCTTGACCGCCACTGGAATGACATTGTTGGTGGCGGCGGTGGGGGCCGCATCCACCCGAACACCTTCGAAATAGCCGCTCGATTGCAAGGCCTGGTTGAGTTCGGCAATCAGCTCGGAGTCATACGCCGTTCCGGCCTTGAACGGCACCATGCGTTGCAGCAGGTCTTCGTCGAACGGCGTATCGCCCTCGAAGCTCACCGGGCCCAAGGCATAGCGCGGGCCGCTGTCGTAGACCAGCTCGATGTCGGCGATGCCCGCCTGGGGGTCCACCAGGAGTTTCTGCTGGGTGAAACGCCCGCTGAAATAACCATAGCGCGAGGCCTGGTTCTGGATCACCCGCTTGGCGTCTTCGTAGCGACCATGGTTGAGCACCGCGTCGGGCTTCAGCGCGGCGTTGTCGGGCACGCGAAAAGCCTTGAGCGAAGCCGCCGGCCCATCGATGCGCACGGTGACGTTGCGCAGGTGCACCGGCTCGCCGGGGTCGATGATCAGCACCAGCCGTGGATCCTTGCCGCCCTTGACCGCGCTGTCGATCTGCGGCTGGTAGTAGCCCAGCGCCTGGGCGGCCTTGCGCGCCTGTTCCTCGGCACCGCGACTGAAGCGCAGCAAGGCCTCCTCGTCACGATCCCCCACGCCACCGATGTAGCCTTCGACGTTGGCCTTGAGTTCATCATTGGACGGCTGGACGCGTACTTCCAATTCACTGTTTGCCAGCGCCGCGCAGCTGAGGGACAGCAAAAGCGCGCCACCGGTCATTCTTCCTGGGAGGTTCATGGCGCGGATGCTATCACGAGCGTAGGTGCCTGATAGAGCCGGACATTTCCTAAAAGTTCGCCCGACTATGCCCTTGCGCTTTGCAGAATCTGCGGGTTGGCGTGGAAGAACACATGCTCGCGGATAGGTCCTACCGCAACTTCACCGATTTCCTCGTATCCCTGGCGTTTATAGAACTCAAGGTAGCGCGGATTGCCGGTGTCCAGCACCACCCCTTGGGAATGCTCGTCCACCGCACACCAGTTATGGACCGCCTCGAGCAACTGCTCGCCGAAATGCTTGCCCTGGAATTGTGGGTGCACCCCCAGCAGCGGCAATACATGGACCGCATCCGACGGCAGGCAGGCCAGCACCGCCGCGTGGTACTCCAGATAGCGCCGGGTGCAGCGAAAACCGGTGCTCAAGACCATGCGCAGGCGCCAGGCCCAGCTTTCGGTGATGCCCAGGCGCCGCTGCGGCGGGGCGATCAGGGCGATGCCAATCAGGCGGTCATTGACCAGCAGGCCGATGGCCGGCAGGTCCTGGAAAAAATGCTGCTTGACCAGCTCACGCACCGTGGCCCGTACCCGCTGTTCATAACCGGGACGCTCGGATTCGAACAGGTAGCTGAAGGTAGGCTCGTGGCGATAGGCCTGGTACAGCAACGAACGGGCTTCACGGGAGTAACCACTGTCGAGCATATGGACGTCGGCGATGGCGGTTTCAGGCATGGTGTTGGATCTCCTGGGGCGAGGCTCGATGAGGCCCTGCTCTTATGAGTACGAACCCGATAGGGTCGTGATCGTTCCTACATGCAAAGGACATTAGCAGCGCATTTGTCCTACTGCCACGCTGGCTCCCTTCCCACATGTCAGCTAGCATCGCAGTTTTGCCAGGACAGCCGACCATGAAGATCGTCTCCTTCAACATCAACGGGCTGCGCGCCCGCCCCCATCAGCTGGCGGCGCTGATCGAGAAGCACCAGCCGGATGTGATCGGGCTGCAGGAAACCAAGGTACACGACGAACAATTCCCCCTGGCCGAGGTGCAGGCCCTGGGTTACCACGTGCATTACCACGGGCAAAAAGGCCACTACGGCGTCGCCCTGCTCTCCCGCCAGGCGCCGCTGAGCCTGTACAAAGGCTTCGAAAGTGACGACGAGGACGCCCAGCGTCGCTTCATCTGGGGCACCTTCGCCGATGCTAACGGCATGCCGGTGACCATCATGAACGGTTACTTCCCCCAGGGTGAAAGCCGTGACCACCCGACCAAATTCCCGGCCAAGGAGCGTTTCTACAACGATTTGCAGCAACTGTTGGAAAGCCGCTTCAGCAACGACCAGCCGGTGGTGGTGATGGGCGACGTGAACATTTCCCCGGAGGACTGCGACATCGGCATCGGCCCGGACAACATGAAGCGCTGGCTGAAAACCGGCAAATGCAGCTTCCTGCCGGAAGAACGCGAATGGATGGCCCGCCTGAAGAACTGGGGCCTGGTGGACAGCTTCCGCCACCTGAACCCGGACGTCACCGACCGTTTCAGCTGGTTCGACTACCGCAGCCGCGGTTTCGAGGACGAGCCCAAGCGCGGCCTGCGCATCGACCTGATCCTCACCTCCCACGGCCTGCTGCCGCGGGTCAAGGACGCTGGCGTGGACTATGAGCTGCGGGGCATGGAAAAACCGTCGGACCATGCGCCGATCTGGTTGCAGTTGAGCTGATCGAGTCACACCCCTCTGTGGGAGCGAGTTTGCTCGCGATAGCGATCCCAGCTGTCACAGTTGATCTTGAATGTGCCGCCGCCATCGCGAGCAAGCTCGCTCCCATATCGGATTTCGGTGCTCCGTCGCACCCCTGTCACCTTTCAGTAACCTGACTGACTTAATCTTCCGGCACTTCCTCGGGTTCAGAAGGTGCCGGCATGCGGCTGTGTGGTGTGGTTTTCATGGGCCTCTGGCTGCCGTTCGTGGCATGGGCCGGCCACTTGCCCATTCCCGAACAGGGCCCAGCCTTGCGCCTCCAGGGCTCCAATACCATCGGCGCGGCGCTGGGGCCGGCTCTGGTCAGAGGTTTGATGGAAGATCAGGGCCTGCTCAGGGTCAGCAGCGAAATCACCGGGCGCGACAACGAACAGCGCATCGTCGGCCAGACCGCCGATGGCCGACGGGTGGAAGTCGACATCGCGGCCCACGGCTCCAGCACCGGTTTCACCGCCCTCAAGCAAGCCAGCGCCGACCTGGCGGCCTCTTCCCGGCCGATCAAGGACAGTGAACTGAAGGAATTGTCGTCCCTGGGCGACCTGAAAAGTCCTGCCGCCGAGCAGGTCATCGCCATTGATGGCCTAGCGATCATCCTCCATTCCTCCAACCCGCTGCGCCAACTCGATACCGTGCAACTGGCGCGGATATTCAGCGGCGAGGCGAAAACCTGGGAGGCCGTCGGCGGAACGGGCGGGCCGATTCATTTGTATGCACGGGATGAACAGTCCGGCACCTACGACACTTTCAAGGAACTGGTCCTCAGCCGACAGGGGAAACGGCTGGATCCTGCCGCGCGACGCTTCGAGTCCAGCGAACAGTTGTCCGACGCGGTCAGCCAGGACCCGCAAGGCATCGGTTTCATCGGTTTGCCCTATGTGCGCCAGGCCAAGGCAGTGGCCATTGTCGACGGCGCTTCCCAACCCATGCTGCCGCTCAACCACCTGATCGCCACCGAGGACTACCCACTCTCCCGGCGCCTGTTCTTCTATTTGCCCCCCTGGGGCACCAACCCGTGGGCCGAGGCATTGGTGGCGTTTACCCAAAGCGACAAAGGCCAGGCCATCGTCGCGGCCAACGGGTTTATTGCCCAGACCGTCCAGGCCATGGCCGTCACGCCGAATGCACTGATGCCCGAGGGCTACCAGGCCCTGAGCCGCCACGCCCAACGCTTGACCGTGAATTTCCGCTTCGAAGAAGGCAGCGCCAGCCTGGACAACAAGGCCCACCAGGACCTGAGCCGCGTGCTCGACTATATAAAGCAGCACGGCAAAGCCGACCGACGCGTGACCCTGGTAGGTTTTGGCGACGCCAAGGACGACCCGGCGCGGGCCGACCTGCTGTCCAAACTGCGAGCCATGGCAGTGCGCCGTGAACTGGTCAAATACGGCGTGGCGTTGCGGGAAGTGCGAGGATTCGGCGCCTTGATGCCGGTGGCGGCCAATAGCGAGGATGAAGGCAGGGTTCGGAATCGGCGGGTGGAGGTCTGGGTGTACTGAACCCGCCAAGCGGCGCAACACACTGTGGCGAGGGAGCTTGCTCCCGCTCGACTGCGCAGCAGTCGTAAAACCGGCTGGCGCGATGTTGCTGGAAAACCGCGTCAACCGGTTATGGGGCGGCTTCGCCCCCCAGCGGGAGCAAGCTCCCTCGCCACAAAAGCTCAGCGTTTGTCGCGCTGGCTTCGGCGTAGGACCAAGCTCCGTCGCCTTGCGCCATTGCCTACAACTACGCCAGAATCCGCCGGCTTGTGCGCCTTAGGGCCGGGCTTTACTGTTCTCCGGTCGCTGAAAATCAGCGATCGGGTTTGGTAGCCCGGGTAAAACTAAGGCGCACAGCTCCGGCATTTATTATGGCGGCTCTGCGCGGGGCGCCCTTGTGGCGCGCTGGGTTTGCCTTGGTACCCGGTCTACCAACCTGCGTATAGCCGCCACCTAATGTTTGGTAGCAAAAGGTTGCGGCTCCAATTACCAAGGAGTTTCATCCATGTTCAAGCCAACACCGAATCCACCGGATACCGATCCCACATCAAAAGCATTCGACAAAGCCGCCGACCGCGCCCTCGACTACTACCTCAAGCCCAAGACCACCAAAGCCGAGGCTGATCCCGGCCAACTCTTCACTGTCATCAACGGTGTCGACACCGAATCCCTGCTCGCCAACCTCAGCGAAACCCTGGCGTCGGCCAACGCCATGCTCAGCGACCTGGCCTTCGACCTGGAAGGCTCGAGGCACCATATTGCCCTGGGCATTCAGCAGTTGATCGAATTGAGTGGACAGCTGGCAAACCGCGCGCTGGACAACGTCGACGCGCGTCCGTCGACATAGCGCATTTCCCTGTGGGAGCGAGCTTGCTCGCGAAGGCGGTTTGTCAGCCAACACTTGATCGTCAGACAGATCGCTTTCGCGAGCAAGCTCGTTCCCACAAGGTTTCGAGGCGTTCGACGTTACGGCATAGTGGGTTAGCGCCCCGCCAACTCCATGATCATCCTCGACAGCAGATAAATCCTCGGCACCACGCTCTCGACTTCGGCGTATTCCTCCGGCGTATGGATATTCCCGCCGACGATGCCAAAACCATCCAGCGTCGGCGTGCCGACACCCGCCGAGAGGCTGGCATCCGCCGCGCCACCGCTGCCTTCCTCGGTGAGTTTGCGCCCCAGTTCGCCATAGATGCCTTGGGCCATGGCCATCAACCGGTCCGACTCCGCCGTCTGGGGCATCGGTGGCAGGCCGCGCTTGAGGCTGGTAGTGACCTCGGTATCGGCGATCAGCTTGTCCTGCGAGACCCGGGCCAGGTCTTTTTCGATGCGGTCGAATTCTTCCGGCACCGCCGCGCGCACATCAGCCTTGGCGCTCGCCTGGTCGGGAATCACGTTGGTCCGGTCACCAGCGTTGATCACCGTGAAGTTGATGGTGGTTTTCTTTTCCGCGTCGCCGAGCTTGCCCAGTTGCAAGATCTGGTGTGCGGCCTCCATCGCCGCATTGCGCCCCAGTTCCGGCGCGACGCCGGCGTGGGACGCTTTGCCCTTGACCTCCACCAGCGCCGTGGCACTGCCCTTGCGCCACACCACCAGGCCGTCGGCCGGGCGACCCGGTTCGAGGTTGAGGGTCACGTCATGGGCCTTGGCGGTTTTCTTGATCAGGTCGGTGGCGGCGTCCGAGCCGGTTTCTTCGCTGGCGTCGAGCAGGAAAGTAATCTGCGCATAGTTCTTGAAGTCCAGGTTCTTGAGCACCTTCAAGGCGTAGATCCCCGCGACGATGCCGCCCTTGTCGTCCATCACTCCCGGCCCGTAGGCGCGGCCATCCTTGATATGGAACGGGCGTTCGGCGGCCGAGCCCTCCTTGAACACCGTGTCCATGTGGGCCATCAGCAGGATTTTCGCTTTACCGGTGCCCTTGAGGGTCGCCAGGATGTGCTGGGTACCGTCCGAGTTCGGCACCTTCTCGATGGTCGCGCCCAATTTTTTCAGTTCGTCGATGGCAATGTCGCCGACCTGGGTCAGCCCCGGCACATACCCGGAGCCGGAGTCGATATTCACCAGCCGCTCCAGCAACTTCAGGGCCTCGCCCTTGTACTGCTGCGCATCGGTCAGGATTTGTTGATGGGGTTGGGCAAAGGCCATGGGGGTAAAGGCGCCAAGGGCCAGGCTCAGGCCGAGGCTGACGGCCAGACGGGAGCGAACAGCGGTCATCGTCATGATTTCATCCTTGTTCCGTATCGAGAGAATGCCATGGGCACCCTACCCGACAATGAACCAAGGCTCTAGGCAGCAAGAGGCCATCTCAGACAGAAACGGTCGACGCTTCCAACAGTGGTCGATGGCGGTGGCAAATGACCCGGTTGCGCCCGCTGGTCTTGGCTTCGTACAGCGCCTGGTCGGCATCGTTGAGCCAGAGGGTCGCGTCGGCATAAGCCGGGTTGAAGACCGCGACGCCAATACTCAGGCTCACTTTCAGCGCCGGGTCCCGCTCGTAGCTGAGGGTCGCGAAGCGTTCACGCAAACCGTCCATGGCCTGCACCGCGTTGTGTTGGGTCAGGTCCGGCAAAATCACGCCAAACTCGTCGCCACCATAACGCCCGACAATGTCGGCGGCGCGCAGGTTCTGCCTGAGCAGCTTGCCAAGCTGACGCAGCACGATGTCGCCGGCCCCGTGGCCATAGGTGTCATTGATGAGCTTGAAATGGTCGATGTCGATCAAAGCAATCGCGCCACGGGGCGTCCCGTCTGCTGGTTGGCGCACGCAACGCTGGAATTCCTCGTTGAGGCGATCTTTCCAGGCGCCATGGTTCAGCAACCCGGTCAGGCTGTCGGTACGACTCAGGGCCAGCAGTTCACGCTTTTGCCGGCCCAGGGTGTGGGCCTGGCGAAAGCAGATCCAACCCAGTGCCATCGGATACAAGCACAGCAGTGGCAAACACGCGTAGATCTGCGCCGGGCTGGTCATGGGCACGCTGGTCAGCGGGAAGATCACCGTGCCCACGGCGATGCCTGCCACCTGAGCCATCCCCCCAACGAGCAGGAAACGCAGGCCACCGATGGCGACGTTGTTCATCGCCATCATCGCCAGCGTCACGGCCGTGGGCAGCGGGTTGAATTGCATCGCCACGACCCAGAAGCCGCCGAGAAAGGCATCGATCAGCAGATTGCGGTGTTCGGCGTGGTAAGGCACCGCGCTGCGGCGGGCCCACCAATAAGACAGGTGCGGCCAGAGCAGGCCATTGAACAGCATGAAGCCCCAGACCCAGGGTGCAGGATCGAGGGGATAAAGTGCGGCGCTGACCAGCAGCAACCCCAGCGTCAGGCCCAGGGTGCGCGATACATAGAGCCTCCTGGCCAACGACAGTCCCTTTTTTCCCGGTTTTTGCATGGACGCCTCTGCACCGCGGGTTCCCGAGTCATCGGGATGGGGTTGCCTGGAGTCTATCAGGGCAGCATCAAATAGCCACCATTGATGCAGGGGTATTTATTCACATTCAAATGCGAGACTCTGCTGGGATTTTGGCTATATATGACAAGGAATCCGTAAACCTTCGGAAAGGAGGCCCCTGGGTAACGATGTTCCGGCTTCAAGCTTCATTTATCACCGACTGATCCTTCGATCATTCTGTCGCAGCCCATGGAGGGCAAAACATGCTGGTGTTGTGGGTAATTCTTGCTGTACTTATCGCCTGGAGCTGGTTGACCTATCCCGGCATCGGCCATGTGATCTACGACATGAACATGGCCTTGGAGGCACGCCTTTACCGGTTGCGCAAAATCACCGTGCCCATCAGCGAGATGACCGTGTCGACCTGGCAGGGCGGGCCTTATGAAGCGTCCGCCAGCATCCTGATGCTGCACGGCTACAGCGGCGACAAGAACCTCTGGCTGCGTGTCGCCCGGCATTTTGTCGGTGATTACCGGGTGGTGATCCCTGACCTCCCCGGCCATGGCGAAACCGGCTTCAAGGCCGGCGGCGGCTACGACATCCCGACCCAGGCCCGGCGGATCATCGAGTTGCTCGACGCCTGCGGCCTGGACAAGGTCCATGTGATCGGCAATTCCATGGGGGGGCATCTCGCCGCGTGGCTGGCGGCCACTTCGCCTGACCGCGTGCTGACCCTGGCGCTGCTCAATCCGGCCGGCGTCACCTCCCCCCAGCCCAGCGACATGGACCGCCAACTGGCCGCCGGTCGTAACCCGTCCCTGGTGCATTCGCGGGAGGAGTTCATGCCGTTCTACGCCATGACCATGGCCTCGCCGCCCTGGGTACCGGGCATGGTGATGGCGGCCGTGGCCGAGCGTTATGTACAACACCGTGAAGAGCTGGCGGAGATCTACGCCGACTTTCGCGCCAGCCCGTCGATGGAGCCCCACCTGGCCGACATTCGTGCCCCATCATTGCTGCTCTGGGGCCGCCAGGACCGGGTGATCGATGTCAGCAGCGTGCCGGTGTGGAGCAAGGGCATCGCCGACTTGCGCGTGGAAATCTGGGACGGGATCGGCCACCTGCCGATGATCGAGCAACCGGGGAAGACCGCTGCGCTGTACCGTGGTTTTCTCAAGGGGTTGGGCCAGTGACGGCGATGCATAAAACAACATGAACCCAAGGTGGGAGCGAGCTTGCTCGCGATAGCCGCGACACCTAGGCAAGCTGACCCACCGCCATCGCGAGCAAGCTCGCTCCCACAAGGATTCGCGGCGACTGAGGGGTATCGATTTCATGAACATCCTCTACGACGAACATCTCGACGGCTCCTTGCCGAAGGTGGACAAACAGGCCCTGCTGCAAGCCTTCCAGGCACAGATTCCCGACCTGGACATCCTGCACCAGGAGGAAGACCTCAAGCCCTACGAGTGTGATGGTTTGTCGGCCTATCGCACCACGCCCCTGCTGGTGGTCTTGCCCAGGCGAGTCGAGCAGGTGCAAGCGCTGCTCAAGCTCTGCCATGAACAGAACGTACCGGTGGTCGCCAGGGGCGCCGGGACCGGTCTGTCCGGCGGTGCCCTGCCCCTGGCCAGTGGCGTGTTGCTGGTGATGGCGAGATTCAATCAGATTCTGCACATCGACCCCGACGCCCGTACCGCACGGCTTCAGCCGGGTGTGCGCAACCTGGCGATCTCCCAGGCCGCAGCGCCGTTCGGGCTGTATTACGCACCAGACCCTTCGTCCCAGATCGCCTGTTCCATTGGTGGCAATGTCGCGGAAAATGCCGGCGGCGTGCACTGCCTCAAGTACGGCCTGACGGTGCACAACCTGTTGAGGCTGGAAATCCTCACCGTCGAAGGCGAACGCCTGACCCTGGGCAGCGAAGCCCTGGATTCGCCGGGCCTGGACCTGCTGGCACTGTTCACCGGCTCCGAAGGCTTGCTCGGGGTGATCACCGAAGTGACGGTCAAGCTGTTGCCCCGGCCCCAGGTCGCCAAGGTGCTGCTGGCCAGTTTCGATTCGGTGGACAAGGCCGGGCGGGCGGTGGCCGACATCATCGCCGCCGGCATCATTCCCGGTGGCCTGGAAATGATGGACAACCTGGCGATCCGCGCCGCCGAGGACTTCATCCACGCCGGCTATCCGGTGGACGCCGAAGCGATCCTGCTGTGCGAACTGGACGGGGTCGAGGCCGATGTCCATGACGACTGCGAACGGGTCCGTCAGGTGTTGGAGCAGGCCGGGGCCACCGAGGTGCGCCAGGCGCGGGACGAGGCCGAGCGGCTGCGGTTCTGGGCCGGGCGCAAGAACGCCTTCCCGGCGGTGGGGCGCCTGGCGCCGGATTATTACTGCATGGACGGCACCATCCCACGACGCGCCCTGCCCGAGGTGCTGCAACGCATCGCCAGTCTGGGCGCCGAGTATGGCCTGCGAGTCGCCAATGTGTTTCACGCCGGCGACGGCAACATGCACCCACTGATCCTGTTCGATGCCAACCAACCCGGCGAACTGGAGCGCGCCGAAACCCTGGGTGGGAAAATCCTCGAACTGTGTGTCCAGGTAGGCGGCAGCATCACCGGCGAGCACGGAGTTGGCCGGGAAAAAATCAATCAGATGTGCACACAGTTCAACAGCGACGAACTGAACCTGTTCCACGCGGTAAAAGCGGCGTTCGATCCCCAGGGCCTGCTCAACCCCGGCAAGAACATCCCGACCTTGCACCGCTGCGCCGAGTTCGGTGCCATGCACATTCATGGCGGGCAGTTGCCGTTTCCCGAACTGGAGCGTTTCTGATGAGCCACGAAGCCGACCAGGACGCCAGCGACCTGTTGCTCGAACAGGTCAATCGCGCACGGGCCAACGCCACGCCGTTGCGCATCCAGGGTTCGAACAGCAAGGCGTTCCTGGGGCGGGAAGTGGCCGGCGAAGTGCTGGACACTCGCGTGCACCGTGGCATCGTCCATTACGACCCCACCGAGCTGGTCATCACGGCGCGGGCCGGCACGCCGCTGCGGGAACTGCTCGCCGCCCTGGAGGCCGCCGGGCAACGCCTGCCCTGCGAACCGCCGGCGTTCGGCGACGACGCCACGGTCGGCGGCATGGTCGCCGCCGGACTGTCGGGGCCACGTCGCCCCTGGGCGGGTTCGGTGCGTGACTTCGTCCTGGGTACGCGCCTGATCAGCGGCCACGGCACATTGCTGCGTTTCGGCGGCGAGGTGATGAAGAATGTCGCCGGCTATGATCTCTCGCGCCTGCTGGCCAGCAGTTTCGGCTGCCTGGGAGTGATCACCGAAGTGTCCTTGAAGGTCCTGCCCAAGCCCCGTCACAGCCTGAGCATCCGCCTGGAACTGGGCAGCGCCGAAGCCTTGGAGACGCTCGCCGAATGGGGCCGCCAGCCCCTGCCCATCAGCGCCGCCAGCCATGACGGCGACTGCCTGCACCTGCGCCTGGAGGGGGGCGAAGGCTCGGTCAGTGCCGCTCATCAACGTTTTGGTGGCGAGGTGATCGACGATCGATACTGGACGGCACTGAATGAACATCGGTTGGCATTTTTCGACGAAGGCTTGCCGTTGTGGCGCCTGTCATTGCCCCACCACACCGGCCCCCTCACCCTGCCCGGCGCTCAACTGATCGATTGGGGTGGCGCGCAGCGCTGGTTGAAAACCGAGGCCGGCACGGTGCAAACCCTGGCCCATGAAGTGGGCGGCCATGCCACCTGCTATCGTCAGGGTGCCAGCGACACACCGTTCCAGCCACTGGCCCCGACGCTGCTGCGCTACCACCGGCAACTCAAGGCCCAGCTCGATCCCCTGGGACTGTTCAACCCTGGTCGAATGTACCTGGAGCTCTAGCATGCAGACTCGGTTCAGTGAGGAAAGCAAAAACCTGCCCCGCGCCGAAGAAGCCGAACGGATCCTGCGCAGTTGCGTGCATTGCGGCTTCTGCAATGCCACCTGCCCCACCTACCAATTGCTCGGCGATGAACTGGACGGCCCGCGAGGCCGCATCTACCTGATCAAGCAAGTGCTCGAAGGCCAGCCGGCGACAGCCAGCACCCAGTTGCACCTGGATCGCTGCCTGTCGTGTCGTAACTGCGAGACCACCTGCCCGTCCGGCGTGGATTACCACAACCTGCTGGATATCGGCCGGGCGGTGGTCGACCAAGCCGTACCGCGCCCCACCGGCCAACGCGCACTGCGCCTGGGGTTGCGCAGCCTGGCCGTCAGTCCCGAACGGTTCAAGGCCCTGCTGCGCCTTGGGGCGGTCTTCCGTCCGTTGCTGCCGACGAACCTGAGCGCCAAGTTGCCCCGCCCCGCTCCATCCCACAGCGACCGCCCACCCCTGCGCCATGGGCGCAGGGTATTGATGCTCGAAGGCTGCGTGCAACCAGGCCTGTCGCCCAACACCAACACCTCGGCAGCGCGAGTGCTGGATCGACTCGGCATCAGCGTGATCCCTTGTGTGCAGGCCGGCTGCTGCGGTGCGCTGGATTATCACCTCGATGCCCAGGCCACCGGACTGGACCGCGCCCGACAGAACATCGACGCCTGGTGGCCGCACCTGGAGCACGGCGCCGAAGCCATTGTCCAGACCGCCAGCGGTTGCGGTGCCTTCATCAAGGACTACGGGCACCTGCTGGAGCATGACCCGGCCTATGCCGCCAAGGCCAAGCAGGTAAGCGAACGAGCGCTGGACCTGGTGCAAGTGCTCGGCAACGAACCGCTGGAGCAGATCTGCGCGGCCAGGAACCAGCGCATCGCCGTCCATTGCCCGTGCACCTTGCAGCACGCGCAGAAACTCGGCGGCCGCATCGAAGCGCTGTTGACGCGGCTGGGTTTCAACCTCACCGAGGTGCCCGACGGCCATTTGTGTTGCGGTTCGGCCGGCACCTATTCGCTGACCCAGCCGGCCTTGGCGCGGCAGTTGCGCGACAACCGCCTCAATGCCCTGGAAAGCGGCCAACCGGAGATGATCGTCACGGCCAACATCGGCTGCCAGAACCACCTCGACGGGGCCGGTCGCACGCCCGTGCGGCACTGGATCGAGCTGGTGGATCAGTCCCTGGCAGAATGAAGTCCTGAAGATTCTTCGTTTGCCGGGGCCGGCGAAGGCTGCGATCTTTCGTTCAACTTTCCCACAGCCCTCGCCAGGAACTCTCACGATGAGCTTCGTCAGCCCCGACCTGATCCGCCAACGCTTCTCCAGAGCGATGTCCGACATGTACCGCGACGAGGTACCGCTGTATGGCGCCCTGATGAACCTGGTGGAACACACCAACGCCCAGGTGCTGGCCGAACAGCCGCAGCTGGCTGCACACCTGCGCAGCACCGGCGAGTTCAAGCGCCTGGACCTGGAACGCCACGGTGCGATCCGCGTCGGTACCGCCGCCGAGCTGGCGACCCTGGGGCGTCTGTTCGCGGTCATGGGCATGCAGCCGGTGGGCTATTACGACCTCACGCCCGCCGGAGTGCCGGTGCATTCCACAGCGTTTCGCGCCGTGCATGAAAGCGCGTTGCAGGTGAGTCCGTTCCGAGTGTTTACCTCGCTGCTGCGACTGGAACTGATCGAGAATGCCGAACTGCGGGCCTTTGCCGAGTCGGTGTTGGCCCAACGGCAGATCTTCACCCCCGGCGCCCTGGAGCTCATTGACCTGGCCGAGCGCCAAGGTGGCCTGACGCAAGCCCAGGCCGAGGACTTTGTCCTGCAGGCCCTGGAAACTTTTCGCTGGCATCACAGCGCCACCGTCACCGCCGAACAGTACCGGCAGCTGAGCGCCCAGCATCGCCTGATCGCCGACGTGGTGGCGTTCAAGGGCCCGCATATCAATCACCTGACGCCGCGCACCCTGGACATCGACATCGTCCAGGCACGGATGCCCGTGCATGGCATTACTCCCAAGGCCGTGATCGAAGGTCCACCCCGTCGCCAATGCCCGATCCTGCTGCGCCAGACCAGTTTCAAGGCACTCGACGAACCCGTCGCCTTCACCGACCAACCACAGGCCCAAGGCAGCCACAGCGCCCGCTTCGGCGAAATCGAACAACGCGGCGCCGCGCTCACGCCCAAGGGCCGCGCGCTCTACGACCAATTGCTGAACGCCGCACGCGATGCGCTGGGAGCGTTTCCCAACGAAGCCAACGCCGAACGCTACAACACGTTGATGGCCGAACATTTTGTCGCATTCCCGGACAACCACGATGAGTTGCGCCAACAGGCATTGGCGTATTTCCGTTATTTCCCGACGCCCAAGGGCCTCGCCGCCAAGGGCACCCTTGAGCCAGCAGCGTCCCTGGAACACTTGCTCGAACAGCAATACCTGCGCGCCGAGCCCTTGGTGTACGAAGACTTCCTGCCGGTCAGCGCCGCCGGCATCTTCCAGTCGAACCTCGGCGATGCCGCCCAGAGCCATTATGCCGGGCAGTCCAACCGCCAGGCCTTCGAAGCGGCGCTGGGGCGAGCGACCATTGATGAGCTCGGGCTGTACGCCCAGACGCAACAGCGCTCTATCGACGAGTCCAGGGCTGCGTTGGGCGTGTAAGAACAAGCCGAAGGATAAAACGGCAAGAAGTTGCCTGACAGGCGCGCAGCGGCGCGCCTTCCTCGGTGATTCTGCCCGGGTGGAGCGACATCCGGGTGGCTCGCGAATATCTGCAATGCACCGAGCAAGCGTTAGTGCGCTTTGTTGCCCAACAGAAAGGAATATTCGCCTCAGCTAAAATCAACTTATTGATATTTATGGTTTTTTTGAATTTGGCATAGCGCTTGATAACCGTCAGGCCACCTCGGGACGATTTCCGTCCCAGGCCCTATCGTTATCCAGGAAGGAGAGCATTCCTTGGCTACCCCCGCGTACATGTCCGTTACAGGCACCAAACAAGGTCTGATCACTGCCGGTGCGTTTACCGCCGACTCAGTGGGCAACACCTACCAAGAAGGTCACGAAGACCAGGTCATGGTGCAGGCTTTCGAGCATCAAGTGACCATCCCTCGCGATCCTCAGTCCGGTCAACCCACCGGCCAGCGCATACACAAACCCCTGATCATCACCAAGGTGTTCGACAAAGCTTCGCCACTGATGCTGGCCGCCCTGACGAGCGGCGAACGCCTGACCGAAGTCAAGATCCAGTGGTACCGCACTTCGGCCGCCGGGACTCAGGAGCACTACTACACCACGACACTGGAGGACGCGATCATCGTCGATATCAAGGACTACATGCCCAACTGCCAGGACCCGGAGAACACACATTTCACCCATTTGGAAGACGTGCACTTCACGTATCGCAAGATCACCTGGACCCATGAAGTCAGCGGCACCTCGGGTTCCGATGACTGGCGTGCACCGGCCGCCGGTTGAAATCGGAGGCAGCCGTTCACGCATCGGCCAGCAGTGGGACGATGTGCACTCAAATAATTGAAAGTTATTGATTCCGGACGGTGTTCGCCCAGTGCGACGGCCTCGGCAATCCATGCACTGGTAAAGAGCCTGACACTGGGCGAACAGACACAATAATAATGGAACTTTCAGAGTATGTCCGCGAGGCTGTTTAAATAATTGTTTATTATTGAAACTATGCCGGTTGTGTAGGAGCTGAATAGGAGCTGTCGCGCGCAACGAGGCTGCGATCTTTCATCTTTCGCTTGGGACTCAAGTGTTTGGGGAAAGACCGCAGCCTCGTTGCGCTCGACAGCTCCTACACGCATAGCTGTACAAACAGTTATACAAAACATGGGCAGGCGTAAAAGCTATCCGCACAGAAAAATTTAAGTGGCATTACAAAACTATTTTTAATACCGGCGGGCGTTAAGTACTTCAGCCACGCCGTCCGGTTTTTTGCGCATCGGTGTCCCCCGCTTCAGGGTCACCGTGTTGCTGTTTGCGCTTGGCCGGGTCATTGGGTCGCAAGGCATCGTTATCGCGTTCCACCTCGCCGGGCAATGCTGGCGCGTCCGGGTTAGGTGGGGTTCGATCGGGGTTGTGCTTCATGGCGAACTCCTTGGATCTTTCGGGATTCAGGCATCGGGGTCGGCGACTTCTTCAGCGACATTGGCATCGGGAGAGCGCTGGTGCAGTTGCTCGGCCTGGTTCTTCAAATCCTGCCAACGCGCCAGATCGATGGCGCCCCGGCCGAACAGGTCATCGGCCACCCGCATCAGCTCGGTGAAGTGGGCGTCGGGGGACTGCTGCCAGTAGGCCTTGTCTTCGAATAACTGCTGCCAGTCGGCCAGCGACGGAAGTTTGAGGTCATCGCTCATGGCGGGCTCCTGCAAGACATTCATCAGTTATGAGGGTCGACGTTCGCGGGGAGTTCCGGCGATTCTCAGTAGCCGGTCATTTCCAGGTAACCCGTGCCGCCCTGGTTACCACTGAGTCGTACCGGGCCTTCCCAATAGGGAATGCGCAGGTCCATCCAAGCGTTGGGATTGAGTGCCTGGGTGATGACGTCGAGTTGCTTGCCGGGAATCTTGATGGCCCAGCGTACCGGCATCGAACGCCCGGCGACCTTGGCAGTGTCCAATGGCACCAGGCTGATCTCCCCGGCATGCAGGGTTTGCGCCCGTCCCTGGGCATCGATCCAGGTGCCTGTGAGGTAAGGCGCGCCATCCTTGTGGCGCATGCGATAGAGCATCAGGTGCTCGCCATTGTCCAGGTGCAGGGAGAACCAGTCCCAGCCAGTCTGGTTGGCGGTCAGGGGCTGGCTGCTCCATTCGCGGTCGAGCCAAGCCGGACCGCTGACCGTGAAACGCTGACCGTCGATTTCCAATTCACCGCTGGCCTGGAAAAACGGTTGGCTGTAGTAGTACGACGCCTGCCCCTGTTCGGATTTCTGGCTGAAACCTTGATCGCCCTGCAGCACCAACGGGCGGCTCGACGTCAGCCGCAACGCATAGCTGAAGCGTCGGTCGTGCGCCTTCAATTGCATGTCCGCCAACGGCTCGGCCACAGCAGCCTGGCTGGTGAATTGCCAGTCGTCGATCCAGGCATCGAAAGGCACCGCCTTCACCCCGGCCTGCCCCACTCCGCCTCGGGCATAACGCTCGGCGGCATGGTGCACGGTGGCGGAAGTGACCGCCGCATGGCCGAGCCAGATCGTCTGGTTGCGCCAACCGCTGGCCTGGGGCACGGCATCCAAGGCGCTGCGAAACAGCGTCCATTGCACACCGAAATCCCGACCCTGGGCATCCTTGAGATTGGCAGTGACGTACCACCACTCGATACGGAAACCGTCATGAATGCCGTGGTCGGCCGGAAAACTGAACGCCCGCCCAGGCACGACGGGCGTGAACGCGACAGCCTGGTCGCCGAGGCCGGCAAAGCCCTTTTGTGGCGGCGCTGAGTCGTCACAACCGCTGAGCAACACCAGCAGCAACACGCCAATGTTAATCTTCATGGGCAAAGGTCCTCAGCAAATCCGCCGGCTGCGTACGGTACAACGCATACAGCGGCCAGGCCGATGCCAGGAGCGTGGCGAGCATCGCCAGGCCCAGCAACTGCACCAATTGCAACGGGAACACCCGCAACGGCAGGCGCCAGCCGAAGGCCTGCACATTGATCACCGCGTCCAGGCACCAGGCCAGGGCAATCCCCAACGGCAAGGCCAGGACCAGGGTCAGCAGCGCCAGCAACCAGGTCTGACCGAGGTTGAGCAACATCAATTGCCGACGCGTCACCCCCAGCGCCCACAGCGGCGCCAACTGGCCGAGACGACTCTGGCTCTGAGTCAGCAGGCTGATGAACAACGCCACCCCTGCCACCGCCAGGGTCAGGCTGTTAAGGGCGGCGGTGGCGGCGAAGGTGCGCTCGAACACCTGGGTCGACCAGCCCTTGAGTCGGGCCTGGTCGACGATGCGGCTGTCATCCAGGCTGAACCGGCCCTGCAACGCGGTCAGTAGCGCCGGGATCGCGGGCGGTTCGATGCGTAGGTTGAAACGGTTCGGCGTCAGCTGCGGCCAGTGCGCCAGCAAATGATCGGCATTGACCAGCACGTGGCCCTTGGGATTGCCGTAGTCGGCGTAGATACCGACGATGCGCAGTGCCCAGGGTCCCTGTGGCGTCGGCAGGGTCAACTGATCGCCGATCCTCACCTTGAGGCGCCGGGCCAGTTGTTCGCTGAGCATGAGGGTGTCGGCGACGGCCAGCTGCTCCCACGGCTTGTCTGCGGCCGATTCCAGTAGCGGCCAATGCTCGCGATAGTGCGGGTGATCGATGATGCCATGGATGTCCGTCGGCCAGCCCTGCAACGGGATCGAGACTTGCCAGAGGGGAACGACGGCAGTAATCGCCGGTTGTTGCTTGAGCCAGGTGTGCAGTTGCTCCGCCTGGGCCGGGGTTTGCGGGTTGATGTACAACTCGGCGGTCAGCCGTTGTTCGAGCCAGTTACTGAAGGTCTGGCGGAAACCGGCGGTCATGCTGCCGGCGCCGATGTTCGCCGCCATTGCCAGCAGCAAAGCCATCAGCGCCAGGCTCAGGGTCGGCAATTGCTGGCGGCAATCGGCGAGAAACCATTGCCCGAGCACCGAGCGGTTGCGGCGCAGCAGCTGCTTCAGCGCACTGCTGAGCAACACCGGCAAGGCCAGCGCCGCACCCAGCAACAGGGCGGTCATCAGGACAAAACCGCTGGCCAGGCTGTCGCCCCAGACCAACGCCGAGGCGGCAATCAACGCCGCCCCTGTCGCCACCCAACCCTGGCGTCGCAGCCAGCGCCCATGGGCCTGGTGCCAGGCCTGGGGATTGGCCAGTGCCAGCAAGGGCAAACGCGCCGCCCGCAACAGGCTGTCGGCCCCGGCCAGCAACGCGCCGAGCAGGCTCAGGCCGACACCGCTGAGCCACCACCCCAGGCTGAGGTTCAAATGCCCGGCCACTTCGGCACCGTACAACCCCCGCAGGCTCGCCGCGACATCGGGCAACAACAGGCCCGCCAGCCAGTAGCCGCTGAGTACCCCGGCGATCCCGCCCAGCAAGGCCAGCGCGCCCAGCTCAAGCGCCAGACTGGTGACCAGCACCCGCGCACTGACGCCACAGGCCCGCAGAGTCCGCAGCAGGCTGCGGCGCTGTTCGAGGGCCAGGCCGATGGCCGCGTGAACGATGAACAGCCCCACCACGAACGATAAAAACCCCAAGGCGTCGAGGTTCAGGTGAAAACTTTCGGTCAGGCGCGACAGGTTGTTTTCTTCATCGGCACGCGTCAATTGCAGCCGATCGCTGAAGGCCTCCGGCAGCGCGGCGTTGAACGTGATAGGCAACAACAACCTCGACAGCTGGTCCGGCAACCCGAGTACCGCTTGGGCAAAACCGATGTCCATCAACAGCACGCCCGGCGCCATGTCCACTTGGACATGCAGCGGCGGTAACGGTTGCCCATCGACTGTACGAGGCCGGTCGCCCTCACCCAGCCCCAAGGCCTGCAAGGTCTGCGGGGCGATCCAAGTGCGACCGGGGTCGGTAAAAAACTCGACCACCTCGCTCATGTCCCGCGCCTGCCCCGCCAGTGCCGCGCCGGGTGGCAGCGACACCGGGTCGATGCCCATCAGTTGCAGGCGCTGATCCTCGTGCCCCTTGAGCAGCACCCGGGCCTGCAATACCGGCGACACTGGCCAGCCCTGGCGCCGCAAATCGACAAACCATTGCTGAGGGAAGGTGCCGCCACCGGGGGCATTGAGGCTGGCCTGGGGTTGGCCGCCGATCAACTGGCTGGCCCGGGCGTAGCTGTCCCGGGCCTGACTGTTCAGCGCTTGCACGCCGGTAAGCAGGCTGGTGGCGAGCCAGAGGCCGGTCAGCACGCTGAAGAATTGCACCGGGTGTTGGCGCCAATGGCTGAGCAGGGCCTTGAGGGTCTGACGAAAGATCATCACCCCTGGGCCACCTGCGCCAACCGTCCGCCGTGCAACACCACGCGTTGGGCCAGGCGCGCCGCCACCCGGGGGCTGTGGGTCACCATCAGCAGACTGATGGGGCTGCCCTCCAGCAGTTCAAACAACAGTTGCAGCACTTCGTCGCTGGTGGCTTCGTCGAGGCTGCCGGTGGGTTCGTCGGCCAGCAACAAGGGCGGCCGCGAGGCCAGCGCCCGCCCCAGCGCCACCCGCTGTTGCTGGCCGCCGGAAAGCTGTTCAGGGTAACGCCGCAGCAACGCTGCAAGTCCGAGCCGCTGCACCAGATGGGCTTGCCAGGCCGCGTCATAGCGGCCGCACAGGCGCGCCTGGAACGCCAGGTTGTCTTCCACCGACAAGCTGCTGATGAGGTTGAACTGCTGGAACACCAGGCCGATTTCCGTGCGTCGCCAGTTCGCTAGCTGGCTTTCGCTCATGCCGTCGAGCCGATATTCGCCACTGCGGATGCTGCCGCGATCCACCTTGTCCAGCCCGGCGACCAGGTGCAGCAAGGTGCTCTTGCCACTGCCGGACTCCCCCATCAGCGCCAGACTGCTGCCGGGCGTCAGGGTCAGGTCGACGCCCTGCAGCACCGGCAACGGGCCTTGGGGCGTGGGGTAGCTTTTATAGACATCGCGGACTTCAAGCATGAACAGGCTCGATGAATGAACGTGAGGCTCAGGATAGCGGAATTAGCCGCAATGCCGGCCCAGGCGAGAGCTCGCGAAAGCGGCGTCATTCGATGAAGATGTTGGATGTGCCGGCCTCATACGAGCAAGCCCACTCCCAAAGAGCTCAGCGTATAGAGTCAATGCCCCACCGCCATTTCAACCTGGCCGGAATGCGGGGTCACGATGTTGTTCAGGTCGATATGTTTCCACGCCGGTTTCGCCCCCAGCCGCGCGTTGAAGCGGTAGTTGAAGGTGAAGTCGTCATCGGTCGGCTGACTCAGGGATTTTCCATAGGCCGATTCGACCCCGACCGGGTCGTAGCCCATCAACTGCAACAGCGTCGGGAAGATGTTGTAGTGGCTGGAGCGGTCCTTGTTCCGAGCCCAGGCGTCGCGCCAATCGAGGGTCTGCAATGAGCGGCCCTGGATCACCACCAACGGCACCAAGCCTTCTTCGGCCACCGGGTCGCCGCCGCAGTGGGTGTTAAGCCCGGGATTGCCGCGCTCGTGCAGATCCTGGCCGTGGTCGGAGGTGTAGATCAACACGGCATGGCTCAAATCGGCCCGCTGGAAGACTCGCTTGAAGAACTCGCCGACATTCCACAGCAGGGTGTTCTGGTAGGCATTGCGGTACAGCAGCCAGTCATCTTGCTGGCCATTGAACCCGTCGCGTCTGCCGGTGTCGGCCACTTCCTGGAACTGCCCGCGCGGCAAGGCCGGGCGGTAGTTCATGAAGTCGTCGGGGTATTTGTCGTGCACTGGAAAATGCGCCCCCACCTTGTTGATCACCACCAGTTCGGCCTGGTGGTCGCCCAACAGCTCGATCAACTTCGCCGCCGCCGCCATGTCGCGGTCGCGCACGCTGATCTGATCGAATTGGACGAATTCGTCGATGTCCTGTTTTTCCAGGTCGGTCATCAGATTCTGCAGATTGCCGCCAGTGCGCTGGGCATCGATGTAGACGGTGCGCAAGCCGGCCTGCTTGGCGTACTGCCAGATCGACGGCCGAGTGCTGTTGATGCGCATGTAGTCGGCGCGAGTACCGCCGTAGCGCAAGGTGACATTGGTGTCGGCGCTGCAGTTGGCGATGGAAGCCGCGTAGCCGAAATTGAAAATATCCACACCCTCGGGCGGTGTCTTCAGACCGCTGTGCACGCCAAATGGCGTGTTGATATCCAGGTAATTTCCGCCAATGCTTTCATCGATGATCAACACGATGTCCTGCTCGATCAAAGACGATCGCCGCGTCAGAGTGACCGGTTCCCGGGGACCGATGGTGCTGTGCAAGGACTCATAGGCGAAGAGATTCAAATAGGCCAACGGCGTGTACATCACCGGCAGGCCCCGCGCACCCTCGCCCGCCCGCACGAACAACACGCCACTGAGCAACACCACGCCCAGCACGGGCGCGAGCACCGGCAGATAACCGGGCACTCGCAACGCCCGCCGAGGCTTGAGGGCGATGCCGAACAACAGCAACAAGCCGCCGATCACCGCGTTGATGATCACCTCGCGATACTGATAGGCCGCTTCCTGGATGAACCCTCCGGAGTACACCAGCGAGACGAACTGGCTGTAGGTCAGGTAACTGTCCGTGACCTGGGTGTACACCTCGAAAAAAACAGCTGAAACAAACAGCGCCAAGGCAAACACATGCCTGACCATCGTCAGGCGTATGTAGGCGCACATCCACAGCGCCATCACCAACAGCACGAACATGGCGCCGAACAGCAAGGTTGCCAAGCCCAGGCCCAACGCATCGAGACGGTCGAGGTAATAGGCGTACCCCTTGAGCAGGTACAAAAACAGCAGCAACTCCTTGAGGTAGCGGGCCATGTTTTCCTCGACCGGATCGCGGTGTCTAAAGCACTTCGTTCCTGCACGTTAGCAGCCGATTTTCAAAGCGCAAGAAATGCCTCCCCTCACCCAAGCGTCAAAAAAAAGTTACCCCAAAAACGACACGAAAATAGGTAACAAAATATAAAAATCTATGGATAACGACCGTTTATCGCTTTGTTAAACGCTCTACACCCCCAGTAAAACAGCCACTTTGCTAGATCAGTCAATGACTTGATATCAAAAGGCCCGACTTCACTTGAATTGCCAACACTGACAACTGTCATTTTGCTGACACGCTTTTCTGAAGCTGCGCTATACCCCTCTAAACAGTTTCATCCGAGTTACATCATTCGGTCTGCGAGGCGCGCCAAAAATGGACGTGAGCGTATTTGGTACGGGGTATGTCGGGTTGATTCAGGCGGCCGCAATGGCCGACGTCGGACACCGCGTTTTGTGCATCGACATCGACCCGAACAAGATCCGGCAACTGCAACAAGCCGTACCCACCATCAGCGAGCCGGGGTTGTCCAATCTGCTCGAAGACAACATCAAGGCCGGACGCTTGTCGTTCAGTTCCCAGGCCAGCGACGCGGTCAATCACGGCGAGCTTATTTTCATCGCCGTCGGCACCCCCGCCGATGAAGACGGCTCGGCCGACCTGAGCCATGTGCTGGCCGTCACCCGGCAGATCGCCGACTTCATGGACAGCGACCGCACCCTGGTCATCAAGTCCACGGTGCCGGTGGGCACCGCCGATAAGGTGGCCGAATGCGCCCGCCAGGCGTTGGCCCGGCGCGGCCTGAAACAGCTGAACGTGCGCGTGGTGTCCAACCCCGAATTTCTCAAGGAAGGCAGCGCCCTGGCCGATTGCATGCGGCCGGACCGGATCATTGTCGGCACCGCCGACCCGGTGGCCCGCGACCAGATGACGGAGCTCTACGCGCCCTTTTGCCGCAACCACGAAAAACTGATGTTCATGGACAACCGCAGCGCCGAACTGACCAAGTACGCTGCCAATGCCATGCTCGCCACCCGCATCAGCTTCATGAACGAACTGGCCAACCTCACCGAACGGCTGGGCGCCGACATAGAAGCGGTACGCAAGGGCATCGGCTCGGACCCGCGCATCGGTTATCACTTCATCTACCCCGGCTGCGGTTTTGGCGGTTCGTGCTTTCCCAAGGACCTGCGGGCCCTGCTGCACACCGCCGAACAAAGCGGCATGCCGCTGCGCCTGCTGCGCAGCGTCACCGACGTCAACGACAGCCAGCGGCACATCCTCTTCGAGAAACTGGCGAAGCAATTCCCGGATGGCCTGGCCGGCAAATCGATTGCCATCTGGGGCCTGGCGTTCAAGCCCAACACCGATGACATGCGCGAAGCCCCCAGCCGCTACCTGATGGAAGCGCTGTGGCGCGAAGGCGCCCGGGTCCAGGCCTATGACCCGGAAGCCATGTCCGAATGCCGTCGCCTCTACGGCTATCGCAAGGACCTGAACCTCTGCGCGACCCGCGATGACACCCTGGAAGACGCCGACGCCCTGGTGATCTGCACCGAGTGGAAGAACTTTCGCGTGGTGGATTTCGACCTGCTGGCCAGCAAGTTGCGCGCCCGGGTGATCATCGATGGCCGCAACCTGTACAACCCCGAACACCTGGCCGCAGCCGGGCTGCTGTATCGCGGTATCGGGCTGCGCCACACCGTGCCCGGCACTCCGGCACCAGGGCCACAGGCGTGAACATCCTGGTCACCGGCGCAGCCGGTTTCATCGGCGCCCATGTCGTGTTGCGGCTGCTGCGCGACGGCCATCGGGTGTGCGGCCTGGACAACTTCAACGACTACTACGACCCGCAGCTCAAGCACGACCGCGTGGCCTGGGTGAACGACCAGGTCGGCACCTTCCCCTTGGCGCGGCTCGATCTGGCCGACGCAACGGCCATCGACGAATGGTTCCAGGCCCGGCGCCCGGACGTGGTGATTCACCTCGCGGCCCAAGCCGGCGTGCGCTACTCCCTGGAAAACCCGCAGGCCTATGTCGACAGCAACATCACCGGCTTCCTGAACATCCTGGAAAACTGCCGCCGGTATCCGGTCAAACACCTGATCTACGCCTCCTCAAGCTCGGTATACGGCGCCAATCCGCGCACGCCTTATTCAGTGCAGGACAACGTCGATCATCCGCTGTCGCTGTACGCGGCCAGCAAAAAATCCAATGAACTGATGGCCCACAGTTACAGCCACCTGTTCGGTATTCCCTGCACCGGCTTGCGGTTCTTTACGGTATACGGCCCTTGGGGCCGGCCGGACATGTCGCCGATCCAGTTTGCCCGCGCCATCACCGAAGACCGTGTGCTGCAGCTGTTCAACCACGGCGAGCACCAGCGGGATTTCACCTACATCGACGACATCGTCGAAAGCATCGCCCGCCTGATCGACCATGCGCCCCAGGTCACACCCTTGCTGGATCACGAACAACCGGGCCCGGCCACCAGCCGCGCGCCCTGGCGGATCTACAACATCGGCGGGCAACACCCGGTGGCGCTGCGCACCTATGTGGCGCTGCTGGAAAAACACCTGGGACGCACCGCCCGCGTCGAACTGCTGCCCCTGCAAGCGGGCGATGTGCTCAACACCTGCGCCGACGCCAGCGACCTGGCGCGGGCCACCGGCTTCAAGCCGGGCATCGAACTGGACGACGGCCTGGGCCGCTTCATCCAGTGGTTCCTCGAGTATTACCCACTGCCTGCCCACGCGCCGCTTGCGGCCCAATCTCAGCGGAGGAGTCTATGACCCGACATGAGCAAATCATTGCGATCAATGCCCCCGGGCGCGATAAACGTGTCGATCCCGAGCACCGCAGGCGCCTGGACGCGGCCATTCACCGCCAAGGCCGTGGTTGGTTGACCGGTCGCGACGGCGGCCGGCCCTGGACGGTCTCGCGCACCAATCGGGTGGTGGCCGGCCTCGGCGCACTGGCGATCCTGGTGGTGTTCTGCCCGCTGTTGCTGGGCCTGGCACTGTTGGTCAAGCTTTCCAGCCCGGGCCCGGTGCTGTTCATACAGAAACGCACCGGCTATCGCGGCCGGGTATTCGGCATGTACAAATTCCGCACCATGGTCGCCGACGCCGAAGCCCTCAAGGAATCGCTGCGCCACCTCAACAAACACGGCGCCGATGCCATCGATTTCAAGATCGACAACGACCCGCGCATCACGCCCATCGGCCGGTTCCTGCGCCGCAGCAGCCTCGACGAACTGCCGAACCTGATCAACGTAGTGACCGGCGACATGCGCCTGGTGGGCCCGCGGCCGACCTCGTTCAACGCCTATCGCTACAAGGACAACCATCTTGTGCGCCTGAGCATCTACCCCGGCATGACCGGCCTGTGGCAGATCTCCGGGCGCAGCAATATCGACTTCGACCAGCGCGTGGAATTGGACCTCAGCTATATCGCTGAACAAAGCCTGTGGCTGGACTTGAAGATCCTGATGCTTACCCCCTTCAAAGTTTTCAGCGGCCACGGAGCGAGTTAAATGGACGGTTCAACGAATATCCTGACCATAGCCAGCCCGAGCGAGACCAACCTGACCTCGACCGTGCTCGACCCTTCCCTGCGGACCCTGCTCTTGACGTCCGCCAACACCGGCACCGGTACCAGCACCAGCGCCATGGCACTGGCCGCTCAGCTAGCGCAGATGAGCAACGGTCGCGTCTTGCTGGTGGATGCCAGCCAGTCACCGCGCAACCTCAGCCAGCAACTGGCGTTGCACAAGGAGCGCGGCTTCACCGACCTGTTGTTCAACAGCCTCGCCCCGCCCCTGTTGCAGGACTGCGTGGTGCAGGCGTCCAGCCTGCCCTTCGACGTGCTGCCCCACGGTCGCCTGGGCCGCAATGCCGAGCGCTTGAGCCCCGAGCGCCTGCGCCCGCTGTTCAGGCAATTGGCGACGCAGTACCGCTTTGTGGTGATCGACGCCGACGCGGTGTATTCGGTCAGCGACACGCTGGTGCTCAGCACCCAGGTGGATGGCGTGGTGCTGGTGGTGCGCGGTGAAGACACCCGCTGGGAAGTGGCCCAGGCCGCCCGCCAGCGTCTGTCCCAAGCGGGCGCGAAAGTGGTCGGCAGCGTGTTCAACCGCCGCAAGTACTACATGCCCAAGTGGCTCTACAACAACCTGTAAGCCTGCAAAAGGATGACGAGATGAACGCCAGAATGCTTGTCCTGCTGTTGCTGCCGCTTGCCGGTTGCTCCAGCACCAGCGATACCCGCTCGATGCCGGTGCAGATACTCACGGCCGCACCGGCCAACGCCCAGGCCACCGACATGCCCAAGGTCGAACAGACCCTGCGGCCCCAGGACGTACTGGATGTGATCTTTCACATCAGCACCACCGGGCCCCAGGCCTATCGGGTGCAGGCGGGCGACCAGGTGGCGCTGAACTTCACCGCCGCCAGCCAGCTCAACGGCACGCAACAGGTGATGCCCGACGGCAGCATCGAACTGCCGGGGGCCAACACCTCGGTGAAAGTCGCCGGCCTGACCACCGACGAAGCCCGCCTGGCGGTCCAGCGTGCCTATGACCAGAAAAGTTTGTTCCAGCCCAACCGCAATCAGTTGACGGTGCTGGTGACCAGCCCGCTGTCCAGCGAGACGAACCTCAGGAACACCTTGACCCACCCGGGTACCGGCATGAGCCGGGAAATCACCGTGGGCCGGGATGGCTACGCGAGCTTCCCGGAAATCGGCTCCGTGCCCCTGCAGGGCATGACCGTCACACAGCTGGAAACGTTCCTCAACGAGCGATACGCCCAACTGCCCGGGCGCATGACCGTTGACGTGCTGCTCAAATCCACCGCCGGCAACGAGATCTATGTTCTCGGTGAGGTGGCACAGCCTGGTTCCTACCCGATCCGCCGGCCAATCTCCGTCCTCGAGGCCCTGACCCTGGCCCGTGGCACCAACGTCAAGGCCCGGCTCGACTCGGTGGTGATCATGCGCCGCAACGGCAACCAGGTCGAAGCCCGCCACTATGACGTGGAAAAAGCCCTGAGCGGTGACGCCTCGCAGATCGCCTATCTGCAGCCGGAAGACATGCTGTACGTGCCCAAGACCGGCCTGGCCAAAGCCGGTGAAATGGCGCGGCAACTGGCCGACGTGGTGCTGTTCCAGGGCGTTGGCGTCAGCTTGGGCTACCGCCTCGATAGCAAAGGCGACAACAGCAGCAGATCCAGTACCGACACTTCTGCAGCAGGTAATTGATCATGAATCCCAAGGAAAATTATTTGCACGAGTTCTTCAGGATCTTCTTCGCCAACAAGCAGTGGGTGAAGCGCGTCTTCCTGATCTTCGCCGTGATCGCCCTGGTGTTGCCGTTGATGCTCAAACAGAGCTTCGACATCACCGCCCAGGTGATCGTCCAGTCGAAAAAACTCTCCCAGGGCGACGCCACCACGTCGCTGAACCAGGAAAACGCCACCTTCATCCCGCCGTCCCTGGCGGACATGGAAACCGAGAGCAATATCCTGCGCTCACCGGCGTTGATCAGGCAGACCATCAGCGCTCTGCGCGACCAGGGCGACTACACCCCAAGCCCGGGCATTCTCAACAAATGGGTGAGCGAGCCGCTCAAGAAGTACATCACCCAGCCCCTGCGCGAGTACGTCATCAACCCGCTGCGCGATGGCCTGGGCCTGGAGGTCGATCCGGTGCGCGACACCGTGCTCGATACGCTGACCGACGAGGCCATCGAAAACCTGAAGATCGAGACCCTGCCCGGCTCCAACGTCATTTCCATCGTCTACAGTTTCGGCGACCCGGCCCAGGGCACCCGCTTCGTGGCGCAATTGCTGCAGAACTACCTCAGCAACCGCCAGGACCTGCAATCGATCGAACTGCCGCAGACCTTCTACGAGCAGAAGAAAGCCCAATACCAGACCCGCCTCGACGGCCTGGAAGGCACCCGGCTGGGGCTGTTGGAAAACATCGGTTCGTCCGATCCCAAGGAAGAAATCACCTTCCGCCTGAACGCCATCAACACCGAAGAACAGGCCCTGAACCTGTATCAGGATCGCCTGCTGCAAAGCCAACGCTGGCTCGATTACCTCAAGACCAGCCTGGCGGCGGCGAACAGCTCCCGGTTCAACGACTACACCTTCCCGTTCACCTTCACCACTACCGTGGACAACATTGCCTTCGAGGACCGGGAGATCAAACAACTGGGCGAGCAACTGACCAGCCAGGTCAGCCGCTACATGAATGACCTGGCGATCTTCCAGCCCAGCAGCGAACCGATGCTGCTGGCCCGGGAACAGATCGTCCGCACGCGCCAGCAGTTCCTGAAAGTGGTCAACAACCGGATCCAGGAACGCACCACCGATCTGGCAGTGGTCAGTTCGGTGATCAATCAGAAAGTCGAACGCATCGCCGCCTTCAAGGAGCGCATCCATCAGTTGCAGGAAACCCAAAGCAAGCTGCGGCAGATGGACACCGAAATCAATGCCTTGCACGCGGCCTTCTCCACCTACGCCCAGCGCTTCGCCGAAGCCAGCACCGCGCGCTCGCTGGACAACGATCTGTCCAACGCCCGGGTCCTGAGCCCGCCGTTCGAACCGACCGCCGCGGCCTTTCCCAAGCCGATGCTGATCATTGTCTTCGGCATGTTCAGCGGCCTGCTGCTGGCGATCGCCCTGGTCTATGTGCGTGAGTTCTTCGATCACCGCTTCAAGCACCCAGCGCAAATCACCCGGCAATTGGATGTGCCGGTGCTGCTGGTGATCAACGAACAGTCCCCCGAGCAGGTCAATCCGCACCGCAACTGGAGCCTGCCCAGCCTTGTCCATTGGGTGCGAAATTGAACGCGCCGTTCGACCCGCCCCGCCACAGCGGCCCCCTGTCGATCATTCATCTGCTCGACAGCGGTGGCTTCTATGGGGCCGAGCGGATGCTGCTCGATCATTGCCTGGCAACGCCCGGACAGCATCAGGTGCTGTTCCTGGCGGCGCCGCCGACGTTGATCACGCGTTTTCGCCAGGCCGGGGTCGATTGCCGTCACTGCGCCAGTTGGGCCGAGCTGTTGCAGCACCTGCGCCAGCGCCGGGACGAGCGACCGCTGATCAACACGCACAACTTCAAGGGGCTGTTGTTCGGCTGGTCGGCGGCCACGCTGCTGCGCCTGCCGTTGGTGATCACCCAGCATGGCTTCACGCCGCGCAGCCCCAAGCAGCGTTTCTACACCTGGCTGAGCCTGCAACTGTGCCGCACCGCCTCGGTCAAGCGAGTGGTCTGCGTGGCCGAAAGCATCGCCACGCTGCACCGCCGGGCCAGCGTACGAGCGGAGAAACTCGACGTGATCCCCAACGGCCTGCCAGCGGCCAGCACACCACTGGCCCACCGTACCGACCAGCAACGCTGGCGGGTCGGCTACGTCGGCCGACTGAGCAGCGAGAAAGGCCCGGACCTGTTCCTGGACGCCATGATCCCCCTGTGCCAGCGGCATTCGTCGCTGCACGCGGTGATGCTCGGCGACGGCCCGGAACGCCAGACGCTGCTCAAACGCATCACCGACGCCGGGCTGCCCACGCGCATCGAATTACCCGGCTACCAGACCGACATGAACGCCTGGTGGAGTCGCCTCGACGCGCTGGTGATCAGCTCGCGCACCGAAGGCACGCCGATGATTCTGCTCGAAGCCATGCAGGCCGGCGTGCCAGTGGTGGCGTTCGGTGTCGGCGGCATTCCCGACGTGTTGCAGGACCGCCATAACGGCCTGCTCGCGGCACCGGCCGACAGTGCGGACCTGGCGGCGCAGATCGAAACGCTGTTCAGCGAACCGCCCTTGGCGCGGATCCTCGCCGACAACGCACGCCGCACCCAACAGGATCGCTACGACCTGCGCACGCTGGCCGAACGCTGGTCGCAGCTTTACATCCGCACGGCACGGGAGGCTCGCTCATGATTGTCCCACTCTCGATCATCAGCCTGCTGGGCCTGGTGTGCCTGGCGTTGCTGGCCAGCCCTTATCCGTTCCTCGCCCCGGGCGCGGTGCTCGGCCTGGTCGGCGTCGCCGTGCTGTACCGCAAGCCCGGCTGGGGTTTGCTGGGCATTGCCGCGCTGGTGCCATTCGAAGGCCTGTTCAAGGACAGCGCGTTTTCCGGCAGCAAGTTCTTTGGCCTGGCGCTGATCCTGATCTTGATGCTGCAACTGGCCCTGCACCAGATTCCCGCGACACGCTTGCGCAGCAATATCTGGAAGCCTCTGATCGGCTTCATGGTGCTGTATGGCCTGAGCCTGTTGCTCTCGGAAAACATGGACCTGTCCCTGACCCACCTGCGAGAGCTGACGGTGGGGCTAATTCTATTCGTGATCACCCTGCTGATCGGTCGCGAACTGAATCTGGACCTGTTCGCCCGCCTGATGACGGTGAGCGTTTCCACCACGTGCGTGCTCGCGATGTTCTCGGCCCAGTATCAGGATCAGGGCCGCGCATCCGGCCTGCTGGAAGACCCCAACGTCTTTGCCCTGTTGATTGCGTTCACCGTACCGCTGGCCTTGTGGCTGGTACTGCGCAGTCCGAACCTGTTGCACCGATTGTTCTGGAGTGCGGGGTTCATTCTATTGCTCGGCGGCATGACCAAGACCGAGTCGCGCTCCGGACTGGTGGTGCTGTTGCTCAGCTTGGTGATCGGCTTGTACCACTATCGTGCGCAGCTGCCGCGCATCCGTCCGCGGCACCTGGGCTTCGCCATGCTTGGGCTGGCATTGTTGATTCCCCTGGCGGTCGCGGTGATGCCCGCCGGCTACGTGGCACGCATCCAGTCGTTGAGCATCCTCAGCGCCGGCGTCAATGCTCACAAGGACGAATCCCTGGGCCGCCGCGCCTCGTACATCCTGGTCGGCAGCCAGATGATCCGCGAGAACCCGATACTCGGGTCTGGGCCTGGAACCTTTCCCCTGCACTACGCCCCCACCGGCTATGCCAAGGCGTTCTCGGCCAACCGCAAGCTGGGGGACCTGTATCGCCGGGCCCATAACACCTACCTGGAAATCTTCAGCGAAATCGGCGTGCCGGGCGGGCTGATGTTCGTCGGCATGCTTGGCCTTGGCCTGTACAACCTGCTGCACGCCCGTCGGCTCTGGCTGCAGCGCCGCGACTGGGCACAGGCGGACCTGCTGACGCACCTGGGCATGAGTTTCCTGTCGCTGGGACTGTTCCTGATGTTTCTCAGTGCGCCAAACCACAAGTTGCTGTGGATCATGCTCGCCCTCACCAGCGTGTTGCGCTACGACGCCGAACAGGCCACGGCACAGGAGGCTCATCCATGAGTGGCGTCAGTATTGTGATCCCGATGTACAACGAGGCCCGACACATCGGCCGCACCCTGCAGGCGGCCCAGGAAGCAGCCCGCCAGGCGCAGTTGGAATGCGAGTTGATCGTGGTGGACAACGGCTCCGACGACCACGGCCCGCGCATTGCCAACGAGCTGGGCGCGCGAGTGCTGATCGTACCCGGCGTGCACATCGGCGCCCTGCGCAATCGCGGCGCCGCCGTCGCCAGGGGTGAATGGCTGGCGTTCATCGACGCCGACATCGAGATGCCGCCGGACTGGCTCAAGCTGTTGCTGGAACTCGAAGGCCACCAGGGCGATGTACTGGGCCTGGACCTGGACACGCCCCGGCAGGCACCGTGGTTCGCCGAAGCCTGGCAGCGCCGCAGTCAACGTTCGGGGTCACGCCTCTTGCATCGGGTGCAGTGGCTGCCCAGCGCCAACCTGTTGATGCGCCGCAGTTGGTTCGAACGGGTCGGCGGCTTCGACGAAACCCTGCGCACCGGTGAAGACAAGGATTTTTCCCTGCGCCTGCGCCAGGCCGAGGCGCAGTTGCTGTTGGTCAACGAAAGCGTGGCCCTGCACTGGGGCTACGAAGGCAGTTGGCGCGAGTGGATGAGCAAGGAGCTGTGGCGCCAGGGCAGTCATCTGCAATTGCTGCGCAGCCATGGCCCGAGCCTGCGCCTGCTGCGCTTCCCGGCCCTGTCCGTCGGCGCTTGGTGCTTGGACCTGCTGGCCTTGCTCGCGGTGTTCCAGGGGCAGTTGCACCTGGCGCTGATGCTGTTGCTGGTCACTGCGCTGCCCCCTCTGCTGCTGAGCCTGCGCCAGAGTCGGCGCGACCCGTGCCTGACCCTGCAATTGTGGGCTTTGCATGGGGTGCGCCTGCACCTGACCGGCGCCGCCTTGCTGCTCAACCTGTGTCATTGGAACGTCAGGAGACCTGCCCGTGGCTGAGTTCATTTATTGGTCGTGCCTGCTGCTGCCGGTGTACGCGTACCTCGGTTATCCCTTGATGCTGAGCCTGCTGGCGCCGCTGTTTCCGCTGCGGCACTACGGCAAGGCGCTGCCGATGGACGTGAGTATCGTCATTGCCGCCCACAACGAAGCGCGGCACATCGAGGCGAAGTTGCGGACCTTGCTGGCCCAGGACTATCGGGCCCATTCACTGCAAATCATCCTCGCCAGCGACGGCTCCACCGACGATACGGTGGTGTGCGCACGCAGAGTGATCGACCCGCGCATCACCGTGCTCGACCTGCCGCGCCAGGGCAAGGCCGCCGCCCTCAACACCGGTGTCGCCCACAGCCGCGGCGAGATCTTGGTGTTCACCGACGCCGACAACCAATGGGCCGTCGATACCCTCGGCCACCTGCTGGCGCCGCTGGGCGATCCGGAAGTCGGCGCCTGTGCCGGGCACATGGAAATCCCGGTGCCGGGCAAAGGCCTGAGCCTGGGCGACAGCCTGTATCGCCATTACGAAGGCTGGTTGCGGCGGGTGGAGAGCCGCACCGGTTGCATGGTCTCGGCCGACGGTGCCCTGCTGGCTTTGCGTCGGGCGCTGTTCCAGCCGATCCCGGCCCAGGTCAACGATGACTTTTTCCTCAGCACCTGCGCGCCGGCCGCTGGCAAGTCCATCGTCTACGTGCCAAGCGCCCGGGTGACCGACCAGGGCGTGGACGAAGCCGATAAACAGTTTCGCCGGCGCCAGCGGGTCACCGTTGGCGGGTTGCAAAGCCTGGCCCAGCGCCGGGAGCTGCTCAACCCGTTGCGTCATGGCCTCTATGCCATCGGACTGATCAGCCACAAGTTGATCCGCCGCCTGGCGCCGGTGTTGCTGTTGCCCCTATTGCTGAGCAATGCCTGGCTGTGGAACGACCATCCGTTCTATCGCCTGAGCCTGGTGGCGCAGTTGCTCGGCTACGCCATGGCACTGATCGGGTTGATGGACGCCGGCCACCGTTTGCCCCGGCCCTTTCGCCTGGCGGCGTTCGTGTTGGTGACACTGGCGGGTATGAGTATCGGGCTCTGGCAGTTCCTGCGGGGTCATCGCTACAGCCAATGGAACCCCGAGCAGAATCGCTAAGGAGAAGAGCCGATGTCGATCAAACAAGTCTTCAAGCGCACCGGCGGCTGGCTGTACCTGAACACGTCCCTGGGTCGCCACCCCCTGCGTGGCGCCGGCGTGATCCTGATGCTGCATCGTGTCCTGAACAACGACCGCGCCGCCGAATTGCCCCATCGCAACGAGCTGTGCGTGGGACCCGATGCGTTTGAACATTTGCTGATCTGGCTGCTACGGCATTTCGAGTGTGTGCCGCTGATGAGCTTGTTGCTGGCCGATCCTGAAAGCGTCCCGAACCGTCCGCGGGTGGCCCTGACCTTTGACGACGGCTGGCGCGACAACGCCATGAATGCCTTTCCTCTGCTGCGCCAATACCAGGTGCCGGCGAGCATTTTCCTGTCCACCGATTTCATCGGCAGTCGCCAGCACTTCTGGTGGGAGAGCATCGGCGAGACCCTTTGGGGTAGCCATGGCCAGGTGGCCCGGCATTCGTTGATCGAGCACTTGCAGCACGCCGGCCGCCCGTTGCCGGTGCTGCTCGATGATATCGACGACGAGCGTCGCAGCCTGGCGTTGCTGCATTACCTGCAAAGCCTCAAGAGCCTCGATCCACACACCTTGAGCGAACTCACCGACGCCTGCCCGCAGGGTTCCCAACCCCAGGCCCTGGACTGGTCCCAGGTGCGCATGCTCGAAGATTCCGGCCTGATCCGCTTCGGTCCCCATGGTGCCAGCCACGCGATTCTGACCGGGCTGGACGACCAGCGCCTGCACGAAGAACTGACGCGCAGTTGGACCGCCCTGGAAAACGGCTGCGCCCAGCCCTTGCCGGTGTATTGCTACCCCAACGGCGATCACGATGCCCGCGTGCGCCAACAGGTGGCGGCCCACGGTTTTAGCTTCGCCCTGGGCACCGAGGCGGGGCTGTATCGCCCCGACGGCGATCCGTTGAACTTGCCGCGCTTCGGCGTCAGTCAGCGCAATGCCCAACATCCTGAATTGCTAGCCTGGCGCATTCGCCGAGGGACACGCCCATGAGCCGTGCTCATTACCTCAAGCATCTGGCTCTGAGCATGGGCACGCGCCTGGCGATGATCGGCCTGCGTCTGCTGCGCAATGTCCTGCTGGCACGGATTCTCGGGCCCAGCGAACGCGGGTTGTTTGCTTTGCTCAGCACCCTGCCGGACCTGATCAGCGCCGCCACCAGCGGCGGCCTGAATTCCGCCGTGGGCTATCAGGCGGCGCAGCAGCGCTCGATGGGTCTTTTGCTCAGCCAGGTGCTGGTCTTCGGTTGCCTGTTGGCCGGGCTGCTGACCGTGCTGGTGGTGGCACTGGTGCGCGAGTTCGGCGGTGAACTGGACATCACTACACAACTGGGATTGCTCGCCTGGCTGCTGTTGCTGGCCGTGCCGCTGACCGTGCTCAAGAGTGGCCTGCTGACGCTGCACAACGCCTCCGGTGGCGTGGGCGCCTTCAATGCCTTGCGCCTGCTGGAATCCCTGGCGCCCCTGCTGTTGTTTATTGCGCTGTTCTGGCTGTGGAAAGACGCAGCCCTGGAAGCGGCGCTGATCAGTTGGCTGGCGGGCCTGAGCCTGGTGGTGCTGGCCGGTTGGGTCTGGCTGCGCCGGGATCAGGACATCACCCTGCAATGGGACCGCGCCGGCCAGAACGAGCTGCTGCGCTACGGCGCCCGCAGCCACCCGGACCTGTTGTTCCAACAAGTGATACTGCGCTCGGACTACCTGTTCATCGGCGCCCTGTTGGGCAGCACGGCCGTGGGTCACTACGCCATGGCCAGCGCCGCCGCCGAACTGCTGCTGATCGTGCCGGAAGCTGTCACCACGCCACTGATGAAACGCCTGCTGCAACAAGACAGTGACATGCAGCGCTTGACCCCCCTGGCGCTGCGCCTGACCGCCACGGTGATGCTCGGCGCTTGCCTGAGCATGGCGTTGATCGGCGAATGGCTGATCGTCACCCTGTTCGGTGTCGCTTACCAACCGGCTTACCCCGCCTTGCTGGCATTGCTACCAGGCCTGTTCGGGCTGTGCTACGCGAGCATCCTGCGCCTGGATCTGCTGGGCAAGGACCGACCCGGCACGGTGTCGTTGCTGATGGGCCTGGGCGCGCTGTTGAACCTGGCGTTGAACCTGATCCTGATCCCCCGCTACGGCATCGTCGGCGCTGCCGCCGCGTCGTCAATCGCCTACCTGGGCGTGACCCTGGCGCTGCTGGCGATGTACTGCCGCCTCAGTGGCGTGGCGCTGTGGCAGACCCTGATCATCCTGCCCAGCGATTTGCTGCCGATGCGCCAGATGCTGCTGGGGAAATCGGCATGAGCATCGCTGTCCGCCAAACCGCCATCGCGAGCAAGCTCGCTTCCACAGGGTGCGGGGTTGTCCTTGTGAAGGCGGTGGCTCAGCTTGCATCCAGGGTGAATGTGCCGCCCTCTGTGGGAGCGAGCTTGCTCGCGACGGGGCCGGCGCGGTGGCGGAGGAAGGTGGCTGCCGGCCTGTACCTCTGGGGCCTGGCCTTCTTGGCCCATGGCGCGGCCATGCAATGGACCGGCATCCGCGATGGCAGCCTGTACCTGCAGACCGACCGCCCGGACTACGTGACCGTGCGCTGGGTACCCGCCTGGCAGGCCGACGCCAACACAGAACACCTGTACCTGCTCGACGGCCAAGGGCGCCTGGTGGGTGAACGCCTGATCAAGGCCGTCCAGGAACGTGGCGAGCAGCAGTGGCCTTTGCTGCCAGGGGCCGCCAGCTATCGCCTGGAAATTCCCGGCTACAGTTTCCGCCGCTACACCGTCGAACACGACGCCCATACCCGGGCGCTGTTCGCCCCGGCCAAGGTGCATTTCAATGCCGAAACCCACGACGGCGATGAGTTGTATTTCAAGGTTGCCCCTGGCGAACAGGCCATGCTGGCGGGCAAGTTCCACGGCGGCGTGCGCAGCCTGCAAGCCCGGCGCGTCGCCGATGGCAAACAGGTGCAGTTGAACCTCAAGCCGTATCCGGCCTATGGGCAGTTCGATCAAGTGGCATTGCCCGTCGCCAATGTCGAGCAAACCTGGCGCCTGCAATTGCAGGGCAACGGCAAGGCGGCATTCTGGCTGGATGGCACGGCGAACCTGTTCGCCCAAGACCCAGGGCATTTGCAACCGCTGCGCCAGGACCCGGGGCAGGTGCGTCTGAAACTCTATGACGACGTCCTGGGGACAACCCCGAAGCTGGGAGTCTACCTGCCCTACGTCATGCCCCCGCCATCGGCCTACCCGGTGATCGAAGCCCTCAAGCCCCAGGCCGCCAGCTACTACAGCCTGGTCGACATCACCGCAGACAGGCCGGACCATGAAAATCAGTTTCGGCGCCTGTACCAGGACCGCTTCGGCATCACCCGGGACATCACTCTGCTGGCCGGTAGCGCGCGCAAGGCCGACCTGCGGGCCGACCGCGTCAGCAACAACGGTTTGCAAGCCTGGCTCATGGCGACCCGCGCCTTGGGCGGCAAAGGCATCCACTACCTCAGTTTCGCCGATGAGCCGAACCTCAACTACCCGGATTTCGCCAGCTACCAGCAGGTGTTCGAGAGCATGGCCAATCAGGTTCGCGCCATCCCCGCCAATGCCCGTGCCGGGGTGCGCATTGCCATACCGGCCAGCTCCCGGTTCACCAATGGTCCTTTGGCGGAAAACGCCGCTGAGCGGCGCGGGATCGATTGGGCGCGGCGCTTGCTGGCCAACTACGGCGACCAGATCGACGCCCTGGCCTGGCATGAATGGATGATCCGCGATCTGTTGGCGACCCGGGTTTATCGCAACAGCGTGCGCCGTGCAGCCGGCCTGGTGGGGCTGGACAGCAAGGGCCGGCCGAACAAGGCCTTGCTGCTGGACCAGACCAACATGTCCAGCGGCTCGAGCCTGAGCCCTTACGACCAGGAAACCCACTACGCCGCCCTGTGGTGGACGTCCGTGGTCATCAACGCCTCGGCCGACGGCTGGCTGGAGATGCTCAACTGGTTCATGCTCGCCGACGAACCTGAATACCCCAAAGGCATGGTGCGAGTGCTGGACAGCCAGCGCTTCGAACTCAAGCCGGTGGGTCTGGCCCAACAGTTCATCCAACAGCATTGGCTCGACCTGGTGCTACGCCTGGATAACGACGCCTTCGAAGTCGACGTGCTGGCCATGGCCACCGACGCCAGGCGCAGCCTGCTGGGCGTGAACAAAAGCACGCGCCCGCAACAGGTCAGCCTGGACGGTGGGCCCTGCCCCCAGGCGAAAGCCGAACTGGTGTATTTCGGCCCCGACAACCAAAGCCGTAGCGCCCCGTTCAACTGCGAGGCCGGGCAGATCCGTTTTCTCCTGCCAGGAGAAACCGTGTTTGCGCTGGGCTGGAGCGCCCTCTCTTTCCCCCAACCCGCCACCCGTCAGGAGGCACCATGAGCGTTCTGCAAGCATTACGTGATGGCATTCAGAAAAAAGGCCTGCGCGCCGTCCTCAAACAGCTGTTCAGGCGCTACGTGTTTTTCCACACCCGACTGGTGTGGCTGGAGCACGATGTGCGAACCCCACTCCCCCCGCATAACCTCAAGCCCTACCCGCCGATGCGCCTGGAGTTCATCACGGTCGACAATGCCGACGCGTTTGCCCGGCACTTCGGCAACCGCGTCCAAACCATGCGCGAGCTGGCGACCGAAGGCTACACAGGCTTGATGTACCTGGATGCTCAGGGCGACACCGTGGGTTTCGCCTGGGGCAGCACACGGGACTACTTCGACCGGCATTTCTATCGCTGCAACTTCCCGATCAAGCCTGGTGAGTACTTTCAGTTCGGTGGCGAGATGATCCGCGCCTACTGGGGCTCCAGTATGTCGGCGGACATGCAGGTGCAAATGTGGAAAATCATGGCGGACAAAGGTTGCGACACAATGGTCGATGTCTGCGATTTGCAAAACACCCCGGCGATCAAGATGCACCTGCGCATGGGCTTCCAGGAACGCGGCAAGATCACCCACGTGTATCGCCTGTTCGGTCGCTGGCGGTTTTTCCGCGACACCTTCTACCGCGGCTCGGTACTGGACGCCTTCCGTAAACCGGCGCCACCGCTTGCATCGACTGCGCCGGCCTGATGTCCATGGCGCTCTAACCACCCCATCGCGAGCAAGCTCGCGATGGGATCTTTTCCCAACCCGCCCCTCGCCAGGAGGCACCATGAACATTCTGCAGAAATTGCGTGATCGAATTCGGAAAAAAGGGCTGCGCACTGTTCTAAATCAGCTGTGCAAACACTACGTGTACTTCCACGAACAACTGGTGTGGATGGAGCGCGATCTGGTCAGCCCGATACCGCCCAATAACCTCAGGCCCTATACGCCGTTGCGCCGGGAACGCATCACCATCAGCAATGCCGATGCCTTCGCCACCTACTTTGGCGACCGCGTCGAGACCATGCGCGAACTGGCTGCCGAAGGCTACGCCGGGCTCATGTACCTGGACGACAAGGGCGACACCGTCGCTTTCATCTGGGGCAGTACACGGGACTATTTCGACCGCCATTTCTTTCGCTGCTGGTTTCCGGTGAAACCGGGCGAGTTCTTCGAGTTCGGCGGTGAGCTGTACCGCGCTTACTGGGGGACCCAATTATCGGTGGATATACAGCTGGATCTGTGGAAAGCCATGGCCAAGCAAGGTTGCGACAAAGTGGTCGATGTCTTCGAGCTGCGCAACATTCCAGCCGTCAAGCTACACCTGCGCATGGACTATCAGGAGCGCGGCCAGATCACCCATATGTATTGCTTGTTCGGCCGCTGGCGGTTCTTCCGTGACACGTTTTATACCGGCTCGGTCCTGGACTCTTTTCGTAAACCGGCCAAGCCGGTTGCATCCACAGCGGCGGCCTGACGTCCATGACAATCCGGTTCCAATGGTGTCGCTCCCTGGGCGCGGAGGACTTTCCTGTATCAGCTTATGAACAGCTGCGAACCCAGGTGGCCGACGCAACCCCGTTCAATACCCTGGCCTGGCTGCAAGCGGCGGAATTTGCCCTGTTGCCTGATCAGCAATTGCATGTGTTACTGGGCTGGCAGGACCAGGACTTGTCGCTATGCCTGCCCCTGGTTTCGGGATATGAGCGTATCGGCGGACTGCGGTTCCGGGTGTTGCATCACTTGGGTTACCCCTTGGCCGACCGCATCGCCCTGCTGGCGCGCCTGGACACCGAAGGTATGGGCCAGGCGCTGATGCAGATCCGTCAGCAACTGCCCCACGCGATGTTGCAACTCAATGAAGTGGTGGAGCCGGTCGGCGAGCAAAGTGTCTTGAGTGCCTGGATGGCAATGAGCTCGACCGGAGAGCGACGACTCAGTTGCCGGGTTCCGGTGCACCTGATCAGCGAAAGCGACCATCAGGAAATCTCTGGCGATCCACGCTACAAGTTGCGCCGGGCGCGCAAGCGGATCGCCGCTTGCGGTGCCGAAATCCGCCGTGTGACACCGGACGCCATCAGCATGGGGCAGCTGTTGCGAGCCCTGGCCGACGTCGAGGCCGCCAGTTGGAAAGGCGAGGAAGGTGTCGGCATCTTCGCCGACCCCAGGCGCCGGCAATGGATGAACCATGCCTTCACCGCCCTCGCCGCCCAAGGCCTGGTACGGGTGGTGATGCTGGAGCTGAACGGTGAATGCATCAGCTATCGCCTCGGCCTGCTGGACCAAGGCCGATTGTATGACTACAACCTCGCATTCCTGCCGCAGCACGCTGACCTGGGCAGCGGCCGGGTATTACTCGAAGAGTGGATTCGCTGGGGGCTGGACGAAAACTGGCGTTGGATCGATGCGTCACGGGTCAGTCTCGACAATTCCAGCCATCAATTGCACGAACGCATGACCGGACAACTGGAGCACTGGCGTTGGAGTTTTTATTCCTGGCAACTCGGTGGCCTGATCCTCGGGCTCGCCCTGCGACTCTGGAAAAGTCTTAAACCCTGGCTTCGTAAACACCCTCGCCAAAAAAACACGGCAACGGATTCATCCTCTACCCCCAAGGAACAGAAGATCTCACATGCCCCGCCAAGTGATCATCAACGCTGACGACTTCGGGTTGAGCCGCAGCGAAAACACGACAATCGTTCGAGCCTTCGAAGCAGGGCTGATCAGTTCCGCCACCATCATGGCCAATACGCCGGGCTTCGAACAGGCATGTATATTGGCCCAACAGCCCCGGCTCAAGGGACGCATCGGCCTGCATATCAATCTCAGCCATGGGCAGCCGTTGAGCCAGGCCATACAGTCGCGCCCGGCGTTTTGCGATGTGGACGGCCAGTTCAACTTCGGACTGTCACGTTATTGCCTGCACCTGGGCTCAAAGGACCTCGCCGCCATACAGGACGAACTCCAGGCACAATGGCAACGCTGCCTGGACCACGGATTGCGCCCAAGCCATCTCGACTCCCATCAACACGTACATAACATCTGGCCCATCGGAGCATTGGTGGCGCGCTTCGCTGCGCGGCAAGATGTGCCCATTCGCCTGACGCGCAACCTGGGCGCCAACCTGAATGTCCCCAAGCGAATCTTCAAGACCTTACTCAATCGCCGCCTGCGTCGCCTATGCGGCGCGACGGCCGACTATGTCTGCACGCCAGCCGACTTGCAGCACGCCGCCGCACCGGATCATGGTTTGCTGGAAGTGATTGTTCATCCCATGCAACTGAATGGGGATTTCGGCGACACCTACCTGGCACCTGGCTGCTCATTGACCCAGGTGCTGCATCAGCGCCTGGCGGGGGTGCCAAAGGTGGGGTATGGCAACACTGAGCGGACGGTTGAACTGGTTGAGCTTGAGAAGGCGTAATCCCCCCTGTCATGGAGGCTTGATCGTGGGGGATTTTCTAACGTCGAAAAGCGCACTTCAGACGAATGACAGTCGCAAATCCCTGCGCCGCTTTCGGAGAATCTGCTACAAGGCATCTTCGGTTTCGACTAGCGAATGGCATCGATGTCTTCACTCTTACTTTCTGGCCTGAAACGCCGCTGGTTGGTCTGGCTGTGCATGATCGCATTGGTGGTCGGCCTGCCGGTGGGCTGCGCTGTGTTGCAGCATAAGGAGCGGGAACTGGTCTTTCGCATCGAGCCGGGGACGGCGAGCTGGTTCAGTGGGCTGCCCAGCGGCGTGCAGGAGTTCGACCTCAAGCCAAAAAGCTTCAAGGCCGGGGAAAACATCCACGGCTGGTGGTGGCCGGCCGAACGCAAGAACGCGCCGGCCATCCTGTATTTACATGGTGTACGCTGGAATTTGACCGGCCAGTTGTTTCGTATCCAACAACTGCGGGCGCTGGGCTATTCGGTGCTGGCCATCGACTACCGGGGCTTTGGCAAAAGCCATGGAGAGCTGCCATCGGAAGCGAGTGTCTATGAAGATGCGCGCATCGCCTGGGAGCGTCTCGAAGTGCTGCAACCGGACCCAGGCCTGCGGCTGATCTATGGTCACTCCCTGGGCGGCGCCGTCGCGGTGGACCTCGCTGCGCAGCTCGGGCAGAAGGCGGCGAAGGATGGCAAAGCCCAGGCCCGGGGCCTGGTGATCGAATCCACGTTCACCTCCCTGGGCGATGTCGCCACCTCGATGGCGAATACATCCCTGCCGGTGCGCTGGTTGCTGTCGCAGAAGTTCGACTCCATCGACAAGATCGGTGAGATCAACATGCCGCTGCTGATTGTCCATGGCGCCGCCGACCGCTACGTGCCGCCACACTTCAGTGAGCAACTGTTCAACGCCGCCCGGGAACCCAAGCGTCTGCTGCTGGTACCCGGGGGAACACATAACAACAGCATGAGCCTGGCGGGCAAAAACTACCGGCAGGCGTTGGATGCCCTGATGAAAAGCACCCCCACCCCCATGGCCGGAAACGCCACCACCGGTCCGGCCAAAGCGGGCTGAGCCACGGAAATATCCACGTCCCTCTTGTGAGAAGCGGTGGGTCAGTTATGGAAATGTTGGGTGTGCCGCCGCCATCGCGAGCAAGCTCGCTCCCACAGTTGAGAACACCTCGAAAAAATGTGGGAGCGAGCTTGCTCGCGATAGCGGAGGATCAGGCGACGATGAACCGTCAGGGTCCCGCGCCAAACCGGTCACGGCTGTTGGTCAGGTGCAGCCACATGGCGGCGCGGGCGGCGTCCGGGTCCTGGCGCTTGATCGCGTTGAAGATCGCCTCGTGCTCAAGGTTGGCCAACTGCGCCAGCTTGCTTAGATCGGCCTGGCCGCGCTCGGCCACGTTCACGCGGGTCCTGGGAATCATCGCACTGCCCAGGTGCTGCATGATTTCGACAAAGCAGGCGTTGTCGGTGGCTTCGGCGATGAGCAGATGGAAACGCCGGTCGGCTTCGACACAGCTGTCGTTGTTGTTGGACAACCGCTGATAGTCATCCAGCGCCTGGCGCATCTGCTGCAACTGGTGGTCGCTGCGGCGCTGGGCCGCCAAGGCGACGGCCTGGGTCTCCAGGCCCAGGCGCAGTTCCAGGATCGCCCGCACTCCCGCGGCGGTGTCGACATTCAGGCGCAACCCTGGCTCGCCGGTTTGCGCCAGCACGAAGGTGCCGATGCCATGGCGGGTCTCTACCAGCCCCGAAGCCTGCAACTTGGAAATCGCCTCGCGCACCACCGTCCGGCTGACGCCATGGGCCTGCACGATGGCACCTTCCGACGGCAGCTTCTCACCCGGTTTCAACTGCCCCAGCAAAATGCTCTGGCTCAGCTTCGTCACCAGGTCGTGGGCCAGGTTGTGGGTACGCTTGCGCAGGGGCGCGTCGGTATCTTGCGGCATCGCCGGGGTTCCTTGAATACAGGCTGACTGATCGTATCACCAGCGGGCGTCGGAAATCTCATCATCAAGCCATCAACTTGTATGACAACACTCAAGATCAGCCCATCTCAGCAAAGATAGCCGGTTCAAAAAACGGCTTCGCGCAAGCCGGACAGACGCTGGATAAAATCGTAATCACGGATAAAGCCCAACAAATACGGCATAAAAACGCCTCTCACCTAATCCAATGATGCTGAAAAACTGCTTGTCATCCAAAAAAATCAAGTTGTATGATGTCTATCAACATCGGCACTTGCACGATGCCCGCATAAAAATAACGAGTGGGAGAAAAACCAGTGAACACATCCAGCCTCAAGGCGAATGCCGGCGCGGATCCGGTGCTGCTGTCGGCTATCGCCAAGGTCAAGCGCCACATCCTGCCGCTGTTCGTCATCATGTTTATCGTCAACTACATCGACCGCGTGAACATCGGCTTCGTGCGTGCCCACATGGAGCACGACCTGGGTATCGGTGCTGCGGCCTATGGCTTTGGTGCCGGTCTGTTCTTCATCGGCTACGCGCTGTTCGAAGTACCGTCCAACATCTTGCTGCAACGAATCGGCGCCCGCATCTGGCTGACCCGCATCATGCTCACCTGGGGCCTGGTGGCGGCGGCCATGGCCTTCATCCAGAACGAAACCCACTTCTACATCCTGCGCTTTTTGCTGGGCGTGGCCGAAGCCGGGTTCTTCCCTGGGGTGATCTACTATTTCACCCGCTGGCTGCCCGGCGTCGAGCGTGGCAAAGCCATCGCCATCTTCCTCAGCGGTTCGGCCATTGCGTCGCTGATCTCCGGCCCGCTGTCGGGGCTGCTGCTGCAAATCAACGGCCTGGGCATGCACGGCTGGCAGTGGATGTACTTCATCGAAGGGATGTTTTCCGTCTGCCTGTGTGTCTTCGTCTGGTTCTGGCTGGACTCCAAGCCCCATGACGCCAAATGGCTGAGCCGTGAAGAACAGGATGTGCTGGTCAAGGCCATCGACGATGAACAGCGGGCGCGGGAAGCCGCCTCGCCGATCAAACTGTCCATCGGCCAGTTGCTCAAGGACCGCCAGATCATCCTGTTTTGCCTGATCTACTTCTTCATTCAATTGACGATCTATGCCGCCACGTTCTGGCTGCCGAGCATCATCAAGAAAATGGGCGAACTGAGCGACATTCAGGTCGGGCTGTTCAATTCGATCCCGTGGTTGCTGTCGATCGTCGGCATGTACGCCTTCGCCTCGCTGTCGGCCAAGTGGAAATTCCAGCAGGCCTGGGTCGCCACCGCCCTGTTGATCGCGGCGGCGGGGATGTTCATGTCCACCACAGGCGGACCGATTTTCGCCTTCGTCGCCATCTGCTTCGCGGCCCTGGGCTTCAAATCGGCGTCGTCGTTGTTCTGGCCCATTCCCCAGGCTTACCTGGACGCGCGGATCGCCGCCGGGGTGATTGCCTTGATCAATTCGGTGGGCAACCTCGGCGGGTTCGTCGCCCCGACCACGTTCGGCCTGCTGGAAGAGCACACCGGCTCCATCCAGGGCGGCCTCTATGGCCTGGCGGCCACCTCGATCATTGCCGCGATCATCGTGTTTGCCGCACGCAACACGCCCAAGCCCAAAGCCGTGACGACGCCGGTCGATCCGGCTGCCAGCCACGTCTGATCATTCGATTGTCCAAGGATTAGTACAGATGAGCCTTCCAGAAACCAGCAAAGCCCCGATCATCACCAGCATGCAGGTCGTGCCCGTGGCCGGCCATGACGGCATGCTGCTGAACCTCAGCGGCGCCCATGGCCCGTTCTTCACTCGCAACATCGTCATTCTCAAGGACAACGCCGGCCACACCGGCGTCGGCGAAGTGCCCGGCGGCGAGCGCATTCGCCAGACCCTCGAGGACGCCCGCTCGCTAGTGGTCGGCAGCCCCATCGGCACGTACCAGAAGATCCTCAACACGGTGCGCCACGCCTTCGCCGACCGCGATGCCGGCGGCCGTGGCCTGCAGACCTTCGACCTGCGCATCACCATCCACGCGGTCACTGGCCTGGAAGCGGCGTTGCTGGATCTACTCGGCCAACACCTGGACGTACCGGTCGCCGCCCTGCTCGGCGAAGGCCAGCAGCGCGACGAAGTGAAGATGCTCGGCTATTTGTTTTATGTCGGTGATCGCCAGCAGACCGACCTGGCCTATCGCAGCGAACCGGATGCCGACAACGACTGGTTCCGCGTGCGCCACGAAAAGGCCCTGGACGCCGACGCCGTGGTCCGCCTGGCCGAAGCGGCCCAGGCCCGCTATGGCTTCCAGGACTTCAAGCTCAAGGGCGGCGTGCTCCAAGGCGACGCAGAAATCGAAGCGGTCACGGCCCTGGCCGAACGCTTTCCCCAGGCCCGCATCACCCTGGACCCGAACGGCGCCTGGTCACTCAAGGAAGCGATCCGTTTGTGCCGCGACCAACACAACGTGCTGGCCTATGCCGAAGACCCTTGCGGTGCCGAGAACGGCTATTCGGGGCGCGAGGTCATGGCCGAGTTCCGCCGCGCCACGGGCCTCAAGACGGCGACCAACATGATCGCCACCGACTGGCGCGAGATGGGCCACGCCATCACCTTGCAGTCCGTGGACATTCCCCTGGCCGACCCGCACTTCTGGACCATGCAGGGTTCCGTGCGGGTAGCGCAGATGTGCAATGAGTGGGGCCTGACCTGGGGCTCGCACTCCAACAACCACTTCGACATTTCCCTGGCAATGTTCACCCACGTGGCCGCCGCGGCACCGGGCGACATCACCGCCATCGACACCCACTGGATCTGGCAGGACGGCCAGCGCCTGACCAAGGCGCCCTTGCAGATACAGGGTGGCTGCGTACAGGTGCCGAAAAAACCGGGGTTGGGGATCGAGCTGGACCTCGACCAACTGGCCAAGGCCCATGAGTTGTACAAAGGCATGGGCCTGGGGGCGCGGGACGATGCGGTGGCGATGCAGTTCCTGATTCCGGGCTGGACGTTCAATAACAAGCAGCCGTGCCTGGTTCGCTGAAGGAATCACAAAACTCCTTCCGGTGAGCACATCCATGTGGGAGCGGGCTTGCTCGCGAAAGCGGTCTGACCGTCAACATCTATGCTGACTGTCAGGCCCTTTTCGCGAGCAAGCCCGCTCCCACATTGGAACTGTGGTGATCTTTGATTCTATGACCGCCACAGTTGTCCTTTATGTAGAACCTAACCCTCCGGCCGCATGATCAACACCGCCAACGGCGGCAGGTTCAGTTCCAGCGACAGGGCCTGGCCATGGCTGGGCACTTCTTCGGTGGAGGCGCCGCCGCCGTTGCCGTAGTTGGAACCGGCGTAGGTGTCGGCGTCGCTGTTGAGCAACTCCACCCAACGCCCGGCGAACGGCACGCCGACCCGGTAGGCCTCACGCGGCACCGGGGTGAAGTTGGCGACTACCAGCACCGGCTTGCCCTCCTTGCTCCAGCGCAGCCAGGCGTAGACGCTGTTCACCGCATCGTCGCCAATCAGCCACTGGAAGCCCTGCGGCGCGTCATCCTGGTCATGCAGCGCCGGCTCTTCGCGGTACAGCCGGTTCAGATCGCTCACCAGTTTCTGCACGCCCCGGTGCTCAGGGTATTGCAGCAGGTACCAATCCAACTGCTGGTCGTGGTTCCACTCCCGCCATTGGCCGAACTCACACCCCATGAACAACAGCTTCTTGCCGGGATGGCCCCACATGAAGCTGAGGTAGGCCCTCAGGTTGGCGAATTTCTGCCAGCGGTCACCGGGCATCTTGTCGATCAGCGAGCGTTTGCCATGGACCACTTCGTCGTGGGAAATCGGCAGTACAAAGCGTTCGGACCAGGCATACACCAGACCGAAGCTCAGTTCGTTGTGGTGATGGGCGCGGTACACCGGATCTTGCTGGATGTAGTGCAGCGAATCGTGCATCCAGCCCATGTTCCACTTGTAGGCAAAACCCAGGCCGCCCTGCTGGGTACTCTGGCTGACCCCCGGCCACGCGGTGGACTCTTCGGCGATGACCAGCGCGCCGGGAGTTTCCAGCGCCACCACATCGTTGAGGTGCCGCAGGAAATCGATGGCCTCGAGGTTTTCCCGACCGCCGTGACGGTTGGGCACCCACTCGCCGGCCTTGCGCGAATAGTCGCGGTACAACATCGAGGCCACGGCATCCACCCGCAGGCCGTCGACGTGGAAATGCTTGAGCCAGTGCAACGCCGAAGCCAGCATGAAGCCGTGCACTTCGGTGCGGCCCAGGTTGTAGATCAGCGTGTCCCAATCCTGGTGGAAACCCTCCAGCGGGTTGCCGTATTCGTACAGCGCGGTACCATCGAACTGGGCCAGGCCGTGGGTATCGGTGGGGAAATGCGCCGGCACCCAGTCGAGGATGACGCCGATATCGGCCTGGTGGCAGGCGTTGACGAACGCGGCGAAATCGTCGGGCGATCCGAAGCGTGCCGTTGGCGCGAATTGCGACAGCGGCTGATAGCCCCAGGAGCCGCCGAACGGGTGTTCCATGATCGGCATCAGCTCGATGTGAGTGAAACCCAAATCCTTGACATAGGGAATCAGCCGCTCGGCCATTTCATGCCAGTTGTATTGCCGGGCCACCTCGCCCGCCTCGTCGATTTCGCACTGCCAAGAGCCGGCGTGCAACTCATAGATCGACAATGGCGCGCCCGGTAGCTGGCGTTCGCGACGACTCTGCATCCACTCGTCGTCCTGCCACTCGATCTTCAAGGGCGAAGCGACTTTCGAGGCGGTGTCCGGTGGCATTTGCGTGGCCAGCGCCACCGGGTCGGCCTTGAGGGGCAGAATGCCGTGGGCGCCGAGGATTTCATATTTGTAACCTTCACCGGGGCCAAGCCTCGGGATGAAGATCTCCCACACGCCGGATGGATAACGGATGCGCATCGGATGCCGACGTCCGTCCCAGACGTTGAAATCCCCTACTACCGAAACCCGTCGTGCATTCGGCGCCCACACGGCGAAGCGCACGCCCTGGACACCGTCGACGGTGGTCAGCTGTGCACCGAGGCAGGAACTAAGGTCGCGGTGATTGCCCTCGGCGAACAGGTAAAGGTCCATCTCCCCCAGCAGTGGGCCGAAGCTGTAAGGGTCTTCGGCAACCTGCTCGCCGCCGGCCCAACGGGTGCGCAGCAAGTACGCTTGGGCGCGATCGAAATGGCCGGCGAACAATCCCGGGGTTTCGGTGGGTTGCAGTTCCCCCAACTCATCGCCGCCCTCCCGGGCCAGCACATGCACGCTCAGCGCGCCAGGCAGGTAGGCGCGGATGAACTGACCGCCAGCACCGTCGCCATGTGGCCCCAGGATGGAAAACGGATCGTGATGTTCGGCGCGCACCAGCGCGTCGATGTCATGGGGGGCCGGCAGCAAGGATTCCTTGACCTGGCCCTGGGGTTCTTTATTCGAGACGCTCATGATTCTCTCCACTAAATCGGTCCGGCTAAGTCGGAAAAGGGTTGCAGCCCACTCAACAACCCGACCAGACCGTGCAACGGCACGGGCAGCCAGGCGGGGCGATTCTCGGCTTCATAGGCCACTTCATAGGCCGCCTTCTCCAGGCCGAACAACGCCAGCGCGGCGTCTTCGCCTTCAGCATCCTTCCACTCATGGGCAAGACTAGCTGCCGCCAGCCGATATGCCTCGACAAATGCCTGGCGGGCTTCTTTCAAATAACGCTCGGCAACCCGTTGCCGCGCCGCATCGGCATCGGCCGTGCTGTCGACGGTATGCAAGTGGATCGCCATGGCCGCCGCATAATCGAAGGAACGCAACACGCCGCTGACGTCCTTGTAGGGGCTGTGCTTGCCCCGTCGTTCATGCAATGGCCGCGCCGGCTCACCTTCGAAGTCGATCAGGTAGGCGTCGCCCTTGATCACCAATACTTGCCCCAGATGCAGGTCGCCATGGACGCGGATACGCAAGCCACCGACGGCCTTGCCGGCCAACGTCTGGACATGGGCCAGAACGGTTTTCTTGTGCTCCAACAAGCGTGCGACCATGGCCTGGTCCGCAGGGTTCAATTGGCCTTGGTTCTGCTTGAGCAGACGCAAGGCGTTTTCCACCTGGCCGGACACGTCCTTGCCGATGGCCTGGGCTTCCTTGGCGTTGGTGGCCTGCGGCGCGAAGTCCGGATCGTCGGTGGTCTGGGCCAGCACCTGGTGCATTTCCCCCAGGCGCTGGCCGAGCATGCCGGCGAAATCCTTCAATTCACCCAGGGCGTTGTAATGCTGCTCCTGCTCGGAGACGGCGTCCGCCAACTCATCGCGCAAGGCGCGTTCGAGGTTGTTCTGGGTCCATTCCCAGGCGTCGCCCTGATTGCTCAGGTAGCCCTGGGCGATCATCAGCAAGGCATCTTCGCCTTCGGCATCGCGGCGAACCACCGAACCCAGCAACGGTGAAATATTGCTGAAACCCGCGGCGGTCAGGTAGGCGCTCATTTCCAGTTCCGGGTGTACGCCCGAGGCCACCTTGCGGATCAGCTTGAGTACCAGACTCCCCCCCACCACCACCGAACTGTTGGACTGCTCAGCGGACAGATAGCGTACTTCCGGCTCGTCTCCCAGGTTCAACGCAGCCAGGCCTTCGGTCGGTTCGAAACGCAACTCACCTTCGGCGAACGGCAGCACCGTGGCGGTCTGCATGCTGTGCAGCACGGCGCGCACGAAGCTTTCCAGGCTGAATGCATCGGTGATCAACCCCACCTGACGCACCCGACGTACCCGCGACAAGGCCAGTTGCTGCGGCAACGCCGCCCCGACCTGGTCTTCGGCGAGCAAGCCGAACGGCAATTGATAACGCAGGGTCTGGCCGCCACTGGTGACATCGATTTCACTGAGCAGCACGGGCTGCTGCGGATCGCCGAAGCGCACGCCATAGACAATGTCGACCTTCTCGATCGCACTGTCCTTGCCGGCGAACCAGCGCCGGTTCTGCAACCAGCTCGGCAGGATGGTTTGCTCCAGCGTGGTGCGCGACGGCGCTTCGAGTAATTCTTCCAGGCGTTTTTTCAGCACCAGGGTGGTGAAGTCCGGCAGGCTCTGGGCCGGCTCCACATGCCAGCTCGGCATCTGGTTTTCCGCCGCCAGGGCGAACCAATAGAAACCGTACGGCGCCAGGGTCAGCAGGAAGTTCAACTGGCCAATGGGTGGGAAAGCGTTGCCGCCGAGCATCTCCACCGGAACCATGCCGGCGTAGACCGACAAGTCCAGCTCGGCGGCCTGGGCGCTGCGGGACACGTTGGCCACGCACAGGATGATTTCGTGCTTGCCGTCGGGGCCGGTGTATTCGCGGGTGTAGGCCAGGATCCGGCGGTTGCTGGGCGAGAGCATTTTCAGCGTGCCCCGGCCAAAGGCCTTGGACTGCTTGCGCACCGCCAGCATCCGGCGGGTCCAGTTGAGCAACGAATGCGGGTCGCCGGCCTGGGTCTCGACGTTGACCGACTGGTAGCCATACTGCGGGTCCATGATCGGCGGCAGTACCAGGCTGGCCGGGTCGGCGCGGGAGAAGCCGCCGTTACGGTCGATGGACCATTGCATCGGCGTACGCACGCCATCGCGGTCGCCCAGGTAGATGTTGTCGCCCATGCCGATTTCATCACCGTAGTACAGCGTCGGTGTGCCGGGCATCGACAACAGCAGGCTGTTGAGCAACTCCACGCGACGACGGTCGCGCTCCACCAGCGGCGCCAGGCGCCGACGAATGCCTAAGTTGATGCGCGCCCGACGGTCGGCTGCGTAATAGTTCCACAGGTAGTCGCGCTCCTTGTCGGTGACCATCTCCAGGGTCAGTTCATCGTGGTTGCGCAGGAAAATCGCCCACTGGCAATTGGCGGGGATCTCCGGGGTCTGGCGCAGGATGTCGGTGATGGGGAAACGATCTTCCTGGGCCAGTGCCATGTACATACGCGGCATCAACGGGAAGTGAAAAGCCATGTGGCATTCGTCACCGTTCATCCCTTGGGCGTCGACATCACCGAAGTACAACTGGGTGTCTTCCGGCCACTGATTGGCTTCGGCCAGCAGCATGCGGTCAGGATAGTTGGCGTCGATTTCGGCACGGATCAGCTTCAGGACATCATGGGTCTCGGGCAGGTTCTCGTTGTTGGTGCCGTCGCGCTCGATCAGGTACGGGATGGCGTCCAGGCGCAGGCCGTCGATGCCCATGTCCAGCCAGTAGCGCATCACCGACAACACGGCCTTGATGACCTGCGGGTTGTCGAAGTTGAGGTCGGGCTGGTGGGAGTAGAAACGGTGCCAGAAATACTGGCCCGCCACCGGGTCCCAGGTCCAGTTGGACTTTTCGGTGTCGAGGAAGATGATCCGCGTGCCATCGTACTTGTGGTCGTCATCGGACCAGACATAGAAGTCACGCGCCTTCGAACCCGGCTTGGCCTTGCGCGCGCGCTGGAACCAGGGGTGCTGGTCCGACGTGTGGTTGATGACCAGCTCGGTGATCACCCGCAGATTGCGCTTGTGGGCCTCGGCAATGAACCGACGGGCATCGGCCATAGTGCCGTAGTCGGGGCTGACGCCACGGTACTCGGCAATGTCATAACCGTCGTCTCGCCGGGGAGAAGGATAGAACGGCAGCAGCCAGATGGTGTTGACGCCCAGATCGGCAATGTAGTCGAGTTTCTCGATCAGGCCGGGGAAATCACCGATCCCGTCGTTATTAGAGTCGAAATAGGATTTAACGTGGACTTGGTAAATCACCGCATCCTTGTACCAGAGCGGATCCTTGATGAAGGTGGCAGACCGGGGTTTCTTCGCCATTTGCAACTCCTGATAATTCATTAAAGCCGCGGGACACAGGCTTGAAAGGTCTGTTATGCGGGATCTTTCGTGGCGAAGGGATAAATCCCCTCGCCACAACAGCCTCACTCAACATTGCACTGCGTTACGCCACGCTGATCCGCCAAATACCGAACGGCTGGTACGCCGGATCGATGCGCATGAACTGGTACTTGCCGTACCAGGTCCAGCGATGCCCGTTCATCAAATCCTCGCCCTGGGTCTGGGCGTCGTCGGGCAGGCCCATTTCCCACAGCGGCAATTCGAAATTGGCTTCCTGCGGGTTGTGCGGATCAAGGCTCACCGCCACCAGGATGAAATTGCTGCCGTCGGCGGTGCGCTTGCCGAAATAGAGAATGTTGTCGTTCCACGCGTTGTAGATTTTCAGGCCCAAGTGGGTATGCAGCGCCGGGTTCTGTCGGCGGATGCGGTTGAGCTGGGCGATCTCGGCAATGATGTTGCCCGGCGCGGTGAAGTCGCGAGGACGGATCTCGTACTTCTCCGAATCGAGGTATTCCTCTTTGCCCGGTACCGGGGCCGATTCGCATAGTTCGAAGCCCGAATACATGCCCCACAGACCCGAGCCCATGGTGGCCAGGGCTGCGCGGATCAAGAAGCCCGGGCGCCCCGACTCATGGAGAAAGGCCGGGTTGATGTCGGGCGTATTGACGAAAAAATTCGGTCGGTAGCATTCACGCCAAGGCGATTCGTTGAGCTCGCTGAAATAGGTCGCTAGCTCGGCCTTGGTGTTGCGCCAGGTGAAATAGGTGTAGCTCTGGGAATAACCGACCTTGCCCAGTCGCGCCATCATGGCCGGGGTGGTGAACGCCTCAGCCAGGAAGATCACTTCGGGGTATTGAGCGCGGACATCGGCGATCAGCCATTGCCAGAACGGCAGGGGTTTGGTGTGAGGGTTGTCGACGCGGAATATCTTCACGCCTTCCTTGACCCAGCCCACCACGATGTCCCGCAGTTCCATCCACAGGCTGGGAATCGCGTCGGCCGCGTAGAAATCGACATTGACGATGTCCTGGTATTTCTTCGGCGGGTTTTCCGCGTATTTGATCGTGCCGTCCGGCCGCCAGCTGAACCAGCCCGGGTGCTGCTTGAGCCAAGGGTGGTCCTGGGAACACTGGATCGCGAAGTCGAGGGCAATCTCCAGGCCGTGCTGCGCGGCGGCCTCCACCAGGCGTCGGAAATCCTCGCGGCTGCCCAATTGCGGGTGAATGGCCTCGTGCCCGCCCTCCTCGCTGCCGATGGCATAGGGGCTGCCCGGGTCGTCGGGACCGGCAGTGAGGGAATTGTTCGGGCCCTTGCGGAAACTGCGACCGATGGGGTGGATCGGCGGGAAGTACAGCACGTCGAACCCCATGTCCTGGATCACCGCCAGGCGTGAATGCACATCATTGAACGTGCCATGGCGCTGGGGATCGTCGGTGATCGAGCGGGGAAACAGCTCATACCAACTGGCAAACTCGGACAGCTTGCGCTCCACATCCAACGGGTATTCGGGGCTGATGCTCAAGTAAGGTCGATGATCGGCCAGGGACATCAGGTCGGCGCTGCGCGGTGCCAGGAACAGCGCCACCTGCTCCGTCGGCAACAGGCCGGAAAGCTCGTGGTGCAAGGCCGCCAGTTGCTCGCTCAGTTCTCCCGTGCTGCGCTCGGCGGCCATTTGCACTTGGTTGCGTCCTTCCTGCAACTCCAGGCTGATCGGCACCCCGGCACCGAACTTCTTCTCCAGTTCATAGCGGAAACTGGCGAACTGATCGATCCAGGCCTCGATGCAAAAGACATAGCGACCTTGCTCCGGCACGTTGAACTGGCCGCGCCAGCCGTTATTGCCCAGGTCGCTCATGACCTCGCTGTTCCATACCTCATCCTGCAGCGAACGCCAGCGAATGCGCACCGCCAACTTGTCGTGGCCGTCGGCGAACACTTTACTGGTCACCGTCACGTCCTGCCCGGCCACGGCCTTGACGGCAAATTGCCCGCCGTCGATCACCGGCATGGTGTTTTCAATCGCGATACGCGGTAACAACAAGGCTTGAGACAACGGCAAATGCGGGTTGTAGGCCAGGTCAGACGGGTGTTCAGCAGTCATCGAGCATCGCTCCTTTTACGCCCCATGGACGCGCTTGTGGCGGTAAAGGCCCAACGGGTCCCTGAAAAAAACTCACTTAAACTCCGAACCGGGGCGACGGCTAAAAGTTCAGCGGGATTTGCCCTCGATGTATCGGGATCGAACCCGGCACAGGGTGGTCAACAACAATAAGCACGACTCAAGCCATGTGCGTTACGGAGATCCATTCCTGATGAATATTCCCATCCCGGCCGAAACACCCGATCCAAACATCGACGACCCGACCTTGCCCCCGCCCGGTCCTGATCCGGAACCGATTCCAGAGAAAGACCCGCCGTTGGCTCCACAACCGCCCAAGGGCGACCCGCCCAGCGAGGCGCCGCCGGAGCGGGTCTGATTTAACGACTCGATGCCAATCCCTTGACCCTGTGGGAGCCAGCTCGCCCTCACAGGCCTTACATTCAAGCCGATGGCTTGTCGCCCTTCTCCAGCGCCCGAACAATGACCGGCATCACACTGAAGATGGCCAGGGCCAACACCGTACTGAGTACCGCAGTCGCTTCCCGGCCCAGTCCGGCGGCGACGCCGATCGCCGCGGTCATCCACAGGCCGGCGGCGGTGGTCAGGCCTTTGACATGACTTTCATCGCCGTCGCTGTTTTTCAGGATCGTGCCGGCACCGAGAAAACCGATGCCGGCGACCACCCCTTGTATCACCCGGCTCATGGCGTCGGCCTGGGACCCGGACATCTGTGGCACCAACACGAACAACGCCGCTCCCAGCGCCACGAGCATGTGGGTTCGCACGCCGGCAGCCTTGCCCTTGTGTTCACGCTCGAAACCCAGGATGCCGCCCAGCAGCGCCGCCATGACCAGCCGCACCGTGACCCGGGTCATCTGCTGGGCATCGGTGATGTCGGCGAATTCCGCTTGCAGGGTTATCCAGACTTCATGCCACCAAGCTTCCATGGACCGTCCTCTTTCTCATTGGATAAACGATGGACCGCAAGCGAAGCCAGAGGTGCACCCGACCGCTGATCAGCCACAACGAACCCTGGCTTGGCCGCGCGACCTAACGTTCATGACCCCTGAAGGAGGAACACCATGACTGTCCGTATCGATGAGAACCAGACCTGCCATTTCGAAACCCCCGACGGCACCGAACAGCGCCCCGCCAGCGAGCTGACCATCATCACCGACCCGGACAAGGCCATGTCAGTCGTGGAGCTCAATGGCGACCGGTTCTATATCACCGAGGCCGAGGCCGATGCACTGACCGTGGCCGGCGCAGTCGACGGGCGCAAGCATCTGAAGGCCAGCGACAGCGGCTCGGCGATCTGACGCCACCCACCAACTGCGACTGTACGAACTGAGTAGGAGCTGTCGAGCGAAGCGAGGCTGCGATCTTTCCATTCCTCATTGAGTCCAAAGCGAAAGATCAAGATAAAAAGATCGCAGGCTTCGCCAGCTCCTACAGAGCCCAACGGGGGCAAGGTGTTGTTCGCTCGCCCCCCGATGCATCAAAGTGTCGCAGGGCTTGGGCTTTGCGGCATCTGATCCGGTTTTTATCGAAACACCTGAGTCTGTTATGCAAACAGTTCCATGGTCATAGTGCGCCGGCCAGATAGAGGCTGATGAGCGACCGACCATGAGCGATAGAATCCCCGCCCAGTTGATACAGACGTTCGAACCTGCGCCAACGAAGATCAAGGCCAGGACCACCGACAACCTGATCCACACCCGCAGCTTCACCGGTTTGTTCCGCACCTTGCGCATCAGCGGTGCGGGGGTTCTGTTCCTGCTGTTCTTTGGCACGGTGTGGTTGAACTGGGGTAACCGCCAGGCGGTGCTCTGGGACCTTTCCGAAAGCAAATTCCACATTTTTGGCGCAACCTTCTGGCCCCAGGATTTCATCCTGCTGTCGGCGCTGTTGATCATCGCCGCTTTCGGCCTGTTCGCGATCACCGTGTTCGCCGGGCGTGTGTGGTGCGGCTACACCTGCCCACAGAGCTCCTGGACCTGGCTGTTCATGTGGTGCGAGAAAATCACCGAAGGCGAACGCAACCAGCGGATCAAGCTGCAAGCGGCCCCCTGGGGCCTGAACAAACTGTTGCGCCGCAGCGCCAAGCACACCTTGTGGCTGGCCATCAGCCTGCTCACCGGCCTGACGTTCGTGGGCTACTTCACGCCGATCCGCCCCTTGGCCGAAGAGCTGCTGACGTTGCAAATGGCTGGCGTGAGCCTGTTCTGGGTGCTGTTCTTTACCGCCGCCACCTACCTCAACGCCGGCTGGCTGCGGGAAGCGGTGTGCATGCATATGTGCCCCTATGCACGTTTTCAGAGCGTGATGTTCGACAAGGACACGTTGACCATCTCCTACGACACGGCCCGTGGCGAAATCCGCGGCCCGCGCAAGCGCGAGGTGAAGCCGGCCAATATTGGCCTGGGGGACTGCATCGACTGCCAGATGTGCGTGCAGGTCTGTCCCACCGGCATCGACATCCGCGACGGCTTGCAGATGGAATGCATCGGCTGCGCGGCGTGCATCGACGCCTGCGACTCGATCATGGACAAGATGGGCTACGCCCGTGGCCTGATCAAATACACCTCGGAGCATCAATTGCAGGGGGGCAAGACTCATCTGCTCAGACCTCGGCTGATCGGCTATACCGCCGTGCTCCTGGTGATGATCGGCGCGCTGGCCCTGGCGCTGGTGGAGCGGCCCATGGTGTCGCTGGACGTCAGCAAGGACCGTGGCCTGTTCCGCGAAAACAGCGCGGGCCAGATCGAAAACATCTACAGCCTGAAAATCATCAACAAGACCCAGCAACGCCAGGACTATCAGCTGTCCCTGGTGGACGGTGACGGTTTTGTCCTGCAAGGCAAGACGCAACTGAGTCTGGCGCCCGGGGAAATCGTCGATGTGCCGGTGTCGGTGGCGATGCTCAGCGAGCGGCCTCGCAGCGGCTCCCAGGAAATGACCTTCAAGGTAGCCGACAGCGATGAACCCGGCATCTACAGCCTGGCCAAGAGCCGTTTTGTCGCGCCGATGAATCGTTGAAGCTTTAAGATGCCGTGCGCCCTGTGGGAGCGAGCTTGCTCGCGATAGCGGTGGTTCATGTGCCTCCGTCATCGTCGGAACGCCGCCCGGAGCAAGCTCGCCCCACAGTGAAGTCCACACATGCCACCCAAGACTGGGCCCGCCATGAAACGCTATGAAAAATTCGCCGACGACATCGCTGAACTGATCCGCTCCGGCATGCTGGGGCCCGGCCAGCGCGTACCCTCGGTGCGTTATGCCAGCCAGACCTACGGCGTCAGCCCGTCCACCGTGTTCCAGGCCTATTATCTGCTGGAGCGCCGCGGCCTGATCCGCGCCCGGCCACGCTCGGGCTATTTCGTCAACACCCATGCGCCGAGCCCGTTTTCCGAACCGGCCATCAGCCCCCAGGTGCACGAATCCACCGAAGTGGACGTCAGCGAACTGGTGTTTTCGGTGCTGGACTCGATCAAGGACCCGGCCACCGTACCGTTCGGCTCGGCATTCCCCAGCCCGATGCTGTTTCCGTTGCAACGCTTGTCTCGCTCGCTGTCCAGCGCCACACGGGACATGGACCCACGGGTAGTGGTCACGGACATGTCGCCAGGTAATCCACAATTGCGTCGACAGATCGCGTTGCGCTACATGGTCGGCGGATTGATGCTGCCCATGGAGGAACTGCTGGTCACCAACGGCGCCCTGGAAGCCTTGAACCTGTGCCTGCAAGCCGTGACCGAACCCGGCGACCTGGTGGCGATCGAGGCGCCGGCGTTCTATGCCAGCCTGCAGGTATTGGAACGGCTCAAGCTCAAGGCCGTGGAAATCCCCGTCCACCCACGCGACGGCATCGACCTGGACGTGTTGGAACAGACCCTCGAACGCCATCCGATCAAGGCCTGCTGGTGCATGACCAGTTTCCAGAACCCCATGGGCGCGACCATGCCCGAGGCAAGGAAAAAGGCCTTGGTGGAACTGTTGCGCCGCCACCAAGTGCCGTTGATCGAAGACGACGTTTACGCCGAGCTCTACTACGGCCAACAGGCCCCCAAACCCGCCAAGGCATTCGACACCGAAGGGCTGGTGATGCATTGCGGTTCATTCGCCAAGAGCCTGGCGCCGGGCTATCGCATCGGCTGGGTCGCGGCCGGGCGCTACGCGCAGAAGATCGAACGGCTCAAGCTCATGACCTCGCTGTGCGCCTCGATGCCGGCCCAGGCCGCCATCGCCGACTACCTGCAGCACGGCGGCTACGACCGTCACCTGCGCAAACTGCGCTATGCCCTGGAAGAACAGCAGAGCGCGATGCTCGCCTCCATTGCCCGCTATTTCCCAGCCCAGACCCGGGTCAGCCAGCCAGCGGGCGGTTACTTCCTGTGGCTGGAACTGCCGGCGCAGATGGATTCGCTGAAACTGTTCCAGATGGCCCTGGCCCAAGGCATCAGCATCGCCCCGGGGCCGATCTTCTCACCGACCCGGCGTTTCAGGAATTGCATCCGCTTGAATTACGGCAGCCCGTGGACCGAGACCTCGGAAAAAGCCATGGAGACGTTGGGGCGGATTATTCGATCGTTTTGATAGGGGGTTGTCGGTAAGGACGCCATCGCGAGCAAGCTCGCTCCCACATTGGAACACCGTCCCCTGTGAGAGCGAGCTTGCTCGCGATGGGGCCAGACCAGACAACCCGGGGGTCAGCGCCCACCCCCCAGGTCCACAAATGTCCCGGTGGCGTAGGAAGCCTTGTCCGACAGCAGCCAGATAATCGCCTCCGCGACTTCATCCGGCCGCCCGCCCCGGGCCATGGGAATCGCCGATTCCAGCTTGCTGACCCGATCCGGATCGCCGCTCAGGGCATGAAAGTCGGTGTAGATATAGCCGGGGCGCACCGCGTTGACGCGGATGCCTTCGCCGGCGACTTCTTTGGACAGGCCGACGGTGAACGTGTCCAAGGCGCCCTTGGAGGCCGCGTAGTCGATGTACTCGTTGGGTGAGCCCAGGCGCGCGGCCACCGACGAGACGTTGACGATGCTGCCGCCCTGCCCGCCATGCCGGGGAGACATGCGCAGCACCGCGTGCTTGGCGCAGAGCATCGGGCCCAGCACGTTGGTCTTCAGAATCTTGAGAATGCGAAATTCGGACATCTCATCGAGCCGGGACTTGTGGGCGACCGTGCCAGCGTTGTTCACCAGGGCGGTGACACGGCCGAGCTCGGCATCCACCCGACTGAACAGGGCGATCACTTCGTCCTCGATGCTGATATCGGCGCGCACGGCAATCGCCTGCGCGCCCTTGGCCCGGACCTGTTCGAGCACCTCTTGCGCGGCGCTTTCGTCGGACTGGTAGTTGATGCAGATCCGATAGCCCAACTCGGCAGCCAACAGCGCCGTGGCCGCCCCGATTCCGCGGCCGCCACCGGTGATGACGATGACTTTATCCACGCTTGCTTCTCCCATTCCACGGATAGACGTCCGGCCCAAGGATAGCGTTCACGTCACGCTTTGCACAAACCGCGGCGCCTACCGGGCCAAGGCGCGCAGATCCAGGCGTCCGTCCCGCAACGGCGGGCACCAGTAATAGCCGCCGGTGATCGGTCGGCTCATGCGGTACAAGCCGTCGGTGATGCCGTCTTCCAGGCCACTCATGCGCCGCAATTGGGCCTCGAAGGCATCGAGGGAGAAACCGAACGCCAGGAACATCAGCCCTGCACGGTCGCCTTCGATCCAGGGCATGGACCGACGGACCACGAATGCCTCCGGGGCAAAGCTTTCCTGGGCGGTGCGCTTGACGTGGGCCGATTCCGGCGCGTCATCGATTTCTTCGTTGTCGCTCAGGCGCCGGCCCATGATGTTGTCGCGCTCATGGGGCTGCATCGCCGCGAAACCGTCCAGGTCGTGCTGCCACTGCTGGATCGCGGCGAAACTGCCACCGCGGACCCCGTCGGCGCCCTGGGCCAGGGCGGCGGCGATGGCCGCTTCGTCGTGGGGGTTTTCGGTGCCGTCTTCATAGCCGGTCAGGTCATGGCCGGTCATGTGGCGGAAAGTTTCGTTCATCTGCACCAGGCGCAGCGCCGGGGCCAGTGCCGCTTCGATGACGCGGCTGCGGTGCATCAGCTCGCCGCGGTCTTCACCGTGCAACCAGCACCACAGGGCGTGTTGGGTCGAGGGGTTGTCCACGCCCACGCCGGCCAGCGCCGGAAAAGCCCGCAGGCCAGCAATCTGGGCGCCCAGCGCCTGGACCAGCGATTCGCCAAAGCCGATCACGGCACGGTTATCGAGCAACAACAGGAGTTTGTCTAGCGCAGCCGGCAATGCCTCGACCGATTCCAGGGCAAAAAACAAATGACGGGCCTGAGGCGGAACAGGGGTGGCGAGAATGCCGGGCTGGTAGTAACTCATGTGAACTCCTTTAGAAAGAGCCGCGAGTTTACCCGGCGTCTGCCGCTTTGTGTGGTTTGGCTTGAGGTCCGGTGGCGTCGGGCAACCCGACCGTTTTGTGGGAAGGTTCCCGTGGCCCCGTCAGACAACTCAGAAACATCCCCCCGGCCCGATAGCCTCGGATTGCCGGGCCGCCAAAAACGCCCTAGATTGAGCCCCCTCCAGGAAGGCCAACGAGAACGCTGCACCATGCCAATTGCCAGATCGATAATCGTGGGGATTTTTGTCCTGGTCTGCGGGACGTCCGTAAGCTTTGCCCAGGAACGCATTGAAGACACGGTCAATGCCGTCATCCAGCCCTTGATGAAACAACAGGACATCGCCGGCATGGCCGTGGCGATCACCTACAACGGTCAACGCCATTATTTCAACTACGGCGTGGTCTCCAAGGACACGAAAAAGCCGGTCACCGACCAGACCCTTTTCGAAATCGGCTCGGTCAGCAAGACCTTCACCGCCACCCTCGGCGCCTATGCCCAGGCCCAGGGCAAACTGTCCCTGGCGGATCCGGCCAGTCGCTTTGCGCCGGAGCTGCGCGACAGCGCCTTGGAGGGCACCCGCCTGCTCGACCTTGCCACCTACACTGCCGGCGGCCTGCCATTGCAGTTTCCCGACGAGGCGGATCATCCGGACCGGATGTTCAGTTACTACAAGAACTGGAAACCGCTCTACCCGGCCGGCACCCAGCGGCTCTACTCAAACCCGAGCATCGGCCTGTTCGGCTATCTGGCGGCCCGCAGCCTGGGCCGGCCATTTGACGAGGTGATGGAGCGCACGCTGATGCCTGGGTTGGGCCTCAAGCACAGCTATGTGCGGGTGCCGCAGGATCAGATGGGCCGATACGCCCAAGGCTATGCAAAGGACGGCAAGCCTGTGCGAGTCGGCGCCGGCGCATTGGATTCCGAAGCCTACGGGGTCAAGATCAGTTCAACGGACCTGATTCGTTTCGTCGAGGCCAACCTGCGACCTGAAAAACTGGACGCGGACCTGAAGCAAGCCATCGCCACGACGCATACGGGTTTCTATAAGGTTGGCGGAATGAATCAGGGGCTCGGATGGGAGTTCTACCCCGCGCCGTTCACCTTGGACGACCTGCTCGCTGGCAACACACCGCAGATGGCCCTGGCCCCACAAAAAGCCGAATCTCTCGACCCGCCCCATCCGGCGCCGGACGGCGCCTGGATCAACAAGACCGGATCCACCAACGGTTTCGGCGCGTACGCAGCGTTCGTGCCCGGGAAGGACATGGGGATCGTCATGCTTGCCAACAGGAACTACCCGATCGAGGAACGGGTGAAGGCGGCACACCGGATCCTGATGGCGTTGGATGGCCTATAACAAGGGCTTTCGGCGCTATTGGAAATCAATCCTCCAATGGCTTAACCACCGCCGGCTTGGTTGCCTTGCCAGGCTTGGTGCCTTTCGCATCCTTGGCCGGTGCGGGCTCCGGAGCGGGAGGGGGGGCCGGGGGGGTCGCTTCTTTTTCCGCGACGGGAAGTTTATCGACGGTGTCGAAGAGGTCTTTCAATTCGATCGCCCCGGAATGCTCAAGCTTCTTTTCCCCGTCCTTGCCCACCAGGATGATCTTGGTCTGGGCCCCGGCGCCCAGCTTGAGGGAGCGGATCAGCGCCATGGTGCTTTGCGGGTCCAGGTCCTTGCCATCGCGCTGCCCAATGGTATTGAGCACGGTGTAGAGCACCATGTTGCGCTCGGAAAAACCCTGCTTGCCTGCCGGCTCATCCAAGGCCTTTTTCAGGCTGACCCAGACCGGGTCGACCGTACTCGGCGCGATGACGATCAGGGGGCGTGCCCTGCCTGCATCCGCCACCAGGGGTGAGTCGCCATCGGCAGCGAACAGGGGGCCGGCGATGGCCAGCAAGGTAGCGAAGGTCAACGACCGAATGAGCATGCGCCTCTCCTTTTGATATTTACGCTGTACTGATTGCACAGGGCGGCGATTGTTCCGCGAGAGTCGCTCAATACTGCGCCTGCCTGCCTTGAAGCTTAGGCCAGGGGAATCATTGCGCAACCGTAAGGAGAGTGCGGCGCGAGAGTTGGGATGGGGACCACTGTGGGAGCGAGCTTGCCCGCGATAGCGATCGAACCGTCGACTTCGATGTCGACTGTCATGCCGCTATCGCGAGCAAGCTCGCTCCCACATTTGACCGGGGTGATCGTTCTAGAACGCCAGCTTGAACCCGATCATCGCCAGCATCACCGCCAGGCAAGGGCGCAGCAGCTCATCGGAGATACGTCCCGACAAATGACTACCCAGGTAGATCCCCGGCAACGAACCAATCAGCAGGAAGCCCAGGATGTGCCAGTCCATGTTGCCCATGCTCGCATGGCCCAGGCCAGCGACCAGGGTCAGCGGCACGGCGTGGGCGATCTCGGTGCCCACCAGGCGCTTGGTGACCAGGAACGGGTAGAGAATGAACAGCGCGACGGTGCCCAGGGCGCCGGCGCCAATGGACGTCAACGCGACCATCGTCCCCAGCACGAGACCGGTGATGACCGTCAGCACATTGAGACGCGCGCCAGAGGGATTGTAGTGACCACCGGCACGGTCGTGGGCGAATTGCAGCAGACGCTTCTTGAACAGGATTGCCAGGGCAGTGGCGAACAACACGAAGCCTAAGGCTTGCTTGATCACCGCGTTCATGGCGTCCGGCGAGCTGTGCAGGCTGCTGAGGAACCACAAGGTCAAGCCGACCGCCGGCACGCTGCCCAACGTCAACCAGCCGGTGATGGCCCAGTCGATGTTGCGGTTCTTGGCATGAACCAACACACCGCCAGACTTGGTAATGGCCGCATACAGCAGGTCCGTACCCACTGCCGTCGCCGGGTTGATACCAAACCACAACAGGATCGGGGTCATCAGCGAACCACCGCCGACGCCGGTCATTCCAACGATGAAGCCGACCACCAGGCCCGCAACGACTAAACCGACATTACCGAAATCCATTAAACCCGTCTCAGCACGACCGCATGAAAAATCTGGCCGCGAGCATAGCGATTTTTCTTATAACTCCCTATATCGATATGATCTATCTTTATTCCTTTTCACCTCTATTCACTGAACCGGCAGGAAATTGAGGAACAGCAGGCTCTGGGCATAATTCAAACCGATACGCCGGTAGCGCTCGTCGAGCATCTGGGTCAGCAGGTCCAATCGGGCAACAATTTTCCCGAACTCGACGGCGAAACTCAGGTTGCTGCCCTCCTCCGAAATCTCATTGGAAAACAGCAGCGGCTTGCCGTCCTTGTTCTGCCGCTGGCTAAGCAGCCAAGTGGCTTTTTCGATGTTGCGCGCCGCATTGCTGACAAAACGCGGGTCGATGGTGTCGGTCATGTAGAACTCGAGGCGATTGCCATGAGCGGTGACCAGCATGCTGCCGATGGCATAGATGAACGCCCCGACCCGATCACCGAGAAACTCCGGGCTCATGGCATAGCTCAGGGCGGCCAGGTCCTTCTTGCCACCCAGGGTCGGCAAGGGTTGTTGCTGCTCGATGGCCATGCGCACCTGTTTTTCCGCGGTGCGGGCGTCAAGAAAGCCGGATTTGCGCAACTCCTCGGGGTTGCGCAGGTAAAGCTTGCTCATCAGCAGGTAGAGGCTTTGCAGGTTGTCGTGCATGGCCAACGTTGCCATGCGGTCGACACTGGTCTGCAAGAACTCCTGGGGCTTGGCATTGCTGAACTGCGTGACCATGTCCTGCCCCTGCTGATGGCTGCAGCCGCCGCTGAGCAGCATCGACACACCGAGCAACCCTGCCATGCAGGCACGGTGCAACCTCGTCACAGAAGAAAAAACACCGGCCATCGAGTCTCGATCTGGGCTGGGGGAAGCGACGGGGGTCGCCGCTTCCAGGCCATGGATAGAGCGGCAAAAATCGCAAAAGTGCAGTGCCCAGAGAAAATCCTCGCCCTTTAGTAAAGTCTTTTTTGTCTAATTAGTATTACTTTTTAATTGATAAATCTTCATTTATGGCTATAAATCCCTTTTCATCCTTTAAATAGAAAGACTACTAGACACAAAAGCCTTCATCGCTGTCCGACCAGTAACGGACTCGACCCGCGTTAAAACAACAACAAAACAACAGGAAGGAAGGTCACCATGCTTGAATCAAAACAACTGCTCACGGCCCTCGGAGTGTCTCTGATGATCGCCACCTCGGCTTCCCAGGCTGCCGGCCTGACCAATGAACGCGGTGCGTTCGGCAAGACCGACGACGGCACGGCGGTGGAAAAATTCGTACTGCGCAACAGCCATGGCATGGAGGCCACGGTCATCACCTATGGCGGCATCCTCCAGTCATTGAGCGTGCCGGACAAAAACGGCAAGGTCGCCGACATCGTGCTCGGCTTCGACGATGTGCAGGGTTACCAGAAGAATGGCAGCGTGTATTTCGGCGCGACCATCGGCCGTTTCGGCAATCGCCTGGCAGACGGGGCTTTCGAGCTGGACGGCAAGCGTTACCAAGTGCCGCAGAACGACCATGGCAACTCCTTGCACGGCGGGCCGCAAGGGTTCGACAAGCGTGTCTGGAAGGCCCAACCCCATAATGCCAAGGACTCGGTGGGCGTCACCCTGACCTACCTGTCACCCGATGGCGAGATGGGCTTTCCCGGTACACTGAAAACCGACGTCACCTATAGCCTCAACGAACAGAACGAGTTGCGCATTGAGTACAAGGCCACCACCGACAAGCCCACGGTGCTGAACCTGACCAACCACAGCTATTTCAACCTGGCCGGGGCAGGCAACGGCGACATACTCGAGCAGGTCGCGACCCTGCACGCGGCCCACTACACTCCAGTCACCGGCAAACTCATTCCCACCGGCGAACTGGCCCCGGTGGCTGGCACGCCGATGGACTTCACCCAACCCACCGCCATCGGCACCCATATCAAGGCTGATCACCCACAACTCAAGTTCGCCGAACCGAAACAGGGCGGCTTCGACTTCAACTGGGCACTAGACGCCAAGGGTGACGTGACCAAACTGGCCGCCGAGGTGTATGACACGGAGTCCGGACGACGCCTGCAGTTGTACACCACCGAGCCTGGCGTGCAGTTCTACACCAGCAACTTCCTCGATGGCACCGTCAAGGGCAAACAAGGCAAGGTCTATCCGCATTGGGGCGCGTTCACCCTGGAAACCCAGCACTATCCCGACTCGCCCAACCAGCCGAACTTCCCTTCGACGCGACTTGATCCGGGCCAGACCTACACCCAGACCATGGTGTTGAGGTTCTCCGCGAAGTAACTCCCCGCCGAATCGTTCCCATGCTCTTGTGGGAGCGAGCTTGCTCGCGATAGCGGTGTGTCTGCCTGTGATGATGCTGGATGGGCCGACGCCTTCGCGAGCAAGCTCGCTCCCACGGGTTGGTGTTGAGTTCGGATGCTGCGGGCTCGCGCAGAGCATGGGAACGATCCATCCGGGAACACTTGGTCTATCCTGCTGCCACACGTCAAAGCAAAAAAAACAGGAGATAGGCATGAGGACGCTGGAATTGGCGGGTGTGTCCGTACCGGTAATCGGCCAGGGCACCTGGCGCATGGGTGAAGAACCGTCCCATCACAAGAAAGAAGTAGCGGCCCTGCGGTTGGGGATCGAACTGGGCATGACCCTGATCGACACGGCGGAGATGTATGCCGAAGGCGGTGCGGAGACCGTCGTTGGCGAAGCGATCACCGGCCTGCGTGACCAGGTGTTCCTGGTGAGCAAGGTCTATCCCCACAACGCCAGTCGCAAAGGCATCCCCCTGGCCTGCGAACGCAGCTTGCGCCGGCTCGACACCGATTACATCGACCTTTATCTGTTGCACTGGCGCGGGCAGTACCCCTTGGCAGAAACCGTCGAAGCGTTCGAACGCCTGCGCGAAGAAGGAAAGATCGGCCGTTGGGGTGTGTCGAACTTTGACGTCGATGACCTCGAGGAGTTGGCCTCGCCGGCCTGCGCCACCAACCAAGTGCTGTACAACCTGCAGGAGCGCGGCATCGAATTCGACCTGCTGCCCTGGTGCCAGCAACGACGCATGCCGATCATGGCTTACTGCCCGGTCGGCCAGGGCGGGCACCTGCTCAAGGATCACACTCTGGAAAAAATCGCCGAACGCCATCGGGCAACACCGGCGCAGATCGCACTGGCCTGGCTGTTGCGCCAGGACAGTGTCATTGCCATTCCCAAGGCCGTACAGCCTGAGCACGTACGCCTGAATGCCGAGGCGACGAACCTGAAGCTTGAACCGCAGGATTTGGCGGCCCTTGACCTGATGTTTCCCCAGCCTCAGAGCAAGCAGCGGTTGGCGATGGTCTGACGCCTAAATACGGACCATCGGGAACACACTGATTTGTGGCGAAGGGATTTATCCCCGCTCAAATGCGCAGCACTCGCAACTTTATCGGTACTACGAAATCTCAGGGGCCGCTGAGCGCCCCAACGGGGATAAATCCCCTCGCCACAGATCCACCACGTCTCCGGTCCAAAGACTTCTGCAGGAATACACGGAAATCTCAGAACAACCCCATCTGCCCCCCCACCAACGTCGAAAAATCATCGTCCACAAACGGCAGGATCGCATCCGCCACCGGTTGCAGCTGTTTGCTCACGTAGTGATCGTAATCAATCGGCGCACTGCGAATTTCCAGCGGCTCGGGGCCGGCGACGGTGATGACGTAGCTGATCCAGCCGCCATTCTGGTACTGCCGCGGACGGCCCTGGCGCTGGTTGAACTCATCGGCCAGCCGCGCGGCCCGCACGTGGGGTGGGACGTTGCGCTCGTAATCTTCCAGCGGCCGCCGCAGGCGCTTGCGGTAGACCAGCCGATCATCGAACGCACCGGCCAGGGTCTGCTGCACATAATCACGCACATACTCCTGGTAGGGCTGGCGGTGGAAGATCCGCCCGTACAATTCCTGCTGGAACTGCCGGGCCAGCGGCGACCAGTCGGTACGCACGGTTTCCAGGCCTTTGTAGACGATTTCATCGCTGCCGTCGGCGCGGGTCACCAGCCCGGCGTAGCGTTTCTTGCTGCCCTCCTCGGCCCCCCGGATGGTCGGCATCAGAAAGCGCTTGAAGTGCGTTTCGAACTGCAGCTCCAGCGCGCTCTCCAACCCGAACTCGGCACGCACCTGCTCACGCCACCATTGGTTGACGTGTGCCACCAACTCCCGACCAATCCTGGCCGCTTCCTCCTGACCATGGGCACGACGCAACCAGACGAACGTCGAGTCGGTATCGCCATAGATCACCACATGGCCCTGGGCTTCGATCAACTGGCGGGTGCGCTGCATGATCTGGTGGCCGCGCAGGGTAATGGACGAGGCCAGGCGCGGATCGAAGAAGCGACAACCACTGGAGCCGAGCACGCCATAAAAGGCGTTCATGATGATTTTCAACGCCTGGGACAGCGGCGCATTGTGTTCGCGCTTGGCGGTCTCCCGGCCTTCGGACACCCGCGCGACGATGGCCGGCAGGCAATGTCGAGTCCGGGAAAAGCGCGCCCCGCGAAAGCCCGGCACCGACTCACGGTCATCCGGGTGGCGCAGCCCTTCGATCAAGCCCACCGGGTCGATCAGGAAGGTGCGGATGATCGACGGATACAGGCTCTTGTAGTCCAGCACCAGCACCGACTCGTAGAGCCCTGGCTGGGAATCCATGACAAAACCACCCGGGCTGGCCTCGGGCGGACGCTGGCCGAGATTGGGGGCAACAAAACCCTGGCGGTGCATCAGCGGCATGTACAGGTGCGTGAAGGCCGCCACCGAACCGCCGCTACGGTCCGCTGGCAGGCCGGTGACGCTGGCCCGTTCCAGCAGGAACTTGAGTAGCTCGGTCTTGGCGAAGATCCGCGTCACCAGCTCGCAGTCCTTGAGGTTGTAGCGGGCCAGGGCCGGCTTGTCCTCGGCGAACATGCGGTTGATCTCGTCCATGCGCTGGTACGGGTTGTCGATGGACTTGCCCTCCCCCAGCAGCGTCTGGGCGACGTTTTCCAGGCTGAACGACGGGAAGCTCCAGGTCGCCGAGCGCAGGGACTCGATCCCGTCGATGATCAACCGGCCGGCCGCCGAGGCGAAGAAGTGATTATTGCGCGCGCCGTGCTCGCGCCATTGCATTTCTTCGCCGCCGCGCCCCAGGCGCAACGGCACCGCCAGTCGCCGGGCATGTTCATGCAGCACCCGCAGGTCGAATTGCACCAGGTTCCAGCCAATGATCGCGTCAGGGTCGAAACGGGCGAACCAGTCGTTGAGTTTCTTCAGCAGAAGCGTGCGCGACTCGCAGTATTCCAGCTGGAAATCCACGCCGCTATCGTCGCCATTAGGCGGCCCGAGCATATAGACCTGGCGCTCGCCGCAGCCTTCCAGGGCAATGGAATACAAATCGCCCTGGGCGGTGGTTTCGATGTCCAGGGACACCAGGCGCAACGGTGGACGGTAGTCGGGCGCCGGTTTCATCTGGGCATCCACCAGCAGGCCATCGGCGGCCGGCGTACCGCCGAACCACACCGGGGCGGTGATGAAGCGCTCCATCAGGTAGCGCTCCGGTGGCCGGATGTCCGCTTCGAACACCTCCACACCGGCGCGGCGCAAGGTGCCGTCCAGGCGCATCAGTTGGGCGTGTTGCTGGCAATACAGGCCCAGCACCGGGCGATGCTCGAAATCCAGCAGGTCCAGGGGGCGTAGCTCTATCTCCTTCTCCCCTTGCAGCAAGGCTTCGAGCTGGCCGCGCTGGATCTGCGGCACGAAGGCCACCGACGTCTGCACCGGCAGGCGCACATGCCGGGGACCGGCGTCGGTCGCCAGCCAGAATTCGACTTCGGTGCCGGCCGGGGTGTCGCGCCAATGCCGGGTCAGGACGAAGCCCTGCTGTAAATCCACCGCTGAAACCTCGAATTTTGCGTAGGCGACGATTCTACCTGTGGCGAGGGGATTTATCCCCGCTGGGCTGCGAAGCAGTCCAAAAACCTGCCAGCGCGGTGTGTCAGGTCGATGTCATCAGCTTATTGGGGCTGCTGCGCAGCCCAACGGGGATAAATCCCCTCGCCACAACAGCGCCTGACCACGGGATGGGTGGTAATTTCCCGGGCAATGACGCTTTTGGACGATTGGCCGCCGCTTTACCGCTTGCTCTGCGCCGTTGGGTCTACGATGCTTTAACAACCAGCAAAAACAACACCCCGAGGCTTCCCCATGAAAACCGTCGCGCAGTTGCTCCGGCTAAAAGACGATAAGAACCAGCAAGTGCACACCATCTCACCGGACGACATGGTATTGCAGGCCCTGATGCGCATGGCCGAGAAGAACGTCGGCGCCTTGCTGGTGGTGAAGGACGAGAAAGTGCTTGGGATCATCAGCGAGCGCGACTATGCACGCAAAATGGTCCTGCACGGTCGCTCGTCAGTGGGCACGAAAGTGAGCGACATCATGGTATCCCCCGTGATCACCATCGACCCGCATCAGAATGTCGAGACCTGCCTGAGCATCATGACTGACAAGCACTTGCGACATTTGCCGGTGGTAGAAGACGGCAAGCTCGTCGGCCTGCTGTCCATTGGCGACCTGGTCAAGGAAGCCATCGCCGAACAGGCCGACCTGATCCGACAACTGGAGCAATACATTCGCGGCGAATGATCCTTTCCATCGGGTTGCTCATTCTCAACACACTTCTATATTGAAGGGGTTGTTCCTGCGAGCATCCCGATGGCCGCCACCGACCGACTGATCATTTGTGAACATTGCGATGCGGTGTACGAGCCGGTTGTGCTCGCCCCGCATCAGAAAGCCACGTGCGTGCGCTGCCACGCGGTGATCCAGCGCTACAACGGCCTGACCATCGAACAGCGCCTGGCCTTGAGCCTGACGGCCGCGGTGCTGTGGGCGTTCGCCAACCTCTACCCGGTGATGAGCATCCGTCTCCAGGGCCTGAGCAACAGCGCGACGTTGTGGGATTCCATCGTGGCGCTGAGCCAGGGTCCCATCACCTTCATCGCCCTGGTGACAGCGGTGGCGATCATCGTTGCACCGGCCTTCCAACTGGCGCTTCTGCTCTGGGTACTGAGCCATGCCTACCTCCAGCGGCGGGCGCCTGGATTCAGCCTGTGCATGCGCAGCCTGGAAACCCTGCGGCCCTGGAGCATGCTGGAGGTGTGCCTGCTGGGCGCGCTGGTGGCGGTGATCAAGCTCGCCGGCCTGCTGGATGTGCTCCCGGGTATCGGCCTGTTCGCCCTGGCGGCCTTGAGCCTGCTGATGATCCGTATTGCCGGGCGCGATGTCCGCGACCTGTGGGACAGCCTATGAACGGCCGGCCGCAGGACACCCCGCCAGAGGCCCGCGACCTGAACCTCTGCCTGTGCCACAGTTGCGGCCTGGCCTGCGACATGGCCGACGGCCCCCAGACCTGCCCGCGTTGCGACGCCGCCCTGCACCGCCGCAAACCCGACGCCATCACCCGCACCTGGGCCTACATGCTCGCGGCGCTGGTGTTCTATATCCCGGCCAACCTGCTGCCGGTCATGAACACCCAGATGCTCGGCGAAGGTGCCGACAGCACCATCATCAGCGGGGTCATCGAGTTCTGGCACAGCGGCGCCTGGGACATCGCGCTGATCATCTTCATCGCCAGCATCGCGGTGCCCGGCATCAAGTTCGTGGTACTGACCCTGCTGCTGGTGACCGTACAACGACGCAGTACCTGGGCCCAGGTCCAGCGGGCGAAGCTGTACCGGCTGGTGGAAGTCATCGGCTATTGGTCGATGCTCGATGTGCTGGTGGTGGCCCTGGTGGCCGCCCTGGTCAAGTTCCAGGCACTGAGCGATATCGAGCCTCGACCGGGTATCCTGTTCTTCGGCCTCGTGGTGCTGTTCACCATGCTCTCGGCCATGAGTTTCGACCCCCGACTGATCTGGGACACTCAACCATCCGAGGAGGTCATGAATGAAGTCGCAAGCCACTGACGGGCAACAACCCGCCCCCGGCCGGGCCCACGTCACCACCCGCCGCTGGACGGTGTCGCTGGTGTGGATCGTGCCGATCATCGCGGTGCTGGTGGGTGTTTCCCTGGTGGTCCACAACTGGCTGCAGGAAGGCCCGACCATCACCATCACCTTCAAGACCGGCCAGGGCCTGACCGCCAACAAGACCCAGGTGAAATACCGCAACGTGGTCATCGGCCAGGTCACCGACGTGCAACTGAGCCAGGACCAGAAGAACGTCACCGCCACGGTCAAGCTCGCCAAGACCGCCGACACCTTCACCCATGAAGACTCGGTGTTCTGGGTCGTACGGCCGCGCATCGGGGCCGGCGGGATCTCGGGGATTGACACACTGCTGTCCGGTGATTTCATCGGTGCCGACGCCGGCCAGTCAAAAGTACGCGCCAAGTCCTTCACGGGGCTGGAGAACCCGCCGCCGATCACTTATGGCGAACCGGGCAAGCGCTTCACCCTGCACGCCCAGGACCTCGGCTCGCTGGACATCGGCTCGCCGGTGTACCTGCGCAAGATCCCGGTGGGCCAGGTGGTGTCCTACGCCTTGGACGCCGACGGCAAAGGCGTCAACATCGACGTGTTCGTCAACGCGCCCAACGATGTGTATGTCACCGAAAACACCCGGTTCTGGAACGTCAGCGGCGTGGACGTGAACGTCGGCGCCAACGGTTTCGCCGTCAAGACCGAATCGCTCTCGGCCTTGTTGCTGGGCGGCATCGCGTTCCGGGCACCGGAGTACAGCCCCAATGACACCGCCGCCAGTGAAGACAAGACTTTCGAGCTGTTTGCCGACCAGCAGAGCGCCCTCGCCCCACCCGATGGCAAGGGCCAATACCTGGCCTTGCGTTTCGACCAGGCCCTGCGCGGGTTGCGCGTCGGTGCGCCGGTAGAGTTCCTCGGCGTGGAAGTCGGCAGGGTGGTGGCCATCAACCTCGATTTCGATGAGAAGCAACGCAGCTTTCCGGTCAACGTCGGCGTGGTGATCTACCCTCAGCGCCTGGGCAAGGCCCATGAAAAACTGCTCAAGTCGCTCAATCATGATCCCGAAGACGAAGCGGCCGGTGCCCGCCTGATCGGCAGCTTCGTCGAGCGCGGCCTGCGCGCCCAGGCCCGCAGCGGCAACCTGCTGACCGGGCAGTTGTACATCTCGCTGGACTTCTACCCCAAGGCCGAAAAAGTGGCCTTCGACCCCAGCGCCCGCCCCGTGCGTATCCCGACCCTCCCGGGCAGCCTCCAGCAATTGCAGGAACAGCTGCAGACGATGGTCGAACGGATCAACAAGCTGCCACTGGAGAGTATCGCCGGCAACCTGGATGGCAATCTGGTGGAGCTGCGCAAAGGCCTGGCCCAGTTCAACAGCAAGACCCTGCCAAGCGTGCAACACACCTTGCAAGACGTCAGCAAGACCCTGCAATCGGCCAATTCGACCCTGGCCGAAGATTCCCCCCAGCGCGAACAACTGACCCAGACCCTGGACGACCTGGGGCGCATGTCGCGCTCGCTGCGCGAGCTGTCGGACTACCTGAGCCGGCATCCCGAATCGCTGCTTCGCGGTCGTCCCAAGGACGCACCGGCACAGAACCTCACATTGCCGGTGAAAGAATGAGTACAGGAGCCCGTCCCATGCCACTGACGCTGAAATTCACCTTGGTCGCCGTGGCACTGCTGCTCGGCGCCTGTCGCAGCGATCCGATTCATTACCACACCCTTAGCCCGGCTCAGCCGACAGGCCCGTCACGCTCCGGCGTGGATATCCAGATCGAACAAGTGAGCGTCCCACCCCAGGTGGATCGCACCCAAATGGTCATTCGCCAGGGCAACAGCGGATTGGCGATCCTGGAAACCGAATGGTGGGGCGCCAGCCTGGCAGATGAACTGCACAGCAGCCTGGACGAACAACTGAACAACCCTGGCGCGCCGAAATCATCGCTGCGGGTGGACGTGCAGCGCTTTGATTCGATCCCCGGCCGCTATGCCCGCATGGACGTGCAATGGCGCCTGCGCAACCTGGGTGGCGATACCCGCCTCCTCACCTGTCGCAGCAGCTTGCAAACGCCAGCGGGGGCCAGTATCGACGAACTGGTGACGGCGCATCAGCAGAACGTCCAGCAATTTGTCGGCTTGGTTGAGCAGGCGGCTGTACGCAAGGCTTGTCCTTGACCCGTAGGCGCTGCCGAAGGCTGCGATCTTTTGATCATTTGATTTTTCGCTTGAGATTCCAGCGTTAGCGCAAAGATCGCAGCCTCGCTTCGCTCGGCAGCGCCTACAAAGGCCAATGCAACGACAGCATCGGTGCAACGCGCGGATGGTGATCGATGCGCTCCAACAATCCGTAAAACTCCGGACGGGCGTTCAGCATTGCCTCCCGCGTGTTTCTCCACTTCGTGATCACCGCCGCCAGGATATCCATCGCCCCCGGCTCGGCACCGCCGAGAAAGGGCCGAGCCGGGAACTGATCGGCAAACAGCGCCCAGTTGCGATACAGCCGTTGCTGGGTGCCCGCTACCAAGCGCTGCCGAGTCGCTTCGTCCGCATCGTCCAGCCAGCGTTCCGGAAAATCGATGATGCCGATGGGCGTGTAGCAATTGGCTGCGATATAGACCAGCCCCCGTATGGCTTGCGCACGCTGGGTTGGGTCATCAGGGAGCAGCTTCGAGGCCGGAAAGGTCAGCCCGAGGTGAATCAGGATCGCCGCCGCTTCGGTCAGCACCGAGCCGTCCGGCAACTGCAAGGTCGGGACCTGCTTCTGAGGGTTGAGTGCCTCGAGTGCTTTCGCGGCGTCGCTGTCCTGGGTCGAATAGGCATCGACCCGCCGATACGCCACATTACAAAGATCCAGGGCAATCTCCACCGCCGCAGAACCGGATTGCCTGTAACCGAATAACTGATACATGAACTTGCCTCCTGCCTGTGGTTACCCGGTAGAGCCCACAAACCTGGCTGTGTTCCACCCGGAGGACGACACGCACGTTGTGGCCCAGCTTCGCTGGATCAACCGACATCGATGGACTGACGAGCTATCACTGTCGTCGATGTTCACCATCATGCCAATGAAGTTCTCTTGATGGTCGCCCGGGACAACAATGGCCCCACACAAAACCACTGCACCCCCGGAGCACACCATCATGAAACGCCAAGTCATCCTCAGCCTCGCTTTCTCCGTACTGGCCGCCAACGTATTTGCCGCCTCCTCGCAACCCGTCGTCGCCGAAGGCGGTTCTGATCGCCTGATCGAAAACCGTGTCGCCGAAGGTGGCTCTGACCGCCTGCTGGAACGCCGCGTCGCCGAAGGTGGCTCCGATCGTCTGCTGGAACGCCGCGTCGCCGAAGGTGGCTCTGACCGCCTGCTGGAACGCCGTGTCGCTGAAGGTGGCTCTGACCGCCTGCTGGAACGCCGTGTCGCCGAAGGTGGCTCTGACCGTCTGCTGGAACGCCGCGTCGCCGAAGGTGGCTCCGATCGTTTGATCGAGAACCGTGTCGCTGAAGGCGGTGCCGATCGTCTGCTGGAACGCCGCGTTGCCGAAGGTGGCTCCGATCGTCTGATCGAAAACCGCGTATGAGTTGCTTGACCGCAATGCCTGGAAATATCGCAAATGATGGGCAACACACCCCGTGGCGAGGGAGCTTGCTCCCGCTCGGGCGCGCAGCGGCCGCAACCTTCACGCAGTCGCTGCGCAGTTCACCCGATACACCGTTGCAGAACACTCCCAATCCAAACCCATCACAATAAAAGCCCGGCCTCATCCGCCGGGCTTTTTCATGCCTCAACGCCTGGCTAGCGCCCCGCCGCCCGCGCCATGCAGCGCTGATAACGCTCATCCACCCGCTTGGCGAACCACGCTGTGGTCAGCTTGCGCGTGATTTTCGGGCTCTTGAGCACGATCCCCGGCAATACCGCCCGCGGCAACGGCTTGCCCTCGGCCCGCTCAGCCAGTTCGAACACACGCTTGTAGAGCGTGCTGTCCTCGAAGGCCAGGCTGTCGCCCTGCTCCAATTGATCGCGAATGGTCGGGTTGCGCATTCCCAACGACTTGCCCAGCGTGCGTACCGCCAACTCCGTGCTGCCCGGCATGATTGAATCATGGGCAACCAGATCGCCATCCAGCGCCAGGGAGATGCCCGACGCTACACTCACCGCATGCTGGAAAGCCGCGTTGCGACTGGCGTACCACCCGGCATTGAAATCGGCGAAACGATACAACGGCTCGGTATAGTTCACCGGATAGCCCAGCAAATGCGCGATACCGAAATACATCCCGCCACGGCGACTGAACACTTCGCGACGAATCGAGCCATCCACTGTGTAGGGATAATCCCGCGCATTGGCTTGGGCAAACGCGATACTGACCTGCATCGGCCCACCCGTGTGCACCGGATTGAAACCGCCGAACAGCGTCTTGCCCAGCGGCACCATGCCAATGAAGTCATCGAAGATCCCGCTCAGCTCTTTCTCGCTACGGGCCGCGTTGAGCCTGTCGCTGTAGCTTTTGCCATTGGGCGAGCGCACCTGGAGCGCGCCGCTGACCAGCAGCTCCGGAATGTGCACCTTCGCCGCACGGCGGTTGATCTCCTGACGGGCGATTTTGCCCAGCCCCGGCACCGGTGGGTCGGCCTGGAACGTCGACTCCTGCTCGGTCACCGCCAGGACCGCACAGATATTCTGCGTCGTGGACGGAATCTGCTGGGCCGCAAAGGCCACGTAGATGTCAGTCGCCCAACCTTCACGATCCGCCGTCTTGACCGGCAACAACTGCACGATCTGCTTCTTGACCTCGGCGGGCTGGCGCTCGGGCTCCTGCAACTGACGGCTGCCGCAACCGGCCAGGGCCAGCAATGCCGCGAGACTGATCATCAACTGGTTGAATTGCATGGTGCTCCATCGCGTTCGTTATTCCGGAGCAACCATACGATCAAAAGCGGATGCGGGCTATGCCCAATGTGGGAGCGAGCTTGCTCGCGATGACGGTGGCACAGGCGCCCTCCATGCAAGCTGACCCACCGCTATCGCGAGCAAGCTCGCTCCCACAGGGATCAGATCCCGCTCAGCGCCAGGTCCATGGCGAAATAGGTGAAGATCAGGTCTGCCCCCGCCCGCTTGATTGCGCCAAGGCTCTCGCGTACCACCCGGGCTTCGTCGATGGCGCCGGCCTGGGCGGCGAATTTGATCATCGCGTATTCGCCACTGACCTGGTAAGCCGACAGCGGCAGGTTCGAAGCCTGGCGAATATCGCGGATGATGTCGAGGTAGGCACCGGCCGGCTTGACCATCAGCGCATCGGCACCTTCCTGCTCATCGAGCAGGGATTCACGCAGGGCTTCGCGGCGGTTCATCGGGTTCATCTGGTAGCTCTTGCGGTCACCTTTCAGCGCACTGCCGCCGGCCTCGCGGAACGGCCCATACAGCGCCGAGGCGAATTTGGTCGAATAGGCCATGATCGCCGTCTGGCTGAAACCGGCTTCATCCAAAGCCTTGCGAATCGCCTGCACCTGGCCGTCCATGGCCGCCGACGGCGCGATCACATCGGCACCGGCGCGGGCCGCCGCCACGGCTTGCTTGCCCAGGTTGATCAAGGTCCGGTCGTTGTCCACTTCATCGCCGTGGAGCACGCCACAGTGACCATGGTCGGTGTATTCACAGAAGCAGGTGTCGGACATCACGATCATTTCCGGCACCGCGTCCTTGCAGATCCCGGCCATGCGTGACACCAGGCCGCGCTCACGCCAGGTGTCGCTGCCATCATTGTCCAGGTGATGGGACACACCAAAGGTCATCACCGACTTGATGCCAGCACGGGCATAGCGCTCGATCTCACCGGCCAGCTTCGACTCAGGGATGCGCACCACGCCGGGCATGCTCTTGATCGGTACGAAATCGTCGATTTCTTCTTCGACGAAGATCGGCAACACCAGATCATTCAGGGTTAATTCGGTTTCCTGGAACAGGCTGCGCAGGCTTGCATTGCGACGCAGGCGGCGTGGACGTGCTTCGGGGAACTGGCTGGACATGGGACTCCTGGGCAAAAAATGCGGCTCGATCACAGGGAGCGAAGCTTATGCCCAGGCCAGCCAGGGCACAAACGCCAGCTGGAAAACAGAGTGTTACCAGCCGGGTAATAATCGCCTCCTCACAAGGTCAACGAGCCATTGATGCACGTCACCACCGCGCCACCAACCCAGACCTCTTCCCCCAACTGCTCGACATGAATTCGCCCGGCCCGGCCCATCGTCAGCCCCTGGCTGACCACGTAGGACGCAGGCGCCAACCCTTTGCCGAGCATCCATTGCGCAAGCCCGGCGTTCAGGCTGCCGGTGGCCGGATCCTCGGGCATGCCATCACCGGCGATGAAGCCGCGCACTTCGAAGTGGGCCTCATCGCCATCCACGGCCCGATCCCAGGGTGCGATCACGCCCACGGCCAGGTCCAGCAACTGCTGGTAATCAGGCTCGAGCGTCAGGACTTGCTGGCGATCCTTGAGCATCACCGCCAGCCAGCCGGCACCGTTATCGACCCATTGCGCCTCGACAATCGCCTGCGCTGCTAGCCCCAGCCCCTTGCGCACCCGCTCCAGCAGTTCGGCTTCCAGCGGACCGGACTTGAGCAAGGGCGGCGCGAGGAACGCCAATCCATGATCGCTGCGGCGCACCCTGACCAGGCCGACGCCACATTCCTGCACGATCTCCAGCCCCTTGGGCACGCCTCCGGCTTCCAGCCAGGCGTGACAACTGCCCAGGGTCGGATGCCCGGCAAACGGCAACTCGGTGGAGGTGGTGAAAATACGCACCCGGTAATCGGCTTCCGGGTGCTGCGGCGCCAGCAGGAACGTGGTTTCGCTGAGGTTGGTCCAGTTGGCAAAAGCGGCCATGCGCGAGTCACTGAGCCCATCGGCTCCCAGCACCACCGCCAGCGGATTGCCCTTGAGCGGTGCATCGCTGAACACATCCAGTTGCTTGTAATCGAATCGGCTGGTCGTCGGCTTGCTCATTCCGGAATCTTCAACCCACGGGCCACGGCCGGCCGCGCCAGGAAGCGCTCCAATACCCGCGTCACATTGGGGAAGTGCTGGATGCCCACCAAATCACCGGCTTCATAAAAACCGATCAAATTGCGCACCCAAGGAAACGTGGCGATATCGGCAATGGTGTAGCGCTCGCCCATGATCCAGTCCCGCCCCTGCAGACGGCCATCGAGCACCTTGAGCAGGCGCCTGCTTTCTTCGACATAACGATCACGTGGCCGCTTGTCCTCGTAGTCCTTGCCGGCGAACTTGTTGAAGAACCCCAACTGCCCGAACATTGGCCCGATCCCACCCATCTGGAACATCAGCCACTGGATCGTCTCGTAGCGCGCCGCCGACTCCTGGGCCAGCAACTGTCCGCTCTTGTCCGCCAGATAAATCAGGATCGCCCCCGACTCAAACAACGCCAACGGCTGGTCCCCTGGTCCATGGGGATCGAGAATCGCCGGGATCTTGTTGTTGGGGTTCAGGGAAAGGAACTCGGGCGACAGCTGGTCGTTGCTGGCGAAGTCCACTTTGTGGGGCTCGTAGGGCAGGCCGGTCTCTTCCAGCATGATCGAGACCTTCACGCCGTTGGGGGTTGGCAGGGAGTAGAGCTGGATCCACTCCGGGTATTGGGCGGGCCATTTTTGGGTGACGAGGTATGGCGTCAAGTCGGGCATGGGGTCGGCTCGGAAATGAAGGAAACCCCGAGGATAATCCAAGATGTTGGGGACGACATCACTGCCCGTCACACAATTCACGTCGTCCCTTCTTAATTCAGCAACATCCTGTCGTTAACGTTCGTCCCATCTCCTGACGGAGATCGCTACAGTGCACCGGAATCGAACCAAAGCGCTCGAAGGGACTCTGAGCAATGCCCCCAAAGAACCAACGAGGCGTAACGACAGGGAAAACACCCGAGGCCAAGCGCTTCGCGGTGCCAGGGTTTGTCAGCCTGACTCAAGCGTGCTGAAGACTATTATTCGATGATGAACCCACTGAATTTCGCCAGACGCTTCAAACACCGTTCGTGGCTGATGCTGCCAACGCTGCTTGTGGTCTGTGGCCTGGTGCTGTCGCTGGAATCCAGCGTCAGCCGCGCCCAACCAGCCGACGGAGTACAGACGCTGGTGTTCCTGCGCCACGCCGAGAAACCCGCCGGTGGCCTGGGCCAGCTCAACTGCCAGGGCCTCAACCGCGCCATCGACCTGGCCACCCTGCTGCCGGAAAAATTCGGCAAGGCCGACTACGTGTTCGCGGCCAACCCGACCCGCAATGTCGAAGAGGGTGAACTGGACAACTCCTACAGCTATATTCGCCCGCTGATGACCATCAGCCCCAGCGCCATCAAGCTCGGGCTGCCGGTAAACATCAATTTTTCAGCCAACGACACCAGCGACCTGGCTGACGAGTTGCTGCACGACAAGTATCACAACTCCACCATCTATACCGCCTGGTCCCATGGCTACCTGCCGGAGCTGATCAACAAGGTCGCCGCAGAGGCGGTGGGCAAGAAGCAGACCATTACCGAAGACTGGGCCTCCGGGGACTTTGATTCGCTGTATGTGCTGACCCTGACCTGGCACAACGGCAAGGCCAGCCTTACCAGCCAGAGCTACAAGCAAGGTTTGGACAATGGCCAGCAAACCTGTCCGACCTGATCACCAGTGTGGGAGCGAGCTTGCTCGCGATAGCGGTGGGTCAGCTTGCATCAAGGGTGCCTGTGTCGCCGCCATCGCGAACAAGCTCGCTCCCACAGGTCACCCTCCCCGGGCCGCCCGCTCGCGCAAGTACTCCAGCACCGCCGCCTGCTCGCCCGAGAACTCGATCCGCAAGCCCTTCTTTTCCCGCTGGAACACGTACATCGGGTCGTAATACTCACGCAGCAAACCCTCGATCCAACCGCGATGCACATCGACGGCGCCGCTGTGGGCCTGCTCGGCCAGGGCTGTTTCCAGGATGTCTTTCAAGCGCCGGTGACGGTCGCCACCCAGGCGTTTGTGGATGTTGTCCAGGCTTGCCAGCAATCGCTCGGAAAACAGCGAAAAACCTTCGTCGCCATGTACCACGACAAATTCCGCACACAGGTCAATGACGTAATCCTGCAGGATCCGATCGACCCGGCCCTCCAGGCTGTCTTCCAGCCAGACCATCGGAACCCGCTGCATGCGCTGGTACAAGGACAGCGGCAAGGCGCAGCTGCCGACCGCACGGCTCTCATCTTCCAGCACAAACTGTTCGATGCCGCCGGCGCGTTTTTTCAGCACATCCACGGCCAGGCGGTTTTCAAAATCGATGTTGGAAGGCTGGCCGGTGGCGCGTTTGCCGAAGCTCGAACCGCGATGGTTGGCATACCCTTCCAGATCCAGGCTGTTGCCCAGTTGGCCCAGCACTTCGGTCTTGCCGGTACCAGTCATGCCGCCCAGCAGCACCAGGTCGCACTCGGCGACCGCCTGTTCGATGGTGTCCAGCAAGAACGTGCGCATGGCCTTGTAGCCACCGCCGACCCGAGGGTAATCAATGCCCGCTTCGTCCTTGAGCCATTGCTGGACGATCTGCGAACGCAAGCCGCCGCGAAAGCAATACAACAGACCATCGGGGTGGGCCTTGGCGAACGCCGCCCAAGCCTGGATGCGTTGGGCCTTGGTCTCACCGGACACCAGTTGATGCCCCAGGACGATAGCGGCCTGTTGCCCCTGTTGTTTGTAGCAGGTCCCGACACGTTGCCGTTCGTTGTCGGTCATCAACGGCAAATTGACCACGCCGGGGAAAGCGCCCTTGATGAATTCGACAGGGGCGCGCGTGTCCATCATCGGTCGGTCATGGAGGAAGATGTCGCGGTAATCGGTGATGTCATGGCTCATCAAGACACCTCGACCGCGTAACGCTGTCGTTCGACCAACTCGCCGATGGGCTCCAGCGCAAGGCCGAGTTCAGTGGCCACCCGCAGGAATTCGTCCTCGCCTTCGGGGGTGACGGCAATCAACAGGCCGCCGCTGGTCTGCGGGTCGCACAGCACTCGCTTGTGCAACTCCTGGACCCGACCGACCTTGCTGGCGTAGCTGTCGTAGTTGCGCAGCGTACCGCCCGGCACACATCCCAGGTCCAGATAGTATTCGACGCCCGGCAGACGCGGCACCGCGTCATAGCGGATGCGCGCGGTCAACTGGCTGCCGTCGGCCATTTCCACCAGGTGCCCGAGCAGGCCGAAACCGGTGACGTCGGTCATCGCCGTCACGCCATCGAGCTTGCCGAAGCGGCTGCCGGGTTTATTGAGGGTGCACATCCAGTCACGGGCCAGGCCAACATCGGCGGCGCGCAGCTTGCCTTTCTTTTCCGCCGTGGTGAGGATGCCGATGCCCAGGGGCTTGGTCAGGTACAGGCGGCAACCGGCGGTGGCCGTGTCGTTGCGTTTCATATGGCGCTTTTGCACCAGGCCCGTGACTGCCAGGCCGAAGATCGGCTCGGGCGCATCGATCGAATGCCCGCCAGCCAGAGGAATACCGGCCTCGTCACACACGGAACGACCGCCGCGAATCACCTCCCGGGCAATCTCCGGGGCCAGTACGTTGACCGGCCAGCCAAGAATCGCGATGGCCATCAGCGGATCACCGCCCATGGCGTAGATGTCGCTGATGGCATTGGTGGCGGCGATGCGACCGAAATCGAAGGGATCGTCGACAATCGGCATGAAAAAATCGGTGGTCGAGACCACCCCACGCTCTTCGTCGATGGCATACACCGCAGCGTCGTCGCGAGAAGCATTGCCGACCCACAGCTTGGGATCGAGGTTCTGCGCACCACTGCCGGCCAGGATCACTTCCAGCACTTGGGGCGAAATCTTGCAGCCGCAACCGGCGCCGTGGCTGTACTGGGTCAGGCGAATCGGCTCGCTCATGGGCATATCTCCGGTCAGTCAAGGGGGTCGATTCTAACAGCAACGTCGCCGACTCAGTGCCGTGCCGAGCATTCGCCCGTGCAACACTTTGGTGCTGCTTCAGGCGGGCATGAAGCATTCGGCGCACCTAGCCTGACCAAAAGGACAGGAAAATCGCCTCAATCTCAAGCTTTTCAAGCCACTGCATAAAATTGGTATGGGATGTGCAAACGTTTGCGCATTCGCTCTCCTCCAGCGGATCGACGTTTTTTTCAATCACGGAACACGGGCTTCGGCCCGCACGAACAAGGACTTTCCATGCACTTCACTTCCCGGTGTCGCGCCACGCCCGGCGTATGGGCAACCACCCTGCTACTGACCGCCGTTACCGGACTACTCAGCGCCACGACCCACGCCCAACCCACCGAGGTGTCCGCCCAAGGCGAAACCCTCAGTCCTGAAGCCACCCCGTCGAAAAAAGGCGTCTACCTGTCGGACTGGTACAACCAGGACCTGACGCTCATCGGCAGCAAGGACATCAGCTTCGGCCCGCAACCGGTCGACGATGTCTATCTGGAATATGAATACTTCGGACGCAAGGGGCCCTTCGAGCTCTATGGCTACGTCGACATCCCGAAGATTTTCAACATTGGCAACAGCCACGACAAAGGTGCGTGGGACCACGGCTCACCCGTGTTCATGGAGCACGAACCGCGGATTTCCATCGACTACCTGGCCGGCCGCAGCCTGGCCATCGGGCCGTTCAAGGAATGGTATGTGGCGTTCGACTGGATCTACGACCACGGCAGCAACAGCGCCAATCGCGCGAACACCCTGTACAGCGGCCTGGGCACCGACATCGACACTCACTCGAAAGTCAACTTGTCGGCCAACTTCTATGGCCGTTATCAATGGGAAAACTATGGCGCCAGCAATGAATATTCCTGGGACGGCTACCGCGCTCAACTCAAGTACATCGTGCCGATCAGCCAGTTCAGCAATGGTGCCTCGCTGACGTACATTGGCTTCACCAACTTCGACTTCGGTTCGGACCTGCACAAGGACAACCCGGCCCGCACCGCCAACGCCACGGTCGCCACCAATGTCTTGCTGTACGCGTTCACCCACGTACGCTTCACTCTGGTGGGCCGCTACTTCCACAACGGCGGCAACTGGCAGGATGGCAGTGAACTCAACTTTGGCGATGGCAACTTCCGCGCCCGCTCCGATGGGTGGGGGTATTACGCCGGAGTCGGTTATCAATTCTGAGCAAACCGTCGCAGTACCCTTTCGAATCCATGGAGGTCACGAACACATGATCAATCGCCTGTTTGCTTCAATCGGCCTGGCAAGTACTGCACTCTTTGCGGCAAGCGCCGGGGCCGCTCCGCCACTTCAACCCAAAGTGATGCTGATCACGATGTTCGCCCCCGAAGCGCAGAACTGGATCGATCGCTTGCAGCTCAAGGATGAAATCCGTGTACCGGGGCTGTCCGCCGAGTACCCGACGATCCGCTGCAATGCCGAACGGGTCTGCCTGCTGATCACCGGCATGGGCCAGACCAACGCGGCGGCTTCGACCCTGGCCCTGGCGCTCTCCCCGACCTTCGACCTGCGCAAGAGCTATTTCCTGGTGGCTGGGATCGCCGGCATCAACCCGCACCACGGCACACTTGGCACAACCGCCTGGGCCCATTACCTGGTGGAGTTCGGTACTCAATGGGAGCTGGATTCACGGGATGCGCCCAAGGACTGGCCCACCGGCTACCTGGGCATCAACACCAAGGGGCCGAACGAAAAGCCGCCGCTGGACTACAAGACAGAAGTCTTCGAACTCAACCCGGCCCTGCAAGCCAAGGCCTTTGCGCTCAGCCAGCAGGTGACCTTGGCCGAAAGCAAGGAATCGGCAGCCTGGCGCTTGAAGTATCCGTATGCCCCGGCCAACCAGCCGCCGGTGGTGACCCGCTGTGACACCCTGGCCGGCAACACTTGGTTCTCGGGCACGCGCCTGAGCGAGCGCGCCGAAGTCTGGACCCGCCTGCTCACCGACAACAAAGGCGTCTACTGCACGACCCAACAGGAAGACAACTCGACTTACGAGGCCTTGCTGCGGGCCAGCCGTGAAGGTCGGGTGGACATCAACCGGCTGGCTGTGCTGCGGGCCGGATCCGATTTCGACCGCCCCGAGCCCGGTGGCAATGAAGTGGACAACCTGCTCAAGTACGCCGACCAGGGCGCCTTCGTCCCGGCGTTGGAAAATCTGTTCCGCACCGGCAACCCGCTGGTGCAGGACATCGTGAAGAACTGGTCGGCGTGGAAGAACGGCGTGCCAGGCCTCTGATTGCTCCTCCGTGGCGAGGGAGCTTGCTCCCGCTGGGCTGCGCAGCGGCCCCTGGCTCTTAGCGGCTGCTGCGCACCCGAGCGGGAGCAAGCTCCCTCGCCACGGGGCTATCGAGCTGAACCCCAGGGCTGTTCCCAACGGCTCAGCCAATGGAATTTTCCGTCCCGGGCAGGATCATTTGAACATCAGCCGCGCGCCCCCAGGAGACCGCCGATGCCTCTCACACCCTCCGCCGCCGACAGCACTCACCTGGACTACGGTCTCGACACCCTGTTCGGCCGCCAGACCAAAAGTATCGACTGCCAATACGCCGTCCAGCGCCTCGACGAGGACAAGCCGGTGTGGTTCGCGCTGCACGTTCAACCGCCGATGCCGGACGACCTGGACAAGGCCGAGATCGTGGTGTTCAGCGCCGAGGGCCGACGCCTGAGCGGAATCGTGCGCAGCGCTGAACGCCTGGCCGATGGCAGCCTGCAACTCAACGTGGAACCCGACTGAACCGTTCAGGCCTGACGGGCATTGCTGCGATACATGAACACCAGCGCCAATGCCAGGCAGGCCATGGCAAGGACTCGACTGCCGGACAATTCGATGGCCGGGTTGCCCAGCCAGCCGAAATTGTCGATCAGCATGCCCATGCCCAGTTGCCCGACAATGACCGCCACGGTGGCCACGGCCGTGCCAACCCTGGGCACCGCGCCCACCATCACTATCATGTACACGACACCGAACAAGGCCCCGCTGAGTTGCCATTTCGGCATGTCCAACAGCGTCAACCCGTGGGCCGGTTCGAAAAACACGATCAGCAGCCCGGTGGTCACCGTGCCCACCGTGAACGTCAGCAAGCTGCTGCGCAACACACCGACCGTCTGGCCCAGGCGCCCGTTGATAGCCGCCTGCACACTCAATACCGCACCGGCCGCGACGACCAGCAGCAACAACACAAACAGGTTCATGTTCAACCTCGGGCAATCAGGACAAGGGCGACGACAATCAGGGCCAACGCCAGCCAGCGCTCGCCATTGACCCGCTTGCGGGCCGTGCCGAACCAGCCGAAATGATCGATCAGGACACTTTTGCCCACCTGGCCGGAGAGAATCGCGATCATGGTCATGGCGATGCCGATGTGCGGCGTGGCGAGTGTCAGCACCACCACATAAATCGGACCGAGGAAACCGCCGATCAATTGCCAGCGTGGCAACTCATGCAAGGCTGGGCCTTGCTGCCGGCCACTGAGTAATAACAGCAGGAAAAGAATCGCCGAACCGACGCCGAAGATGCTCAGCGTGGCCCACAGATGCCCGACCTGGGCCCCGAGCGGCCCGAGCAGGCCGGCTTCCACCGACAAGCCCATGCCGGCCAGGATCACCAGGGGCAGCAATAGCCAGCGCAGCAATGTCCGGGGTCTGGCGGGCGTCGATACCGGCACGGCCTCGCTCAGTGAAGATGTTTGCATGATCAGAACCTGTTCAGTGGAAAGATGGCCGGCATTATCGGCTGGTGTCGCTGTGCAATAAATGTGAGTATCCCGACAACACTTTTGCGCAATACGCACAGGAACGCCCGCACCATGCACGGTCTCAATGAACTGGGCTTCAAGGCATTGCGATTGTTCGTTGCCGTGCTCGATCACGGCAATTTTTCGGAAGTCGCACGGCGCGAAGGCCTGGCGCCATCCTCGATTTCCCGGCAGATCCAGTTGATGGAACAGGCCCTGAACCAACAGTTGCTCTATCGCCACACCCGCGCCGTTTCACCCACCGAGGCTGGCCGCCTGTTGGGGCATCATGCACGACTGCTGCTGGTGCAACTGGAGGAAGCCGAGCAGGCGCTGCAGGAGCAACACAGCGAGCCGTCCGGACTGGTGCGGATCAACGCCCCGGTGGTGTTTGGCCAGCGCCACCTGACACCGTGGTTGGGGCAGCTATGCGAGCGTTATCCGAAGCTGCAACTGGAGATCCAGCAGACCGACAGCTACGTCGATCCACTGCAGGAAGGCGCCGACCTGCTGTTCCGCATCGGTGCGCTGCACGATTCGAGCATGCAGGCGCGCATCCTCGCGCCCCATCGCTTCCAGATCGCCGCCAGCCCGACCTACCTGGCCCGCCACGGCGCGCCACTCAAGCCCCAAGACCTGGCTCACCACCAGTGCCTGGCCTACAAAGGCGTGACCGGTCAGCAGCGCTGGTTCTTCCGCCGCCCGGGCCAGGCCTGGACACCCTACAGCGTCAGCGGCCCGATCACCGGCAACCACGCCGATACCTTGACCCAGGCCGCCGAACAAGGCCTGGGGCTGGTGATGTTCCCTTCGTGGCTGATCGGCGAAGCCGTGCGTAACGGCACGCTGGTCCCGGTGCTACAGGATTACCAGGCGTCCAACAGCCTCGAACCGCAACAGATCGCCATCCTCTGGCCGGGCAGTCGACGCCTGTCGGTGAAGGTCCGCACGGTCATCGATTTCTTCCTCGAGTGTTTTGGCGAAGTGCCCTACTGGGATCGCTGAACACGGCGCGGCCTCAGTCGAACTTGACCAGGTTCAGCACCGGCAGCGGGCCGCCCGGGAATTGGGTCAAGCGTGCGCCGACACTCAAAGGGCCCAGGTCCACGCCGAAAAAGCCCAGGCGCTCGATCAACTGCGCGACTTCACTCCGTGCCTGCGCGTCGTCACCGGTCAGGAACAGCACCCGCTTGCCGCCTTCGGACGCCGGGTCTGCCTCCAGCAGGCGCGCCAGCAGATGATTGAAGGCCTTGACCACCCGCGCGCCCGGCACCCACTCGCTGAATACCTCGGTCGAAGCCCGGCCCTGGAGATCCACGGCCTTGAACCCGGGCACTTCGATCGCGTTGTTGGCGTCGATCACGATGCGCCCGGCAAAATCCGGCAGACCGCCCAGCGCCTGGGGCAACTTCGACCAGTTGACCGCCACCAGCACCATCGGCTGGGCGGCGGCCTCCCCCACGGTCCCGGCGCGCACGCTTGGACCGAGGTCAGCCACAAGTTCGGCCAGGCTTTGCGGGCCTCGGCTGTTGGCAATCACGACATTGATGTTCTGGCGGGCCAGGGCGCGGGCGAAAGCACTGCCGATGGCGCCAGCGCCAATGATGCCGATAGTGTCGATGTCGCTCATGTTTTGTGTCCTCAAAGTTGGATAAGCCTGGCGGTGATGTCCGCCGTTGAGGTACATGATGGCCTTGCCATTACCCATTGATTAGCCGGTAATATGGCGAATCATTTTCAAGTATTACTATCAGGTCGACTGACATGGAAAGCCTCGCCAACCTCGAATGCTTTGTCCGCAGCGCCGAAACCGGCAGTTTCTCGGCGGCCGCGAGGCTACTCGCCCTGACGCCCGCTGCCGTGAGCCGCAACGTGGCGATGCTGGAGCGCAACCTGGGGGTGCGGCTGTTCCAGCGCTCGACCCGCAAGCTGTCCCTGACCGAAACGGGGGAACATTTCCTGGCCAGCATCGGCGGCAACCTGCACGCCCTGCAGGCGGCCATTGGTGCGGTGACCACGGAGCGCGGCGAACCGGCCGGCGTCTTGCGCGTCAGCCTCTCGCCAAGTTTTGGCATCGGCCAGATACTGCCGTTGATGCCGCAATGGCTGGCCCGCTACCCGCTGATTCGTCCGGACTGGCATTTCGAAAACCGCCCGGTGGACCTGATCGCCGAAAGTTTCGACGCGGCCATCGGAGGCGGCTTCGCACTGACGCCCGGGGTGGTATCGCGCACCCTGGCGCCCGCGCACCTGATTGCCGTCGCCAGCCCCGCCTATCTGGCCGGACGCACCCTGCCCCGGCAACCCGAGGACCTGGCCGGCCTGGACAACATCGTGCTGCGGGCCAGCCGCACCGGCCGGGTGCGCCAGACCGTGCTGCGCAACGCCGCCGGGTGCGAATGCGCCGTGCAACTGGCCGAATCCATGATCTTCAATGATCCGGTCGCCATGCGAGAGGCCGCCTTGCTTGGCCTGGGCGTGACCCTGCTGGTGGTGCCCGACGCCTTGCCCTGGCTGGAACGTGGCGAATTGGTGCGACTGTTACCGGATTGGTACGTCGATCTGGGGGTGATTTCCCTCTACTACCCCAGTCGCACGCTGATGCCGGCCAAGACCCGGGCCTTTATCGACTTCATCACCGAGCACTTCGAGCGCGAGGCGTTGGCTCGGCGCTTCAGGGCCGGGCCGGGTTGAACATCGGCGACACGCATTGATGGCGCATCGGCTGTCGGTGGCTGACCTGGGCGAGGCGGTGCTAACGTGACGGCCCACCTCCGACAAGGATGATCGCGTGCTGCTGCTCAAACTGCTGGTGATTCCCGCCTTCCTGCTGCTGATTTCCCGGGCGGGAAGGTGTTGGGGACCGAGCGTGGCCGGCTGGCTGTCGGGACTGCCGGTGGTGGTGGGGCCGATTCTGCTGTTCCTGGCCTTGGAACAAGGCGAGGTGTTCGCCGCGCAGTCGGCGACTGCGGCGCTGGCGGCGATGTTCGCGATGATTGCCTTCTGCGTGGTGTACGCCCAGGTCGCCCAGTATCGCAACTGGCCCTGGGCGCTGGGCATCGCGCTAGGCGTCTGGGCCTTGGTGGCGTTGATCCTGTCCTGGCTACCGGCTTCGCTGCCGCTGTCGGGCCTGATCGCCCTGGTCGCGCTGCTGGGGGCGCCGTATCTGTTCCCGACGGTCCGGCCGGTGATGAACGGGCCGACGGCCAAATCCGACAAATTGCTGCTACGCATGATCGCTGGCGCACTATTGACCCTGGCAGTGACGCTGCTGGCCAGCACCGTGGGCGAACGCTGGAGCGGGCTGCTGGCGGTGTTCCCGGTGCTGGGCAGTGTCATGGCGGTGTTCTCCCAACAAACCCGCGGGCCGGACTTCACCGCCGCGCTGCTGCGGGCCACGGCCACCGGCATGTATTGTTTCGCCGCCTTCTGCCTGACCCTGGCTCTCGCCCTGCCGGTGCTGGGCATGCCGGCCTTTGCCTTGGGCGTCGCGGTGTCGATGGCCATGTTGCTGGTGACCCGCCGCCTGCTGGTGCAGGCCGCATCGCCAAAATGACGGTCTCTTGCTGGAGTCCGGTACGACGCCCATGGGATGATCGGCCTTCAAGCGCGACCTTCTGTGGAGATTTTCAATGTCATTGCTGACTAAACAAGCCGCCGCCCTGTTGCTGGGGGCCTTCGCCAGCCTGGTCGTGGTATCCGCCCTGGCGGCCCCGGCCAAACCTGCCAGCGATGCACCGGCTCAGAAGGTGTCGATGCTGGGCGGCAAGTTCGCCTTCACCTTGCCCAAGGGGTTTACGGCGACGCCATTGCCCGCTGGCGAAGCCGCCCAGGGCACCGCCGGGGCGACGGGGACGATGTACAGCAATGCCACCAGCAAGACCGTGGTGATCGCAGCGGAAAACATCATCATCGACGGTGCGAACGTGAAAGATGACGATGGCGCGTTCCTCGACACCACCATGGCCGACTTCGCCGCCCAGCGCCTCAAGTCCTTGCCGGATGCCAAGATCCTCAGCGAAAAAAGCCTGAAACAAAAAGGCACCGGCCTGGGCCTGCGCCAGCTCGACACCCGCGCGACCCAGGGCGGTGGGCCGACCCTCGACACCACCTTGCTGGGTGCCTCCGGCATGCGCATGGCAGTGGTGCAGATCATCTCCCGGGCCAGCGACAAGACCGGCCATGAAGCCTTGGTGAAACAGATCGCCAGCGGTCAATAAGCGCCCCGGAACATGCGGGAGCGAGCTTGCTCGCGATGGCGTCGGTACACCTGGCATCGATGCAAGCTGACTCTTCCCTATCGCGAGCCCCCCGCTCCCACAGGGATTTAGAGTGATCGGGGATTGAGCCGCTCCAGCCAAGCCCGCAGGTCCTGCACCTCCAGGGCACTGATGCTGTGGCCGACCCCGGGGTAGGCATGAAATTCCGGCTCCAGCGCCAGGGTCTTGAGGAAGGTGTTGGCCTCGGTGCCATCGTGGTAGGGAATGATTGGGTCTGCCGTGCCATGGCCGATGAACACCGCCAGTGTCCGTCGTGACTCGTCGGGGGTCAGTTCCGCCCGCAGCACCGACAGGACCCGTCCGCCCATCGCGGCGATGCCGCCGACGGCTTCGGGGTGTCGCAAGGCCACTTCGTAGCTCATCATCGCTCCCTGGCTGAACCCCACCAGATAGACCTTGCTCGCGTCGGTCGAATACTTGGCCCGGGCTTTGTCGATGAACTCCAGCAGCATCTGGCCGCTCGCCTTCAGGTCGGAGGTGTCACCGTCGTAGGCGCCCTCGCCCTTCTTGGCGAACCACTGGTAACGGTCCTGCTCCATGCTCTTCGGCGCCCGCACCGAGAGGTAGTTGTAATCCTGCGGCAACTCGTCCTTCAGTGCGAACAGGTCCTGCTCGTTACTGCCGGAACCGTGCAGGAAGATCACCAGCGGTCGGTTCCGCGCCTGCTCATCGACTTGGGCCAAGTAGTTGAGCGGCAAGTCCGTGTGCAGCGAAGGTTGAGCCTGCAACCCGGACGAGACCAGCAACAGGAACAGGGCGAGCGCTTTGAACATCGATCTTCCTCCATCGTTTCGATAGCCGCACGGCAAGGCCCGTGCGGTGAGGTAGACAGCAGTTATCAGTCGTTGATCAATTTCCCCGTACGAATCGGTTCACGCCCGGCGACTTTTGCCTGCCAGATCCCGGGCTGCGTGTAGCGTCCACGGTCCAGGGCAAACAGCACACCACTGGTGCCGGCCCGCACGGTGGTGACCCGATCATTCAGCGGGTCGACCACTTCGAACAACGGATCGCCCCGCTCCACCCATTCACCAGCCTCCCGCAGGAAACTCACCACGCCATGGTGCGGCGCGAACAGGTATTGCGTGCCCTCGAACGGAAAGCCCTCGCAGCATTCGCTGGGAGCGGGCGGCCAGTCCCCAGCGATAAGTCCCTGCTCGGCGAGAAACCCGAGGATGGCTTCACAATTGGCCTGGGCCTGCTCCACACGGGTATCGCCCATGCTGCCCAACTCCAGCGTCGTCGCCAGGTTCGCCGGTGGGATCGCCGCCGCAGGAAAGGCCTTGGCCAGGCGCAACCAGGGCGAGGAGCAGGACTCATCGAACGAACTGCCGCCCGAATCCTCGCACAGCAACGCCACACCGGCTTTCAAGCGTGCGGCCAAAGAACGCCATTGCGGCCACTGCTGTGGCAAGGCATACAAATGGATCGCCGCCTCGAAATCGCAATGCAGGTCCAAGGTGATGTCGGCGTCGCAGGCATGGCGCAGCAGCAGGCGATGCAGCGCTTCGAGTTGCGAAGGGGGTGGCGACAGGTCATCGAGGACCTCGGCCATGGTCTGGCGGATCAAGGTGATATTGGCGGCCGGGTCATCCCCCAGGCGATCACCGATGCGTTGCGCCACCGGCGCACTGAGTTCCACGAAGGAACGGTTGAAATTCTTGCCGCTGCCCAGTTCGAAACGCCCCATGTGGGCGCTTTGCAGGTGTTGATCCAGACCGATAGGGTTGGCCACCGGCACCAGCTCGATCACCCCCTTGAGCATGCCCTGGGTCTCAAGATCGTTGAGCCGCTGCTTCAGCTCCCAGGCAGTACGCATGCCGGGCAATTCATCGGCGTGCAGGCTGGCCTGGATATAGGCCTTGCGCGGCCCATGGCCGTAGCGAAACACACTGAGCCGGCGCTCGGTGCCCAGGTGGCTCCATGGCAGGGTATGGTCGATGCGTTGCATGAAATCTCCGAATGACCCGGTGTAGGAGCTGTCGAGTGCAACGAGGCTGCGATCTTTCCCCAGACAGTTGAATCTTAAAGCGCAAGATCAAAAGATTAAAAGATCGCAGCCTTCGGCAGCTCCTACCGATTAATGCCCGTAGACGTCAAAGGCAAAATATTTGTCCTGCACTTTCTTGTACGTGCCGTTGGCGCGGATTTCGGTGATGGCCGCGTTGAATTGATCGGCCAGGGCCTTATCACCCTTGCGCACCGCAATGCCGGCACCGCCGCCGAAGTATTTCGCATCTTCATAGGTCGGGCCGACGAAGGCGAAGCCTTTGCCTGCGTCGGTTTTCAGGAAACCTTCGTCGAGGTTCACCGAGTCGGCCAGCATGGCATCGAGGCGGCCGGCGACCATGTCCAGATTGGCTTCCTGCTGGGAGCTGTAGCGCACCAGGTCGATACCGGCGGGCACCAGCACTTCGGTAGCGAAACGGTCATGGGTGCTGGCGCGCAGCACACCGACTTTCTTGCTCTTGAGTTCGGTCAGCGGATCCTTGACGCTGGAGCCCTCCTTCATCACGAAGCGCGCTGGGGTGTGGTAGTACTTGATGGTGAAATCGACGTTTTTCTTGCGGTCGTCGGTGATGGTCATGGACGACAGGATCGCGTCGATTTTCTTCACTTTCAGCGCAGGGATCAGGCCATCGAACTCCTGCTCGACCCAGACGCACTTGACCTTCATCTGTTCACACAGCGCATCGCCGATATCGACATCGAAGCCGGCCAGCTTGCCGTCGGGGGTTTTCATCGAAAAAGGCGGGTAACCGGCTTCGATCCCGAGGCGGATCGGCTTGGCGTCTTCGGCCACGGCCGACAGGGATAACACGGACAGTGCCAGGGCACCGAACATGGCTAGCTTCTTCATTTTCGCTCCTGAGTGTGCAGGGGTTTTATTGGTCATTATTGGCAGATTCGTAGGCAGCGTTCGGTCAACGAGGAACCGAAGTGGGCGGGAGTCTAGAGGGGTGTCCAGGAGGGGAATTGTGTGGAGGCGACAAATAGTTACGAAAACAGCTTGATTTGTGTGTATATCCGTTGCTGCGGTAACGGCTACTTAGGGTTCCGCCCTTACGGCGGGTCACTTTTGGAAGAGCGCCAAAAGTAACCAAAAACGCTCTGCCCCACCACTCGGCACCTCGCCTAGGCTCGGTGTGCCCTCACTCCGGCATTGTTCCGTGGGCCCGCCGCGAAGGGCCATCCATGGCCCAGCGCGGCTATCCCGGCATCCATGCCGGGATAGCCGCGCTGGGCAAAAAGTCAGCAGTCACAACGAATAGCCTGATCCGCCACACGCTCCACCAAACCGTTCAGACGAAATCCTTCATCGAGCCAACCCATAACCCCGCCAATCATCTCCTTCACCGGATACCCCAAGGTCGCCAGACGCACCGCTGCCTTGTTCGCGCCATTGCAATGCGGACCGGCGCAATACACCACGAACAGAGTGGTCTTGGGGTAGGCAGCCAAAGCCTCGGCAGTGAGCGTCCGGCTTGGCAGGTTGATCGCCCCGGGTACGTGGCCGCGTTCGTAAGCCAGCGGTCCGCGTACATCCACCAGCACAAAGTCGACATTGCCGGCCTGTTGGCTGGCGTGAACGTCGGAACAATCCGTTTCGAATGACAGGCGACGGCTGAAATGCTGTAGGGCGATATCGGAAGGGGCAGCAGGCACTTCGCGAACCAGGCTGGTCATGGGGCGTACTCCAAGGTTAGATAAAGGCGTGAAGAGACTTTATCCCCCCGATGCTTGCGGCTACAGTGGCGTACAAGACACTCTGTGGGAATTTTCCGACAAATGCAGCCTCTCCCAGGTTTGGTCGCGATCCTCGCCTACGACGGCCTATGCACTTTTGAATTCGGGGTTGCCGTCGAGATCTTCGGATTGGAGCGGCCGGAATTCGATTTCCCCTGGTACGAGCATCGGATCGTCGCGATCGATGACGGCCCGATGCGCGCCATGGGTGGCTTCCAGGTGTTGGCCGATGGCGGCATGGAACTGCTCGAAACCGCCCGGACCATTGTCGTTCCAGGCTGGCGCAGCCGCAGCGAGCCACCGTACGAGGCGTTGCTCGATGCTCTACGCCGGGCCCACGCCCGTGGGGCGCGCCTGCTGTCGATCTGCTCCGGGGCCTTCGTACTGGCCGCCGCCGGGCTACTCGATGGCCTGGGCGCCACGACTCACTGGCGCTACACCGACGAACTGGCCGAGAGCTTTCCCGCCGTCCGGGTCGACCCGGATGTGCTGTACGTGGATTCAGGACAGGTCATTACTTCGGCGGGCAGCGCCGCCGGGATCGATGCCTGTCTGCACCTGGTGGCGCGGGATTATGGCGTCCAGGTCGCCAACACCGTGGCGCGCCGGTTGGTGATGTCACCGCAACGTACGGGCGGCCAGGCGCAGTTCATTCCCTCGCCGGTCAGCCGTACGCCACGCAGCGACCTGTCGAGCCTCATGCAATGGGCCCGCGAGCGCCTGCACGAACCCCTCGGTGTGCGCGAACTGGCCAGCCAGGCGGCCATGAGCGAACGTACTTTCCTGCGCCACTTCACCCAGGCCTGCGGCGTGTCGCCCAAGGCCTGGCTGCAACACGAACGCCTGGCCCGGGCCCGCGAGCTGCTGGAAAGCACTGGCGACAACACCGACAACATCGCGCAACTGTGTGGCTACCGTTCGGTGGAGAGCTTTCGCGTAGCGTTTCGCAGCGTCGTGGGGTTGGCGCCGTCGGTGTATCGGGAGCGGTTTGGGCGGGGGTGAAATCAAGTGCCAAACAATAGGGCTGCTGTGGCGAGGGGATCTATCCCCACAGGTTGATATGCAAGCGTCATTGAGGCCTGTGCAACAAATAAGTATCCATGATCCACCCATTGGCTTTTCGCGCGGCCTTGCGGGTGCGTTCGATGTCATCGGCCACGTCCCCCAGCCGGCCGGCGATCAGGATTTCATCCGGCGTCCCCACATAGGCGCCCCAGTAAATCTGCGTATCGGGATCGCTCACCTGACGATAGGCATCCTCGGCATCGAGCATCACCACCATGCTCGCCGCGTCGCCCACCTGACCCGCCGCCAAACGGCGTCCGGTGGTGATTTCCAGCGCACCACCAATGCTGTTCAACGGCACTTTGTGCCGGGCGGCCAGGGCCTGGACACTGGTGATGCCGGGGATCACCTCGAACTCGAAGGCGCAACGGCCCCCGTCGAGAATAGCCTGCAGGATGCGCACGGTACTGTCGTACAACGCCGGATCGCCCCACACCAGGAAACCGCCCCGCTGCCCGTCGGACAGTTCTTCATCGATCAACCGTTCGAAGGTGGCCTGTTTCGCATGGTTCAGCGCTTCGACGCTGTCCTTGTAGTCCAGGTCGCCGCGTTGGCGTTCCGGGCTGTAGGTTTCGACGAAACGGTAGGTGCGATCCACGATATAGCGTCGACAGATTTCGCGCCGCAGGTCCAACAGTTTGTCCTTGGCCGGGCCCTTGTCCATGAGGAAGACCACGTCCAAACGGTTCAAGGCTTTCACGGCCTGCATCGTCAGGTGATCCGGATCGCCCGCCCCGATGCCAATGACTGACAACATCTTCATCGCGGCGACTCCTGGCCAGGTTCCTGGGTGCGCAAGCGCCATACGCCGTTGAAGCGCAACTCCAGGGTGGACAACGGTTCAATGTCGATTCGATTGAATGTGGCGGCCGGGCAGCCCAGAACGTTCATCAAGGCTGCGCGGATCACGAAGGGATGGGTGACGGCCAGCAGATGCCCCGGTCGGGTTTCCAGGCTGACCAGCCAATCCCCGACACGGCGACACAACCGGGCGACGGATTCACCGCCATGGGGGGCCGCCTCGGCATCGTCGAGCCAGGTTTGCAGGGCCTGGGGTTCCACCTCGAGTAATTCATCGATGGACAACCCGCGCCAGCGTCCCAGATCGCAATCGGCCAGGGCCGGGTCCACCTGGGACTCTTCGCCGAACAGCGCGGCCGTCTGGCGAGTGCGCAGTTCCGGCCCGCACAGCAGTTGCCGGACGTTTCGATAGCCATGCTCGACCTGCCCGCGTCGCCTCAGCCAGTCAGCGTCCAGCGCCTCGTCCGTACTGAAGCGCGCTTGTTTCTGGGCAACGGTGCGGGCGTGGCAGATCAACGTCAGGCGAGTGGTTTGCACACTGGGTTCTCGGGTAATCGAACGGGTCGCATGGACGGGATATTCACGGGTTTAGTTGTACAGCACCTTATACGAAATCAAATAAGTGAGACAAAAAAGCGTTATGTCCGACATGTCCAAGGGGCAACGACTGACATACTCATTCCACCTGGCCGAGACCAACTCCCACGGGCTTTTCGCACAACTTTGGAGCATTTTAAACGGAACGTAAAAACCACTGGACATGTAGCACCAGCTACATAAATACTATTTTTAGGAGTTATGAAAGAAATTCAACATTCATCCAGGCAAGGAGCACGGATGCCGCCCCTCAGAGACCTGATCACCGATCCCGGCCTAGTGTTGACGCCGTCGGAACGCAAGGTCGTACGTGCCCTGCTCGATCACTACCCACGCAACGGCCTCGGTCCGATGTCACGCCTGGCAGACCACGCCGGCGTCAGCGACCCGACCATCGTGCGGCTGGTGAAAAAACTCGGGTTTGGCGGTTATGCCGAATTTCAGGATGCGCTGCTCAGTGACATGGACCATCGCCTGCGCTCCCCTCGCACGTTGCTGCAACCGCGGGCCAAATTGCAGCAAGGCGATACCTGGAGCCAGTACCTGGCCGCCAGCCAACGCAACCTCGTCGACACCCAGGCCCTGACCCAACCCGAAGACGTGCGCATTCTCGTGCAGTGGTTGCTCGACAGCCGCCACCAGGTGCATTGTTTCGGCGGGCGCTTCAGCAGCTTCCTGGCCCACTACCTGTTCAACCATTTGCGATTGCTGCGCGCCGGCTGTTTTGCCCTGGAAGATAACGCCCAACTGCCTGACCGCCTGTTCGATGTGCAGCGCCAGGACGTGGTGCTGATTTTCGATTACCGTCGCTACCAGGCCCAGGCCCTGCGCGTGGCCAGCGCGGCCAAGGCGCGGCACGCCCGGGTCGTCCTGTTCAGCGACGTCTATGCTTCGCCGTTGCGCGAGCTGGCCGACCTGATCATCAGCGCCCCGGTGGAATCGGCTTCGGCCTTCGACAGCCTGGTGCCGGCGCTGGCCCAGGTCGAGGCCCTGATCGCCTGCCTGACCCTGCAATGCCCCGAGCTGGCCGAACGCCTGGAAGGCATCGACGCCCTGCGCACGGAATTCAACACGCACCTGTTGGAGGAAAAATAAGGATGTTCTCGCTCCCCCACCGCTCGCCCCGGGATTTACCGTTCGTTCGCGAGCACACGGCCTTGCTGCTGGTAGACATGCAACGCGCCTGGCTGGAACCGCAATTCGATGCTCACCTGCACAGCTCCGAGGCCGAGTATTTCCTCCAGCGGGCCCGCCAGCAGGTCATACCCAACCAGCAGCGCTTGCTTGATGCGATGCGAGACGCGGGGCACAACGTATTGCACACCCACATCGAAAGCCTCACCGCCGATGGCCGCGACCGCTCCCTGGATCACAAGCTGTCGGACATGCACCTGCCCAAGGGCAGCCCCGAGGCGCAGATCATTGCCGAACTGGCGCCGGGGGAAAACGAAATCGTGCTGCCCAAGACCTCCTCCGGGGTGTTCAATTCCACCAACATCGATTACGTGCTGCGCAACCTACAGACCCGGCACCTGATCGTCGCCGGAATCGTCACCGACCAGTGCGTCGACATGGCCGTGCGTGACGCCGCCGACCGCGGCTACCTGGTCACGCTGGTGGAAGATGCCTGTGCGACCTACACCGAACAACGGCACCTGGCGTGCCTGAACGCGATCAAGGGCTATTGCTGGATCACCGACACCGACACCGTACTCGCTCGTTTGCAGGAGATGCAGCCATGAGCCGTCTCGATGCCGCTGCCCTCCTCGCGCCGCTGCCGGTCACGACCCTGGTGACCACCGACCTGATCGGCGTGACCCGCGGGCGCTCGTTTCCCAGCGATGAGTTGCCCCACTACATCACCGCCGGGTGCGGCTGGGTGCCGGCCAACAGCGCGTTGACGCCCCAGGATGTCATCGCCTCGACCAACCCCTGGGGCGCCTATGGTGACCTGCGACTGGTCCCGGACCTGTCCAGTCGGGTGACCGTCAACAATGGCCCCGACACCCAGGCGTCTGCCCTGGACTTCATCCATTGCAATATTCGGGAGACCGACGGCCGGCCCTGGAGCGCCTGCCCGCGCACGCTGCTGCAGGACGAAGTGGAGCGTTATCGCAGCGAACTGGGCCTGCAGATTTTCGCCGCGTTCGAGCATGAACTCAACCTGGTTGCCACGCCTGCGCAGCCTGATCGCCTGGCCTTCAGCCTCCAGGCCCAGCGCCAGCAGGCCGGGTTCGCCGGGTGGCTGCTCAGTGCCCTGCGGGCTGGCGGCGTCGAACCGGAAATGTTCCTGCCGGAATACGGCAAGCAGCAATACGAGATCACCTGCCGCCCGACCCTGGGCGTGGCCGCTGCCGATCGGGCAGTGAACGTACGGGAAATCACCCGCGAGATCGCCCGGCAGATGGGCCTGGACGTGAGCTTCGCCCCCAAGACCTCGGAAAATGCCGTGTGCAACGGCGTGCATCTGCATCTGAGCCTGCAAGACCTGAGCGCAGACCCGGTACTGCATGACGCCGCCAGCAGCAATGGCTTGTCCAGCCTCGGCCAGCATTGGGCCGCGGGTGTGCTGCATTATCTGCCGGCGCTGTGCGCGCTGACCGCGCCGACGCCGTTGTCCTACGAGCGCCTGCAACCTCATCATTGGAGCGCATCCTATGCGTGCCTGGGACAGCGCAACCGCGAAGCGGCGCTGCGCATCTGTCCGACCGTGAGCCTGGGTGACAAGCCGCTGGCGAACCAGTACAACCTGGAGTTTCGCGCCATGGACGCCACCGCCTCACCGCACCTGGCGATGGCCGCGCTGTTGATTGCCGGGCGACTGGGCATCCAGCACCGATGGGCATTGAACGCTGTCACCGATGAAATACCCGATGAGCTGGATGAAACACAACGTCGCGCCCGTGGCATTATCGCCCTGCCGACAACCCTGGCCCAGGCACTGGACTGCCTGCGCCACAGCGGGGCGCTGCTCGAGGCCCTGCCCGGCCCGCTGGTCGAAACCTATTTCGCCTTGAAGGCCCAGGAGTTGGCCTTGACTCAGGCGCTTTCACCTGCCGAACGTTGCGAGCACTATGCACGAATCTATTGAATGTGCTGAATCGGGCCTCTACACCAGGCCGGCCTATCGACTGACCCGGGAGGAGTCCGACCACCCGGTGCTGCTGGTGTGTGAACACGCCAGCCGTTTCATTCCCGTGGCGCTGAATGACCTGGGCCTGGATGAAACCGCGTCCCAGGAACACATCGCCTGGGACATCGGTGCCCTGCTCCTGGCCGAACGCCTGTCCGAAACCCTCGGCGCGACCTTGCTGTCGGCCAATTACTCACGGCTGTTGATCGACCTCAACCGCCCGCTGCACGTACCGGACAGCATTCCGGCCCAGAGCGAGATCTACCAGGTCCCGGGCAACCACGACCTGGACGAAGCCACGCGCGAATATCGCCAGCAGTGCCTGTTTCATCCTTTCCATGATCGCTTGCGGGCGCTGATCGACCGCCGCCTGGCCGCCAATCGGCCGGTGCGCGTGGTGGGCATCCACAGTTTCACCCCGGTGTTCTATGGCCAGCCACGCGCCTTGGAGGCCGGCGTGCTGTTCGGCGAAGCCAAGGAATACGCCCAGCGCATCGTCGACGGACTGAGCCGGCATTCGCTGCGGGCAGCGGGCAACCAGCCCTACAAGATCAACCCCCTGACCGACATGACGGTCCCGGTGCACGGCGATGGCCGCGGCCTGGATTCGGTGCTGATCGAAGTGCGCAACGACCAGCTGCGCAGCCCCGAAGGGGTACGGACCTGGAGCGCCTACCTGGCGCCCTTGCTGTAGCGGCAGCGGCAGCGGCAGCGGCAGCGGCAGCGGCAGCGGCAAGTTTCCAGCGACAGACAGCAAGCAAGCGCAACCCACACAGCTGAAAAGGAAAACGGCTCATGAGCATTGAGGCATTTGGCTACAAACAGGAATTGAAACGCGGCCTGTCGCTGACAGACCTGGTGGTATACGGGATGATTTTCATGATCCCCATCGCACCGTTCGGCGTGTTTGGCTACGTCAACGCCGAGGCACCGGGGATGGTGCCGCTGGCGTACATCATCGGCATGGTGGCGATGCTGTTTACCGCCTTGAGCTACGGCAGCATGGCCCGGGCCTTTCCGGTGGCGGGTTCGGTCTATTCCTACGCGCAACGAGGCCTTAACCCACACGTCGGGTTCATCGCTGGCTGGCTGATGCTGCTGGACTACCTGCTGATCCCGCCGCTGCTCTATGTGTACGCCGCCATGGCGCTGAACCATTTGTTCCCGGACATTCCCAAGGTCGGTTTCATCCTGGCATTCCTGGTGAGCGCGACCTTCGTCAACCTGCGGGGTATCACGTTCACTGCACGGATGAATATCATTTTCCTGCTGGCACAGTTGGTGGTGCTGGGGATTTTCCTGTTCTACGCCTGGACTGCCCTGCACGGCGGGGCCGGTCACGGCCAACTGACCCTGGCGCCGCTGTACAGCCCGGAACACTTCAACTTCGCCCTGTTGATGCAAGCCGTGTCCATCGCAGTCCTGTCGTTCCTGGGCTTCGACGCCATTTCCACCCTGGCAGAAGAAATCAAGGGCGACCCGGGCCGCAGCGTCGGCAAGGCTGCCTTGGTGACCTTGCTGGTGATGGGGGCGATTTTCGTGGTGCAGACCTGGATCGCCACCGATCTGGCGGCCGGCATGGGCTTCAAATCCGCCGATACCGCCTTCTATGAAATCGCCGAATTGGCGGCCGGCAGTTGGCTGGCCACCTTGACCGCGGTGGCCACCGCCCTGGCCTGGGGCGTAGCGGTGGCGATCACCTCCCAGGCAGCGGTGTCGCGCCTGTTGTTCGGCATGGCCCGGGACGGCCAGTTGCCCAAGGTGCTGGCCAAGGTCCATCCGAAACACAACACCCCCTACATGAGCATCTACCTGGTGGCGGTGCTGTCGTTGCTGATCTGCTATCTATTCATCAACGCCGTGGACACCCTGACCTCCCTGGTCAACTTCGGCGCCCTGAGCGGCTTCATGTTGCTGCACATCACGGTCATCAACCATTACTGGCGCCGCCAGCGGTCCGGCCAATTGATTCGTCACTTGATCTGCCCGCTGGTGGGCTTCGTGATCGTCGCGGCCATCATGTACAACATGGGCGTGGCCGCGCAGAAACTCGGCCTGATCTGGATCGCCGCGGGTGTGGTCTATCTGTGCTTGCTCAACAAATTCGGCAGTCGTACCGCCCTGCCCGATCCGGCGGGTCAATGAGAAGCGGCGGTCGAAGGGTTCGGCCAGCCGTGGCTGTAACGCGTGGACATCGACAGTGATCGTCAAGCCCGGTGCCGGTTACCGGGCTCTCTGGGAACAGGAGTGCAATCCATGCTGGCCTTACGTCCAGTTCAAATAGCCGATCTGCCGCAACTGCAACAATTGGCCCGTGACAGCCTGGTGGGCGTCACGTCGCTGCCGGACGATACCCGGCGGCTGGAGGAAAAAATCCTCGATTCATGCGCCTCGTTCGCAGCCGATGCGCAAGGGCCGGGGGCAGAGAATTACTTTTTCGTCTTGCAGGACATGGAATCCGGGCGCCTGGTCGGTTGTTCGGAAATCCTCTCCAGCACCGGTTGCAACGAACCGTTCTACAGCCTGCGCAACCGGCCGTTTTCCAGCGAATCCCGGGAATTGAACATCCAGCACGGCGTACCCGCGTTGTCACTGTGCCAGGACCTCAACGGGCAAACATTGCTGCGTGGCTTCCACATCGACGCCGAACGGGTGCGCACGCCGGAATCAGAGCTGCTGTCCCGGGCCCGCCTGATGTTCATCGCCGCCCACCCCCAGCGTTTTGCCGAATCGGTCATCACCGAAATCGTCGGTTTCAGCAGCGAAGACGGCCAGTCACCCTTCTGGGACGCCATCGGCCAGCATTTCTTCGACCTGCCCTACGTCGAAGCCGAACGGTTGTGTGGCTTGCAAAGCCGGACCTTTCTCGCCGAGCTGATGCCGCAGTACCCGATCTATGTGCCCATGCTGCCGCCCGCAGCCCAGGCCTGCATCGGCCGGGTGCATCCCGACGGCCAGGAAGCCTTCGACATCCTCGAGCGCGAAGGTTTCGAGACCAATAGCTACGTCGACATCTTCGACGGCGGGCCGACCTTGCATGCCCGTATCGCCAATATCCGCTCCATCACCCAGAGTCGCACCACTACGGCCAGGCAGAGCCCGCAGATTGACGCACGGGGCCTGTACCTGGTGAGCAACGAGCGCCTTGGCAACTACCGGGCCATCGTCGCCGAGCTGGACGTCGGTGCCGACGGCCCTGTGGACCTGTCGCCCGCCATGCTGACGGCCCTGGACATTCAGGATGGCGCGCGGATCCGGGTGATTGCCCTATGAACCTCACTCGATTCCATGGCCTGCACCGACGTTTGGACCGACACAATGAAGGAGCTGCATCATGATTGTCCGTCCGGTGGCCATCACCGATCTGCCTGCCTTGCTGGACCTGGCCCGTTGCGCGGGCCCGGGGTTCACCAGCCTGCCGGCCAACGAAGAGCGTCTGGCCCACCGCATTCGCTGGGCCCAGCGGACCTTCGCCGGCCAAGTCGAACGTGCCGACGCTGACTACCTGTTCGTGCTCGAAGACGATGATCGGCAGGTGGTGGGCATCAGCGCCCTGACCGGGGCGGTGGGACTGCGTGAGCCCTGGTACAACTATCGGGTCGGGGTCACGGTCAGCTCGGCGCCGGAGTTAGGAATCCAGCGGCAGATCCCGACGCTGTTTCTCAACAACGAGATGTCCGGGCAATCGGAAATCTGCTCGTTGTTCCTGCACCCCGAGCAACGCCACGGGTACAACGGACGCCTGCTGTCCCTGGCGCGCCTGCTGTTCGTGGCCGAGTTTTCCCAGCTGTTCGGCGAAAAACTCATTGCCGAGCTGCGAGGCCATGCCGACGAACAAGGCTGTTCGCCGTTCTGGGACAGCCTGGGACGGCATTTTTTCCAGAAGGATTTCAGCTACGCCGACCAGTTGTCCGGGATGGGCAACAAGTCGTTCATCGCCGAGCTGATGCCACGCCAGCCGCTGTACACCTGCCTGCTCACCGAACAGGCCCAGGCGGTGATCGGCAAGGCTCACCCGAACACCGAACCGGCCCTGAAGATCCTCAGTGCCGAAGGTTTCAGCCATAGGGGCTACATCGACATTTTCGACGGCGGCCCGGTGATCGAAGCGCCGGTGTCGAAAATCCGCAGCGTACGCGACAGCCAGGCGCTGACCCTCGCCATTGGCACCCCGGACGAACGGGCGCCGGTGTGGCTGATCCACAACCGGCGTCTGGAAAACTGCCGCGTCACCAGCGCCCGCGCACACTTGCATGGCCACAGCCTGCTCGTCGATCGCCTCACCGCCAAACGCCTGCAGGTCCAACCGGGTGATACGGTGCGCGCCGTGGCGCTGCTCAGGCAGGGGCAGCAGGCAGTGGCGGCATAGCCTTTCTCGCGCCTCGTACATCGATATCCGATCACCGCCGCCCGGCGGCCGGTCCCATCGCCCTGCCAAAAGCGCAGAAACGTTCATCTATAACCTTGAACCACAGCCACGACTTCGAGATGCATGCCGTTGGCTACAGCGGTGACAGCTATACCACTATCACCCGCGAGATACTCTACGACCTACCGCTGCAAAAGAATAAGAGACCGCGCCAGGGTGAAGAGCGCAGACGGAGCGATACACAAAGGACGCTTTCGCTGGCCGCAGACTTACCGGGTTGACGACCTTTTGCCATGCAGCCAAAGCATCGCCCATACACATTCGTCATCATCTTTACGCTTGCCACGTGATAGCCTTTGGCTCTTTCGGCGTTGACACTTTTGTTCAAGCCTTTCCATTCCATTGGTGGAACTCATATGTCCAGGCTTTCCCATCAAGATTTGCGTCGTAACTTTCGTCAACTGCTGGCTTCCAAGACCTGCTACCACACCGCCTCGGTGTTTGACCCGATGTCGGCGCGCATCGCCGCCGACTTGGGTTTTGAAGTAGGCATCCTGGGAGGCTCGGTCGCGTCGTTGCAAGTATTGGGCGCGCCGGACTTCGCCCTGATCACCCTCAGCGAATTTGCCGAACAGGCCACCCGTATCGGTCGCGTGGCCCAGTTGCCGGTCATTGCCGATGCCGATCATGGCTACGGCAATGCCCTGAACGTGATGCGCACCATCATCGAACTGGAACGGGCCGGCGTCGCGGCGCTGACCATCGAAGACACCTTGCTGCCGGCCCAGTTCGGACGTAAATCCACCGACCTGATCGGTGTAGCCGAAGGCGTCGGCAAGATTCGGGCAGCGCTGGAGGCACGCGTCGATCCGGAAATGGCGATCATCGCCCGGACCAACGCCGGGATTTTGCCGGTCCAGGAAATCATCAGCCGGACCCAGCAATATGAGCGTGCCGGGGCCGACGGGATTTGCATGGTGGGCGTGCAAGACTTCGATCATCTGGAAAAAATCAGTGAAAACCTGACGGTGCCGTTGATGCTTGTCACCTACGGCAATCCACTGCTGCGCGACGACAAGCGCCTGGCCGACCTGGGCGTACGCGTGACCATCGATGGCCACGGCGCCTACTTCGCCGCGATCAAGGCCACCTATGACAGCCTTCGCGAACAACGGCAGATCTTCACCCAGGCGTCAGACCTCAGCGCCACCGAACTGACCCACACCTACACCCAGCCCGAGGACTACATCCGTTGGGCCGAGGAGTACATGAGCGTCAAGGAATAAGAAGGCTCACTGTCCTGGAAACCGCCATCGCGAGCTCGCTCCCACAGTGGGTTGGCGGTGCGACGTCTATGTGGGAGCGAGCTTGCTCGCGATAGCGGCGGTTCAGCTTGCATGAGTGTTGGATGTGCCAACGCCATCGCGAGCAGGCTCGCTCCCACAGGGGATTTTTGTGAGCGCGATGGCGTTGCCCAGGGTGAAAGAGGCCTCAGCGGCCGCTACGCAACATCTCCTTGGGCACGTACTTGCCGATCTCGAACTTGCCAATGGCGGCGCGGTGGACTTCATCCGGGCCGTCGGCCAGGCGCAGGGTGCGCTGCATGGCGTACATGTAGGCCAGCGGGAAATCGTTGGAAACCCCGGCGCCACCGTGGATCTGGATCGCCCGATCGATGACCTTCAAGGCCACGTTCGGCGCGACCACCTTGATCTGGGCGATTTCACTCTTGGCCACTTTATTGCCGACGGTGTCCATCATATACGCCGCCTTCAACGTCAGCAGGCGCGCCATGTCGATCTCCATCCGCGAGTCGGCGATCTTATCGATGTTACCGCCCAGGCGCGCCAACGGCTGGCCGAAAGCGGTGCGGCTGATGGCACGCTTGCACATCAATTCCAGTGCGCGCTCGGCCATGCCGATGGAACGCATGCAGTGGTGAATCCGGCCTGGGCCGAGTCGACCCTGGGCTATTTCAAAACCGCGGCCTTCGCCCAGCAGGACGTTTTCGTACGGCACCCGCACGTTCTCGAACAGCACTTCGGCATGCCCGTGAGGCGCATCGTCATAGCCAAACACCGGCAACGGACGGACGATCTTGACCCCGGGGGTGTCCACTGGAACCAGGATCATCGAATGCTGGGCATGGCGCGGCGCATCGGGGTTGCTCAGGCCCATGAAGATCAGGATCTTGCAGCGCGGGTCGCAGGCGCCCGAGGTCCACCATTTCTTGCCGTTGATCACCCACTGGTCGCCGTCACGCTCGGCGCGGGCAGCCATGTTGGTGGCGTCCGAAGAGGCCACGTCCGGCTCGGTCATGGCAAAGGCCGAACGAATCTCGCCACGCAACAGCGGCTCGAGCCAGCGTTGCTTCTGTTCTTCGTTGGCGTAGCGCACCAGCACTTCCATGTTACCGGTGTCCGGCGCCGAGCAGTTGAACGGCTCCGGCCCCAGCAGCGAGCGCCCCATGATCTCTGCAAGCGGCGCATATTCCAGATTGGTCAGGCCGGCGCCCAGCTCGGATTCCGGCAGAAACAGGTTCCACAGGCCTTCTGCCTTGGCCTTGGCCTTGAGCTCTTCCATGATGGCCGTGGGTTGCCAGCGGTCGCCCTCGGCCACTTGTCGTTCGAACACCGCTTCGGCCGGGTAGACGTAGGCGTCCATGAACGCCGTGACGCGTTCACGCAGTTCCTGAACCTTGGGGGAATAGGCAAAATCCATGAGCAGCACCTTCTTGGCAGAGGTTGTTTTAGGTCATGAAATCGATGCTAGTTCAGCTACGAAAATTTACCTAACCTATTCTCGGCGTGTATTAACATTCATCACCGATATATGTTTCACTGATTCGCATCGCCACCCGGCACCTCACAACAAGCCCAAGAACAAGAGTGCAGCGCCATGAATCTGAGCAAGGTCGACCTCAACCTTTTCATTGTCTTCGATGCGATCTACACCGAAGCCAACCTGACCCGCGCCGGGCAGATCGTCGGCATCACTCAGCCAGCCGTGTCCAATGCCCTGGCGCGTCTGCGCGAGACCTTCAACGACCCGCTCTTCGTGCGCACCGCCCAAGGGATGGTGCCGACGCCGATGGCCCAGAACATCATCGGCCCGGTGCGCAATGCCTTATCGTTGCTGCGGGTGTCGGTACAGGAAAGCCGGATCTTCAACCCGCTGCAGGCCGTCAAGACCTACCGCATCAGCATGACCGACCTCACCGAAGGCGTGATCCTGCCGCTGCTGTTCCAGCGCTTGCGCCGACTGGCGCCAACCGTGGCGATCGAGAGCTTCCTGTCCAAGCGTCGTGAAACCACCAAGGAACTGGCCGCAGGCCGCCTTGACTTCGCCGTGGACGCGCCGCTCAACACCGACCCACAGGTGCGCCACGTCAAGTTGATGGAAGATCGCTACGTGTGCGCCATGCGCAAGGGCCATCCGCTGGCGGGCAAGGAAAAGATCAACCTCGATGATTACCTGGCCCAGACCCACGTGCACATTTCCAGCCGCCGCAACGGGCTGGGTTACGTCGACCTGGCCCTTGGCAAGATGGGCATCCAGCGCAAGATCGCCCTGCGTTCCCAGCATTACCTGATGGCCTCCCAGGTGCTGCAGCAGACCGACATGGTCATGACCGTCCCCGAGCGCTTTGCACGGCGTCACGATTTGCATGCCTTCCTGCTCCCGGTCAACGACGTGCCGCCGGTGGAGACCCATCTCTACTGGCACGAAAGCACCGACCAGGACCCGGCCAACCGCTGGATGCGCGAGCAGATGATCGAGCTGTGCCAACAGGTGACGGCCCATGAGAAGAAGCTCGATCAGGTTTAAAACATCAGAACTGTGGGAGCGAGCTTGCTCGCGATAGCGGTAGACCTGCCAATATCAATGGCGACTGGTCCGACGCCATCGCGAGCAAGCTCGCTCCCACAGGTTTTGTGTGCGGAACCCCATTGCTTGACGCGAACGTCAACCTGCCTTTAGCTTAGCGCCAGCCCCTTTCGTTTCGAGCGCTTCCATGAGCAGCCAGACCTACAGCATCTCCGACCTCGCCCGCGAATTGGACATCACCACCCGGGCCATCCGTTTCTATGAAGAACAAGGCCTGTTGAGCCCTGAGCGACGGGGCCAGGAGCGCATTTATTCGCCGCGGGACAAGGTCAGCCTGAAGCTGATCCTGCGCGGCAAGCGCATTGGCTTTTCCCTGGCCGAGTGCCGCGAGTTGATCGAACTCTATGACCCCTCTAGCGGCAACCAAAAACAGCTGCACAGCATGCTGGCGAAAATCGCCGAGCGCCGGGAACAGCTCGAACAGCAATTGCTGGACATCGAACAGATGAAGCTGGAACTCGACACCGCCGAAGAACGCTGTATCCAGGCGTTGGAGCAGACGATCGAGGGCGAGGAAATCGTCCAGTAACACTCTCCCTGTGGGAGCGAGCTTGCTCGCGATGGCGGCACATTCAACATCAATGCAAGCTGATCCACCGCTATCGCGAGCAAGCTCGCTCCCACAGTGGGTTCATCATCGCGTTCGACATATTGGCAACTCACTACAGGTCAATCCCCATGTCCCTCCCCTCCTTTGTACGCTTGATCGAAGTCGGCCCCCGCGACGGACTGCAGAACGAAGCACAACCCATCAGCGTCGCCGACAAGGTGCGCCTGGTGGATGCCCTGAGCGCCGCCGGCCTGGGTTATATCGAGGTCGGCAGTTTTGTCTCGCCCAAGTGGGTGCCGCAAATGGCCGGGTCCGCCGAGGTGTTCGCGCAGATCCAGCGCAAGCCCGGTGTGACCTATGGCGCCCTGGCGCCGAACCTGCGGGGGTTTGAAGATGCACTGGCGGCGGGCGTGAAAGAGGTGGCGGTATTCGCCGCCGCGTCCGAAGCGTTTTCCCAGCGCAACATCAACTGCTCCATCAAGGAAAGCCTGGAGCGCTTCGCGCCGATCATGGAGGCCGCAAAACAGCACGGTGTCAGTGTGCGCGGCTACGTGTCCTGCGTGCTGGGTTGCCCCTATGAAGGGGCGGTCAAGCCTGAGCAGGTGGCGTGGGTCGCCCGGGAGCTGTATGCGATGGGCTGCTACGAGGTATCCCTGGGCGACACCATCGGCACAGGTACCGCTGGCGCCACACGCAGGCTATTCGAAGTGGTCGGCGCCGAGGTACCCCGGGACAAACTCGCTGGACACTTCCACGATACCTACGGCCAGGCCATGGCCAATGTCTACGCCAGCCTGCTGGAAGGCATCGCGGTGTTCGACAGCTCCATCGCCGGCCTTGGCGGCTGCCCGTACGCCAAGGGCGCCAGCGGTAACGTCGCCACCGAAGACGTGCTGTACCTGCTCGATGGGTTGGGTATCGAAACCGGTGTCGACCTGGACGCACTGATCGCCGCGGGCCGGCAGATTTGTGATGTGCTCGGCCGCCCGAGCGGTTCGCGCGTGGCCAAGGCCCGCAACGCACAGTGAGGTGTTACCGCCGGCTTTGTAGCAGCGGCGAAACGAGTAACACGGAAACAATTTGTCAGGTTTGGTCGGTCATACTTTTTAGCCAAAAATCGCAACTACTTGATTTATATAGATTTTAAAAAGTTGGCACGCCACCTGCTATATCTCTTGCATAACAAGAATAAAAAAACGCAGCAAACCCAATAAAAACAAGACGAAACGACTCTGACATAACAAAAACAACACGGCAGAGACGCAGCTAACAGATTTTTTTGGAGAAGATGTGCTTTTCAGGGTGCTTCCAGGAGCAACCCGCAACCGGGCAGAGAACAATAAAACTACCTTCAGGTAGCTCCCGAATCGGTTGGATCGCCAGGCGAAAAAGCAGATCAGCGCTCAAAAAAATACGTTTGCTCTTGATCCCGGATGGGGATCGCCAAAAACAGCGGTAAAGGGCCACGGCTACCAAAAACAACAACAGGCCGCCCCTCAATAATAAAAAAAGAGCACGCGACGACAAAATTAAAGGGGAGCTTCGGCTCCCCTTTGTGCTTTCTGCCGTTTGAATTTTTCTTGTGGGAGCGGGCTTGCTCGCGAAAGCGGTGTGCCACGCAACATAAATGTTGACCATGCCGCCGTCTTCGCGAGCAAGCCCGCTCCCACAGATGTGCCTCAGCCGTCGCTATCGCGCAGTTCTTCGATGCTGATCTCGCGCATACGGAATTTCTGGACCTTGCCGGTGACGGTCATGGGGAATTCTTCGACGAATTTGAAATGACGCGGCGTCTTGAAGTGGGCGATGCGCTCCTTGCACCAGGCTTGCAGCTCTTGCTCGGTGGCGCTGTGACCAGGATGGAACTTGATCCACGCCACGATTTCTTCGCCATAGCGTGAACACGGGATGCCGATCACTTGCACATCTGCCACCGCCGGATGGGTGAAGAAGAACTCCTCCAGCTCACGCGGGTAAATATTCTCCCCGCCACGGATGATCATGTCCTTGTTACGCCCGACGATGCAGACGTAGCCCTGCTCATCCATGGTCGCCAAGTCGCCGGTGTGCATCCAGCCATCCGGGTCGATGGCATCGGCGGTGCCCTTGGGGTTGTTCCAGTAGCCGAGCATCACGCTGTAGCCACGGGTACATAATTCGCCGACAGCGCCACGCGGAACGAGATTGCCCGCCTCATCGATAATCTTGCTTTCCAGTTGCGGCTGGGTGCGGCCGACGGTGGTTACACGCAGTTCCAGTTCGTCTGAAGGCCCGGTCTGCAACGACACCGGGCTGGTTTCCGTCATGCCGTAGGCAATCTGCACTTCGGCCATGTGCATTTCGTTGATGACCCGTCGCATCACTTCGATGGGACAGGTGGCCCCGGCCATGATGCCGGTGCGCAGGCTGGACAGGTCGTATTCGCCCCGCTGCGGCTGGTCCAGCAGGGCAATGAACATCGTGGGCACGCCATACAACGCAGTGGCTTTTTCCTCGGCCACGGCCCTGAGCGTCAGCAACGGGTCGAAGGCATCATTGGGGTAGATCATGGTGCTGCCATGGGTCATGCAGCCCAGGTTACCCATGACCATGCCGAAGCAATGGTAGAGCGGCACCGGGATCACCAGCCGGTCACCAGCCGTCAGGCCCAGGCTTTCGCCAACCATGTACCCGTTGTTGAGAATGTTGTGATGGCTGAGGGTTGCGCCTTTGGGAAAGCCCGTGGTGCCGGAGGTGTACTGGATATTCACCGGCTGATCGAACCGCAGGCTGGATTGGCGCTCGGCCAGTTGTCCAGGCGTCACCGCCGCGCCCAGGGCGGCCAGTTGCGACCAGGGCAGGAAGCCTGACGGAGGCTGGGAATCGAGGCTGATCACACCGCGCAACTCCGGCAGGCGCTCGCTCTGCATCTGGCCGATCGGTTGCTCTGCCAGCTCCGGCACCAGCGCTTGCAGCATGGCGTGATAATCCGAGGTCTTGAACGCGCCGGCGCACACCAACCATTGGCATCCGGATTGTTTGAGCACGTATTCGAGTTCGGAAACGCGATAGGCCGGATTGATGTTGACCAGAATCACACCGAGCTTCGCACTGGCGAACTGGCTGATACACCACTGGGCGCAATTGGGCGCCCACACGCCGAGGCGATCACCGGTTTTCAAGCCCAGGGCCAACAAGGCTCGGGCGTGCAGATCGACAGCCTCGGCCAGTTGTTGCCAGGTATAGCGTAGCGATTGATGACGAACCACCAACGCCTCGCCCACCGGATAACGGGCCACCGTCTGGTCGAAAACCTCGCCGATGGTTTGGGCCAGCAAGGCCTTGGCTGTGGAACCACGGGTATAGCTGAGCTGCGAATGCGAACCGGGTTGATCCATGACGCCCCCTCTTGTCTTTATTAGTGGGTGTAGCGGTAACCTGATGCAACAACATGCCTTGGTGGGCACTTACTCTGGCCCAAGTTGACGTTAACGTAAAGGGCGATTGACAGCGTCTCGCCCCAGGCTTACGTTAACGTAAAGGTGAGAGCCACTCCCCGCTCTCCGCACCCGATAAAAAAGCCAAAGGTGTCCCATGAGCTATCCATCCCTGAACTTTGCCCTCGGCGAAACCATCGACATGTTGCGCGATCAGGTGCAGGCCTTCGTCAAGGCCGAGCTGGCCCCCCGGGCAGCGCAGATCGATATCGACAACCTGTTTCCCGCCGACATGTGGCGCAAGTTCGGTGACATGGGCCTGCTGGGCATCACCGTACCGGAAGAATACGGCGGCGCTGGCCTGGGCTACCTGGCCCACGTGGTGGCGATGGAAGAAATCAGCCGCGGCTCGGCCTCGGTCGCCCTCTCCTACGGTGCCCATTCCAACCTCTGCGTGAACCAGATCAACCGCAACGGCAATCACGAACAGAAAACCAAGTACCTGCCCAAGCTGATCAGCGGCGAACACGTCGGCGCCCTGGCGATGAGCGAACCGAACGCCGGCTCCGACGTGGTTTCGATGAAACTGCGAGCCGACAAGCGTGGCGACCGTTACGTGCTCAACGGCAGCAAGACCTGGATCACCAACGGCCCCGATGCCAACACCTACGTGATCTACGCCAAGACCGACCTGGAAAAGGGTCCCCACGGCATCACCGCTTTCATCGTCGAGCGCGACTGGAAAGGTTTCAGCCGCAGCAACAAATTCGACAAGCTCGGCATGCGCGGTTCCAACACCTGCGAGCTGTTTTTCGATGACGTCGAAGTGCCCGAGGAAAACATCCTCGGCGTGCTCAACGGCGGTGTGAAAGTGCTGATGAGCGGCCTCGACTACGAGCGCGTGGTGCTCTCGGGCGGCCCGACCGGGATCATGCAGGCCTGCATGGACCTGATCGTGCCCTACATCCACGACCGCAAACAGTTCGGCCAGAGCATCGGCGAATTCCAGCTGATCCAGGGCAAGGTCGCCGACATGTACACCCAGCTCAACGCCAGCCGCGCCTACCTGTATGCGGTGGCCCAGGCTTGTGAACGCGGCGAAACCACTCGCAAGGACGCCGCCGGGGTGATTCTCTACAGCGCCGAACGCGCCACGCAAATGGCCCTCGACGCCATCCAGATTCTGGGCGGCAACGGCTACATCAACGAATTCCCGGCTGGACGTCTGCTGCGTGACGCCAAGCTGTACGAAATCGGCGCGGGCACCAGTGAGATTCGCCGGATGTTGATCGGCCGCGAACTGTTCAACGAAACCCGCTAACGGAGCTGACCATGGCCACGCTGCACACTCAGCTTAACTCGCGTTCGCCGGAGTTCATCGCCAACCGCGAGGCGATGCTCGGACACGTCGAGGCCCTGCGCACCCTGCTCGCGCAAATCCGCCAGGGCGGCGGCCTCAAGGCCCAGGAGCGGCACACCTCGCGGGGCAAGTTGCTCCCCCGTGAACGCATCAATCGGTTGCTGGATCCGGGCTCGCCGTTTTTGGAAATCAGCCCATTGGCGGCCCACCAAGTCTATGGCGAAGACGTGCCGGCGGCTGGCGTGATTGCCGGCATCGGCCGCGTGGAAGGCGTCGAATGCATGATTGTCGCCAACGACGCGACGGTCAAAGGAGGCTCCTACTATCCACTGACGGTGAAAAAGCACCTGCGCGCCCAGACCATTGCCCAGCAGAATCGCCTGCCGTGCATTTACCTGGTGGATTCCGGCGGCGCCAACCTGCCGCGCCAGGATGAAGTGTTTCCGGACCGCGAGCACTTCGGCCGGATCTTCTTCAACCAGGCCAACATGAGTGCCCAGGGCATCCCCCAGATCGCCGTGGTCATGGGTTCCTGCACCGCCGGCGGTGCCTATGTGCCGGCCATGGCGGACGAGGCGATCATGGTCCGCCAGCAGGCGACGATATTCCTCGCCGGCCCACCGCTGGTGAAGGCCGCCACCGGCGAGGTGGTCAGTGCCGAGGACCTGGGTGGCGCCGATGTGCACTGCAAGATTTCCGGGGTCGCCGACCACTACGCCGAGAGCGACGAACACGCCCTGGCCATGGCCCGACGCAGCATTGCCAATCTCAACTGGCGCAAACTCGGTGAGCTGCAGCAACGCCAGCCCATCGCCCCGCTTTATTCGAGTGACGAGCTGTACGGTGTGGTGTCGGCCGATGCCAAGCAGCCGTTCGATGTGCGGGAGGTGATCGCACGCCTGGTGGACGGTTCGGTGTTCGATGAGTTCAAGGCGCTGTTCGGGACGACACTGGTGTGCGGCTTCGCCCATCTGCATGGCTACCCGGTCGCGATCCTGGCCAACAATGGCATCCTCTTCGCCGAGGCCGCGCAGAAAGGCGCGCATTTCATCGAGCTGGCGTGTCAGCGAGGGATCCCGCTGCTGTTCCTGCAGAACATCACCGGTTTCATGGTCGGGCAGAAATACGAAGCCGGCGGGATCGCCAAACATGGCGCAAAACTGGTGACCGCGGTGGCCTGTGCCAAGGTGCCGAAATTCACCGTGATCATCGGCGGCAGTTTCGGCGCGGGTAACTACGGCATGTGCGGCCGCGCCTATGACCCGCGATTCCTGTGGATGTGGCCAAACGCACGGATTGGCGTAATGGGGGCCGAGCAGGCGGCCGGCGTGCTGGTGCAGGTCAAGCGTGAACAGGCCGAACGCAGTGGCTATCCCTTCAGCGCCGAACAGGAAGCCGAGATCAAGCAACCGATCCTCGATCAGTACGAAGAACAGGGTCACCCCTATTACTCCAGCGCACGGCTGTGGGACGACGGCGTCATCGACCCGGCCCAGACCCGCGATGTACTGGGCCTGGCCTTGTCCGCGTCACTGAACGCGCCTATCGAACCGAGCCGCTTCGGCGTGTTCCGGATGTAAACGAGGAATGTCCATGGATAACTTCAACACCCTCGAACTGCTCAGCGACCCACGGGGCGTTGCCACCCTGTGGCTCAGCCGCGAGTCGAAAAACAACGCGTTCAACGCCGAAATGATCCGCGAACTGATCCTCGCCCTGGACCACGTCAGCAGCGACCCTAACCTGCGCTTCCTGCTGATCCGCGGTCGCGGCAAGCATTTCAGCGCCGGCGCCGACCTGGCCTGGATGCAGCAATCGGCCGAGCTCGACTACCACACCAACCTCGATGACGCCCGGGAACTGGCAGAGCTGATGTACAACCTCGCCAAACTGAAAATTCCTACGCTGGCCGTCGTCCAGGGTGCCGCGTTTGGTGGCGCGCTGGGGCTTATCAGTGCTTGCGACATGGCCATAGGCGCCGATGAAGCACAGTTCTGCCTGTCGGAAGTGCGCATTGGCCTGGCACCGGCGGTGATCAGCCCGTTCGTGGTGCAAGCCATCGGCGAGCGGGCGGCGCGTCGTTATGCCCTGACTGCTGAACGCTTCGACGGGCAACGTGCGAAAGAGATCGGTTTGCTGTCGGAAAGTTACCCGGCCGAGACCCTGGACCAGCAGGTCGAACAGTGGATCGACAACCTGCTGCTCAACAGTCCGGCCGCCATGCGCGCGAGCAAGGAACTGCTGCGTGAAGTCGGCAACGGCGCCCTTACCCCGGCGCTGCGGCGCTACACCGAAAACGCCATCGCCCGCATCCGCGTCAGTCCGGAGGGCCAGGAAGGCCTGCGAGCCTTCCTGCAAAAACGTGCGCCAAACTGGCAAGCCGAGTCGAATAATAACAAGGAGCCGCGTCGATGAGCGCCCCTGCCCTCACCACGTTGCTGGTGGCCAACCGTGGCGAAATCGCCTGCCGCGTAATGCGCACCGCCAAAGCCATGGGCCTGACCACCGTTGCGGTACACAGCGCCACCGACCGTGATGCCCGTCACAGCCGTGAAGCCGACATTCGCGTCGATCTGGGCGGCAGCAAGGCCGCCGACAGTTACCTGCAAATCGACAAACTGATCGCCGCAGCGAAAGCCAGCGGCGCCCAAGCCATCCACCCCGGTTATGGTTTTCTGTCCGAAAACGCCGGGTTCGCCCGGGCGATTGAAAACGCCGGGCTGATCTTCCTCGGCCCACCGGCTTCGGCCATCGACGCCATGGGCAGCAAGTCGGCGGCCAAGACGCTGATGGAAACCGCCGGCGTACCCCTGGTGCCCGGTTATCACGGCGAAGCCCAGGACCTGGAGACCTTTCGCGACGCCGCCGAGCGCATCGGCTATCCGGTATTGCTAAAGGCCACTGCCGGCGGTGGCGGCAAGGGCATGAAAGTCGTCGAGGACGTCAACCAACTGGCCGAAGCCCTGGCCTCGGCCCAGCGCGAAGCACAGTCCTCGTTCGGCGATTCACGGATGCTGGTGGAAAAATACCTGCTCAAGCCGCGCCATGTGGAGATCCAGGTATTTGCCGATCAACACAGCAACTGCCTGTACCTCAACGAGCGCGATTGCTCGATCCAACGCCGCCACCAGAAAGTCGTGGAAGAAGCCCCCGCCCCCGGCCTGACCCCGCAACTGCGCCGGGCGATGGGGGAAGCCGCCGTGCGCGCGGCCCAAGCGATCGGTTATGTCGGGGCCGGTACGGTGGAGTTCCTGCTGGATGCCCGGGGCGAGTTTTTCTTCATGGAAATGAACACTCGGCTACAGGTCGAGCATCCGGTCACCGAGGCGATCACCGGGCTGGACCTGGTGGCCTGGCAGATCCGCGTCGCCCAAGGCGAGCCATTGCCCATCACTCAAGCGCAAGTGCCGCTGCTCGGTCACGCCATCGAAGTGCGGTTGTATGCCGAGGACCCGGGCAACGATTTCCTGCCGGCCACCGGGCGCCTGGCGTTGTATCGCGAGTCGGCCGAGGGGCCGGGTCGGCGCATCGACAGCGGGGTTGAAGAAGGCGATGAAATCTCGCCGTTCTACGACCCAATGCTCGGCAAGCTGATTGCGTGGGGTGAAGACCGTGAGCAGGCGCGTTTGCGGCTGTTGAGCATGCTCGATGAATTTGTCATTGGCGGGCTGAAAACCAACATCGGGTTTCTGCGCCGAATCGTCGCCCATCCCGCCTTCGCGGCGGCAGAGTTGGACACCGGATTTATCCCACGTTACCAGGCGCAATTACTGCCAGAGCCCGGCGAATTGGATGACGCATTCTGGTTCGCCGCCGCCCAGGGGATCGCCTTGAGCCTGGCACCGCATGTACGCGGCGATGACGCCGGCTCACCGTGGGCCAGCACCACCGGGATGCGCCTGGGGTTGCCGAGGGAAACCACCTTGCACCTGAGCTGTGAAGGCCAGGATCGTGCGCTGACGCTGGACGTCACAGCCCATTGCGCGGAGCTCAAGGGTGAGCGACTGACGATCGAGCACCGCGGTGTGCGCCGCAGCCATCGGGCCATTCGCCAGGGCGACAGCCTGTACCTGAAATGGGAAGGTGACTTGCGCCGGATCGACCTGCACGACCCGCTGGCCGCCGCCGAAGCCAGCCACAGCCATCAAGGCGGCCTGGCTGCGCCCATGAACGGCAGCATCGTGCGGGTCTTGGTGAGTGTCGGCCAGACAGTGGAAGCCGGAGCTCAACTGGTGGTACTGGAGGCCATGAAAATGGAGCACAGCATTCGTGCGCCCAAGGCTGGTGTGGTCAAGGCGCTGTATTGCCAGGAAGGTGAAATGGTCAGCGAGGGCAGTGCCCTGGTAGCGTTCGAAGAATAGGCATCGGCCCGCTCCCAGGGCCGATCCAGTCAGAACCTGATGGTGGCCTGCACCACCACACCGATGATGCGGCATTGCTCGGTGTACAGGTTTTTCGGGTAAGTCGGATTGAGCGGAACCAGGTAACGCTGCCCGCTCTCTTCGATCAATTTGCGAAAGGTCGCGTCACTGCTACCGGGCAGGCAGGCGACCACCAGTTTGCCGGGCACCGCCTCGATGGCCGGATCCACCAGGATCGACATGCCCTCGGGAATGCTCAACCCACTGGGTGCGGTCATCGCATCGCCCACCACCACCAGCCAGAATGCATCGCCCAGTGCGTGGTAGTCCGTCAGTTCGTAGCGCACCTGGCTGTAGGCGCCGGGATCGCCTTCGCGAACCTCGCCAACCTCGTGCCACTCACTGACCGGATAACGGAAGTACGGGTTGTACTTCTGCGCCAGGGCCATGCCTTCTTCGGTGGAGGTGTCCGGCTCGCGGATCACCATGGCCACTTCCAGAAACTCCAGCCCCAGCTCCCGCAGGACCCGGTTCATATCGTCGACACTGGGCTGCCGGCGCTTGGTCAGCCAATGGCCGACGCCGCCCTGGGACATTCCCAACCGCTCTGCAAGCACCACTTGCGTGATGCGCAGCTCCTTCATCTTGGCCTTGACCAACTCTATCCATTTATCCATGTGCGGCACGATACGTGGGTGGCTCCGACCCGCAAAACACAAATTGTAGTATTTAAATTGTCGTCACAATTACGGTAAGTACTATTCTGGATCCAGGCGTTCAGCCCCTCACACGGAGATTTTCATCACCATGGACACACCCAATACAGACCAGCCCAGCAGCCCTTTCGACGGCACGTTCCCTTCACTGCAGGATTGCCCCGCGGCCAAACGCGCCCTCGATTACTACTTGAAACCAGGTGTTTCGCCAGCCCAGGCAGAACATCGCTTTTTCGAGGTCAGCCACAGCGTCAGCGCGGAAGAAGCCCTGGTCCATGCGTGTGACCTGCTGCGCTGTGCAGCGGCGACCGCCCATGAGTCGGCCAACCAGCTGGAGGGTTCGAGCCGCGACCTGGCATTTTCGGTGGTGCACATGATCGATCTGGTCAAGGTGATGCTTGACCGATCCCTGGATGGCTACCCTACTCGCTAGCGGTAACCCTTGGGAATGTCGTTGCGAACGCGGACGACGAGAAAAATTTTCCAATCAATGCGATAAAACCATTTGACTTGCAAATGATAATGATTATTATTGCATCAGCTGGTCGCGAGATCAGTCGATAGACCAGAAGACCTTAGGTCGGACTTCTGGATTATCTCCTCATCAGGCTAATCACGGTTTTTGACCCGGCTTTTTGCCGGGTCTTTTTTTTGCCGATTTTTCGGCTTATGTCTTCAGGCTAATGAAGTCTTTTGGGGTGCTGCCAATTCGTTGGCGGCGATGATAGCAAATGAATATCCGTTTACAAGCGTCCCCCCGCCACACGGGCGAAAACTATCGACAACCAGCACTTGAGAATCAATTGCAGACTCTCTAAGCTGGCTCGGCGTCCAGGGAGGACGCCCCCTCGTTTACGGGACCTAAATCGTCCCGGTTCCCCTTTCTTGCGTGTTTCTTGCGTGTAAAGTAACGGCCATGAAAATCCTTTTCAGGAATCGTGACCGTGGCTAAATCTTCCTTTGATATCAGCGCCAATTTCGACAGCGGCAACATCGAAGTCGTCGACATCAGCAACCCGTTGCAGTCGTTGCTCAAGATCAGGCCCGACACCCGCAGCGCCCATTTCCAGTGGTTTCACTTCAAGGCCAGCGGCTTGCACGTCGGCCAGGAGCATTCGTTCCGCCTGCTGAACGCCAGTCAATCGTCTTACAACAAGGCGTGGACGGGCTACCAGACCGTCGCCTCCTACGATCATGTCAATTGGTTCCGCATTCCGACCCAGTTTGAAGGCGACGCCCTGCGCTTTCATCTGGAAGCCGAACAACCCCACGCCTGGTTCGCCTACTTCGAACCCTACAGCCGTGGCCGTCATGACTGGCTGATCGAACAAGCGCAGCACAAGGCCGGCACCGAGCTATTGGCCGTTGGTAAAAGCGTGGAAGGCCGTGACATTCAATTGTTGCGCAAGGGCAACGGTGCCGAAGGCCGGCGCAAAATCTGGATCATCGCCCAGCAGCACCCCGGGGAACACATGGCCGAATGGTTTATGGAAGGCGTGATCGAACGCCTCCAGCAGCATGACGATGGGCAACTGAACCGGTTGCTCGCCAAGGCCGACCTGTACCTGGTGCCGAACATGAACCCGGACGGCGCGTTTCACGGTCATCTGCGGACCAACGCCATGGGCCAGGACCTCAACCGCGCCTGGCAGAACGCCAGTCCGGAAATCAGCCCCGAAGTCTTTTTCGTACAGCAGCAAATGGAAAAGTACGGCGTCGATCTGTTCCTTGACGCTCATGGCGATGAGGAAATTCCCCATGTCTTCACCGCCGGTTGCGAAGGCAACCCGGGCTACACCCCGCGCATCACCGAACTCGAAGAGCGCTTTCGCAGCCATCTCAAGCACCAGACCAAAGACTTCCAGACCGCTCACGGCTACACCCGCGACGAACCGGGCCAGGCCAACATGACCCTGGCCTGCAACGCGGTCGGGCAGAAATATGACTGCCTGTCCCTGACCCTGGAAATGCCATTCAAGGACCACGATGATCACCCAAACCCGATCACCGGCTGGTCCGGCAAACGTTCGATGCAGCTGGGCAAGGATGTGTTGAGCACCATAGAAGCCATGGTTGACGAATTGCGTTAATCCAGCGACCTGATCAACCCTATCCAAAGTGGACACGCTGGGTGGGAGCAAGCTTTGCTCCCACCATCATCCAAGTCCCCTGAATCCCTGTGGGAGCGAGCTCGCTCGCGATAGCGGCGGGTCAGCTTGCAGAGATGTTGGCTGTACTGCCGTCATCGCGAGCAAGCTCGCTCCCACAGTATTTCGAGTCGTTCACCAACTTCAGCCCTTGCCGCGCAACATGCTGTCCAACACCTCGTCCCGGCGCACCCACGCGTGAAACAGCGCCGCCGCCAGATGAACCAGCACAGTCAGGAACAACAAGTAAGCCAGGTACCCGTGGGCCTTGCGCAGCAGTGCGAACGTCTGGGCGTGGGCGGGCAGGATCGAGGGCAGTTGCAGCCAGTTACCGAGCATCACCGGATCCCCCGCCGCCGAAATCATGCCCCAACCCAACAGTGGCAAAGCCAGCATCAAGGCGTACAACAGCACATGGGAGGCGTTTGCCGCCAACACCTGCCAGCCCGGCAGATCGGCCGGCAGCGGCGGCTGGCGGGTAGTGAAACGCACCACCAGGCGCACGATCACCAACAGCAAAATCGCGATGCCCAATGGTTTGTGCAACTGCAGCAGCCATTCATGACGTGCGGATACCGAAGCGACCATGCCGGCGCCGATAAACAGCATGGCGATGATCATCAATGCCATCAGCCAGTGCAGCAGCCGAGCCAGCGGTGCGAAGTGACGAGGGGCGCTCATGGGCGGGACTCCTGGGTGGCGGGCAATTGGCTCACTTCGCTGGTACGACGCAGATAGGAACTGGCATAAGCAGCGGAACGTGCGACCAACAACGGATCGTCAGACCCTTCGATCCCTTGGGGCAGGATCAGCGGGTCATAGTTGATGTCGCGGCATTCGCCGTTGTCCTGCGCCTGAGTGCGCTCCAGCACCAGCGTGCCGGCGTTGAGCACCTTGCGGTCAGCGGGCCAGGCCTTGCTGGCGTCGTTCACCGGGTCCCCCGGGTTGGCCAAGGTGATGTTCAGTTGCCAGCGCAACGGCCCGGCGGCGAGACGCTTCGCCAGGTCTTGCTCAAGGAAGTCGGCGCCCTGGGGTGGCGTCGCATCGGCAGCGTCCTGGCCCAGCGGTACCACGCCCCAGCGCACGGCCTGGCGCTGCCCGGCGGGGTTGACCAGATAGAAGGCGTTGATGCCGTTGTAGGTTTCGGTGGCGTAGCTGGCCGACGGCTTGGCGGTTTTGATCCATTGCAGGAATGGCGCTGCCTCGGGATGCACGGCAAAAAACGCCGGTACGGCCGCGGGATTCGGTTTCCCTGTGGCAGGGTCCGGCGACTGGGCTTGTTGGAGTTGGTAAAAGGCTTCGGGGGTGCCCACCGGAAACACGGGCATGCTGTTCATGCCGGTGCGCCATTGCTGGCCGTTGGCCTGGGTAAAACGCAACGCCAGGCTGCGAATCGGCACACTGCCGTCCGGTGCATAAGGGTTGCCGCTGGGTAAAGCGAAACGCCCAACCACAGGCGTTTGCGGCAGCGAGAACACCTGGGCGCTGGAATAGGCGCTGGCCTCGCCCGAGCTTTGGAAATAACCCGCGACGCAGACCCCTTTCGAGTGGTTGCGTCGAAAGCCCGGATGAACGCCGTTGTTTTTTTCCAAGACATTGACCAACGCTTCCGGTGTCAGGCGCTGTGGGTCAAGGCTGCCATTAACGTAAGCAAACAGCCCGGCCAGTGCGACAACAACCACGGCAATACCGCTCAGGCGCAGTGTCAGGGCGGCGGCACTCAAGGGCGGCCGGCCCGTCGAGGGAGAAGGATCAACCATGAGAAAGCTCCAGGGCTCGAGGCCATTTGTTGGAAAGGACACGTCAGACGAAGACCTGGCAGGTTTATTCCCACACCTCGTATTTATTTTTCCTGCACTGGAATAATCTCGTTCGCGGATCGTCTTTCCAGTCCCGACGCAGTGACTGCCTACAGAAGCCACCTTCCATGAATGCACTCGACGAACAGTTGCGCGAACTCATCCCCAGGCTACGGCGTTTTGCCGTATCGCTGACGCGCAACCCGAGCAACGCCGACGACTTGGTGCAGATGTGCCTGGAACGGGCGTTGTCCAAATGGCACGACAAGCGCCCGGACGGTGATTTGCGAGCCTGGCTGTTTTCGATCCTGTATCGGCAGTTTCTCGACGGCCATCGCCGCTCCCGCCGGTACGCGCGCATGCTGGAGTTTTTCACCGGCCGCGACGATGTCCACCCTTCGGCCGAGCGCAGTGTAATCGCACAGTCGTCTTTGCAGGCCTTCGATCAGCTCACCACGGAACAGCGTGCGCTGTTGTTGTGGGTGTCGGTGGAAGGCTTGAGCTACCAGCAAGTCGCCGACATCCTCGGCGTACCGACCGGCACGGTGATGTCCCGCCTGTCCCGCGCCCGCCAGGCCCTGCGCCAACTCAGCGATGGCGAAATCACCCGCCCCACCCTGCGGATACTCAAATGATCAGCATGCCCCCCAGCGACAGCGACCTGCACGCCTACGTCGATCGCCACCTGAGCGAGGCCGACCAGCGCCTGATCGAGACCTACCTGGCCAACCAGCCCGAAGTCGCCGCCCGCATCCGGGCTTGGCAACAGGACGCACAGCACCTGCGCACGGCTCTGAGCGGAGCCTTGCAACAACCGCCCAACCCGGACCTCGACCCGGCCATGATTCGCCAACGCCTGACACATCGCGCCCATCGCCACCTGGCCAGCGCCGCGGTGTTGTTGCTGGCGGTCAGCGTGGGTGGCTTCGGTGGCTGGCAGGCGCGGCAAATGACCCTGCTCAGCGCCGTTGCGCCCATGGCCGATGCCCTCCAGGCGTACCGGTTGATTGCCCAGCAGGGCATTCTTCCAGCCGATTACCAGAGCGGCGACGAGCAGCACATGCAAAATTGGCTCGACCGCTACTTCACCCAGGCCGACCGGCTGCCCAACCTGTCCAGCGCCGGCTTCAAACCGGTCAGCGGGCGATTGCTCAGCACCGAGCAAGGCGCGGCGGCGATGGTGGTCTATCAGGACCCGAGCGGTCAGAAAATCAGCTTCTACGTGCGCCCACCCGGCCCGAAAAACTTCCTGTTGCCCCGGGGCAGTCGCCGCGATGGCGAGTTGCAAGCCGAATACTGGTCCGGGCAGGGGTACAACTATGCGATGGTCATACCCAGTGACACGCCGACGATGCAAAGACTTAAGCAGACATTGGACTTCTGAGCATCACCATCCCCTGTGGGAGCGGGCTTGCTCGCGAAGGCGGTGTGTCAGGCGACATCATCTTGGCAGATACACCGCTTTCGCGAGCAAGCCCGCTCCCACAAGGGATTTGTGGAAGGCTTCAAGGTGTGTTCAACCCTGCCCAAACACCTGCGAAGGCCTGCGCAACAATGGGTCGAACGGGTTGATCCGCGGCCCGATCAGGGCCGCCTCACGCTTGAGCATGTCCACCACCGTCGGCAGGCGATCGGGCCCCAACCGGTCGCTCACAGTTGCCACGCTCAAGGCGGCCACAGCCCGGCCATCACGGTCCAGGATCGGCACGGCCACCCCGGCCATGCCTTGCAATACACCGGTGTTGCGCCCGGCGTAGCCCAGCGCGCGCACGTTCTCCACTTCCGAACGCAGGAAGACTTCGTCGTACAGATGGAAATCCTTGAGCCGTGGCAGGTTGTATTGAATCACCGTGTCGCGCTCCTCTTCCGGCAGGAAGGCCAGGATCGCCAGGCTGCCCTGCCCCACGCCCAACGCCACGCGGCCACCAATGTCACCGGTGAACGTGCGGATCGGAAACGGCCCCTCGCTGCGGTCCAGGCAGATGGCATCGAAACCACTGCGGGCGAGCAAAAACAGCGAGTCCCCCAAGGACGCTGACAACCGCAGCATGGCCGGGCGCATCAGGTCGCGCAGGTTGCCGGTATTGCCGGCGCGGGCCGCCAGGGCGAAGAACTCCAGGCTCAAGCGATAACGTTTGCTGCGGGCATCCTGCTCGACCATGCCCTCGTCCATCAGGCTGCGCAGCAAGCGATGCGTGGTGGGCTGGGACAGGCCGATGCGTTGGGCCAATTGCGTCACTCGCTCGCCGCCTTCGGCGGTGTCACCCAAGCTGCGCAACACGGCAAACAGCCTGGAGACCGCTCCGACACCGACTTCGCCTCGCTCATTATTCCGTTCAGCGGAATCGATCATGCTATTTCTCATTATTAAATTTACCCACTGAATAAAACTGAAAATAGTCTTCATCTCAGTGAAATAGTCCATTGAGCCCATCCTATTCTTCGTCCTACTCTTCGTCCAGACAGGGGCGATTCGAACAACAGCGGCAGCCGACTCGAGGTCGAGCGCCAACGCACCCCAGCAGCACCCTTTCGTATCTGCCCATATAAAAAAGCGCGCCCTTGCGGCGACGCATAACAATCCCAGGTGGAGCGCAGCGATGGCTTTTGTGCAACTTGAAGGACTTGGCAAACGCTACGGCGACATCGACGCCGTGGTCGCCACCAACCTGTCGGTGGAAAAAGGCGAGTTTGTCTCGCTACTGGGGCCCTCCGGCTGCGGCAAGACCACGACCCTGCAAATGATTGCCGGCTTCGTCGAAGTCAGCAGCGGGCGCATCCTGCTGGACGGTCGCGACATTACCCACGCCAAGCCCGCCAGCCGTGGTCTGGGGGTGGTGTTCCAGAGCTACGCGCTGTTCCCCCATATGACCGTCAAGGACAACGTCGCTTTCGGACTGCGCATGCGCAACGTGTCCAGCGCCGAACTGCATCAACGGGTGGACCGGGTGTTGAAACTGGTCCGCCTGGACCGCCACGCCGACCGCTACCCCCGAGAACTCTCGGGCGGTCAGCGCCAACGCGTGGCACTGGCCCGGGCCTTGGTGATCGAACCGCCCGTGCTGTTGCTCGACGAGCCGCTGTCCAACCTCGACGCCAACTTGCGCGAAGAGATGCAATACGAAATTCGCCGCATCCAGCGCGAAGTCGGAATCACCACGCTGATGGTGACCCACGACCAGTCCGAAGCCCTGTCGATCAGTGACCGAGTCGTGGTGATGCAGGCCGGGCGCATCACCCAGATCGACGCGCCGTACACCCTTTACGAGCACCCGCGCACCGAGTTCATTTCCAGCTTCGTCGGCAAAGCCAACCTGCTGCCTGGCGTGCGGGACAGTGCGGGCGTCGTTCAAGCCTGCAGCCAGGCCGATGGCGAGCTGACCCTGAGCCTGCGCCCGGAAAAAATCGACCTGTGCGAGGCCGGTTCAGGGCGACTGCAAGGCACCCTCGTCAGCCGTTTCTTCCTGGGCAGCCAATGGCTGTACGGCGTGTCCACCGGCCTGGGTGAACTCTGCGTGGTGCGCCGCAACGACGGCTCGGCGCCCTTGGTCGAAGGCACGGCGGTGGGCCTGGACTGGGATCCGGCCCTGTTGCGGGTACTGAGCGTGGACGAGGTATCGGCATGAAGCTGATCGATGCGATGCGCCGTGGTCGGCAAGGCTACCTGATGTCCGCACCGGCCTTGGCCCTGTACCTGGGCTTGCTGGTGATTCCCCTGGGCTTGACCGTGGTCCTGTCGTTCAACGTCTTCGACTACAGTTCGGGCATCGACGGCGACGCCTACACCCTCGAGCACTACACCAGCCTGCTGGGTGATCCGTACTTCTACGAAATCTTTCTGCGTACATTCTGGATCAGCGCCCTGACCACTGTTTTGTGCGTACTGATCGGCGTGCCCGAGGCGTACATCCTCAGCCGCATGGGCGCGCCTTGGCGCTCGATTTTCCTGATCCTGATTCTCACGCCGCTGCTGATTTCGGTGGTGGTGCGAGCCTTCGGCTGGAGCCTGTTGCTCGGCGCTGACGGCCTGATCAACCAGGCCCTGCAAGCCTTCGGTGGCGCGCCGATGAAGCTGCTCTATACACCGTTCGCCGTGGTCATCGCCCTGGTCCACGTGATGTTGCCGTTCATGATCATTCCAGTCTGGACCTCGTTGCAGAAACTCGACCCGGCCGCCGAACAAGCCGCGCTGTCCCTGGGGGCGAGCCAGTTCACGGTGATCCGCAAAGTCGTGTTGCCGCAAATCATGCCCGGCGTGCTGTCCGGCACCCTCATTGTGTTCGGCCTCGCCGCCAGCTCCTTCGCGATCCCCGGCCTGCTCGGCGGACGGCGCCTGAAGATGGTCGCCACGTTGATCTACGACCAGTACCTCTCGGAGCTGAACTGGCCGATGGGCGCAGCCATTGCCGTCGCGCTGCTGCTGCTCAACCTGCTGATCATGCTGTCGTGGAACCGGTTGATCGAAGGCCGCTACAAGAAGTCATTGGGATAATTAGTCATGTCCAGAAACGGTCCTTTCGCGCTGTTGTTCCACGCCTTGGTGGTGGTCTTCATGCTCGCGCCACTGGTGGTGGTCTGCCTCGTCGCTTTCACCCCGGAAAACACCCTGAGCCTGCCGACCACCGAGTTTTCCCTGCGCTGGTTTCGCGCGGTGTTCGAACGCGCGGATTTTGTCGACGCGTTCTACAACAGCTTGGTCCTGGCGTTCTGCGCGGCCTCCCTGGCGACGCTGATCGCGGTGCCGGCGGCCCTGGCGATCACCCGGCTGGAGTTCCCGGGGCGGGATTTCTTCAACGGCCTGTTCCTGTCGCCGATCATCATTCCGCACCTGGTGCTGGGGGTCGCCTTGCTGCGCCTGTTTGCACTGATGGGCGTGAACGGCAGCTTCGCCTGGCTGATCTTCGCCCATGTGCTGGTGATCACGCCGTATGTGCTGCGCCTGGTGCTGGCCTCGGCCATCGGTCTGGACCGCAGCGCCGAACAGGCCGCGCAATCGTTGGGGGCCGGGCGCTTCACGCTGTTCCGGCAAATCACCTTGCCAATGATCCTGCCGGGGGTCGCCGGGGGCTGGCTGCTGGCGTTCATCAATAGTTTCGATGAAGTCACGCTGTCGATCTTCGTCACCTCGCCGGCCACGCAAACCTTGCCGGTGCGCATGTACGTGTACGCCACCGAATCCATCGATCCGATGATGGCGGCGGTGTCGGCGCTGGTCATCGGGCTCACCGCGCTGACCATGATTCTGCTCGACCGGGTCTATGGTCTGGACCGGGTCCTGGTAGGCAAACAATGAGGGTGTCATGGCACTGCTGAAACGACTGGCCGAAGGCGACCGCCCGGCCCTGGACTTTACCCTCGACGGTCAGCCCGCCACCGGGCTGTTGGGGGACACGCTGCTGACCGCCGTGCTGACCTGCAGCGAACACCTGCGCGGCAGTGACTTCAGCGCCGAGCCCCGGGCCGGCTTCTGCCTGATGGGTGCCTGCCAGGACTGCTGGGTGCGCCTGGGCGATGGCCGCCGCGTGCGCGCCTGCTCGACCCTACTCGAAGCCGGGCAGGACATCCGCCGCGAACCGGGGCGCCAGGTATGAACACGCTCGACAGGAATGGCCTCATCGCGAGCAAGCTCGCTCCCACAGGGGATTTGCGGCGTGCACAAGATAAAGCATCACCCCAAATCAAATGTGGGAGCGGGCTTGCTCGCGAAAGCGGTCTATCTGCCGAAACCGTCGTTAGATGTGCCGCCGTCATCGCGAGCAAGCCCGCTCCCACAGGGGTACCGTGGCGTGCACAAAACCAGACGCCACAACCGATCTATTGTGGAAGCGAGCTTGCTCGCGATGGCGGCTTCGACAACCCCAAAAATCCCCCGGCCCTGCTCGTGAGGTGGCGATGAAACCGATAGCCATCATCGGCGCCGGCCCGGCCGGTATCCGCGCCGCGCAGACCCTGGTCACCCATGGCCTGTACCCGGTCCTGCTGGACGAGGCCGCTCGCGGTGGCGGCCAGATCTATCGGCGCCAACCGGCCAATTTCAAGCGCTCGCCTGGCAAGCCCTATGGCTTCGAAGCACACAAGGCCAACGCCATCCACCAGACGCTCGACGCATTGCGCAAACAACTCGATTACCGCCCCGACACCCTGGTGTGGAACGCCGAGGCCGGCTTGCTCGATACCCTGCATGAAGGCCGCGCCGACCGCCTCGAGTACGCCAGCGTGATCGTCGCAACCGGCGCCACCGACCGGATCCTGCCCGTGCCGGGATGGACCCTGCCCGGGGTCTACAGCCTGGGCGCGGCGCAGATTGCCCTGAAGTTCCAGGGCTGCGCCATCGGCGAACGGGTGGTGTTCGCTGGCAGCGGTCCCTTGTTGTATCTGGTGGCCTATCAATACGCCCGGGCCGGCGCCAATGTGGTCGCCGTCCTCGACAGTTCGCCCTTCAGCGCCCAAGTCCGTGCCCTGCCCGGCCTGCTGGCACAACCGGCCACCCTCGCCAAGGGCCTCTACTACCGCGCCTGGCTGGCCGCCCGCGGCATCGCCGTGCATCAAGGCGCAAGCCTGACGCGTCTCGACGGACAACGGCGAGTGCAGTCGCTGCGATGGCGCAACGCAAGCGGCGAGCACACCCTCGACTGTGACGCAGTGGCCTTCGCCCATGGCTTGCGCAGCGAAACCCAGCTGGCCGACCTGTTGGGCTGCGAGTTTGCCTGGAATGCCCTCAACCGCACCTGGCTGCCCCAACGGGACCGCGCCGGACGCAGCAGCGTACCGGGGGTTTACCTGGCCGGTGACGGTGCCGGAATCATGGGTGCCGACGCGGCGGAAATGGCCGGTGAACGGGCGGCCCTGGCCTTGCTCGAAGACCTCGGCTACTCGACCGACCCGCAGCGTTGCACGCAACTGGAAGAAGCCCTTGAGCGCATCGGCCGATTCCGGGAAGGCCTGGAGCGCGCCTTTGCCTTTCCTGAACACTGGGCCGCCGACGCTGCCGATCATCTGATGATCTGCCGCTGCGAAGAAGTCAGCGCCGGCGATATCCGCCGGGTAGTGGGCGAAGGTCATTGGGAGATCAACCGGGTCAAGGCCCATTGCCGGGTCGGCATGGGCCGCTGCCAGGGGCGGATGTGCGGCGCCGCTGCCGCGGAGATCATTGCCTGCGAAAGTGGCCGCACCGTCGCCAGCATCGGCCGCTTGCGGGCCCAGGCACCGATCAAGCCCGTGCCGTTCGGCCTGGAGGTCGAGCCATGATCGAAGTGGATGCAGTGATCGTTGGTGGCGGTATCGTGGGCGCCTCGGCCGCGTTGTTCCTGAGCCAGGCCGGACGCCGGGTGGCGTTGCTGGAGCGCGACTTCTGCGGCTCGCACTCCAGCGGCGTGAACTACGGCGGTGTGCGCCGCCAGGGCCGCCCCCTGTCGCAACTGCCCCTGTCGCAACGAGCCCATGAGATCTGGCACCAGTTGCCCCAGTTGATCGGCATCGACGGCGAGTACCAGCGCAGCGGTCATCTGAAGCTGGCCCGCAGCGCTGAAGACCTGCAAGCGCTGCACGACTACGCCGTCGCCAGCCAAGGTTTCGGCCTGGATTTGCAACTGCTCGATCGCACGGCCCTGCGCGCGCGCTTTCCGTGGGTCGGCGCCGTCGCGGTGGGTGCGTCGCTGTGCCCGGATGACGGCCATGCCAATCCGCGCCTGGTATCCCCAGCCTTCGCCCAGGCCGCTCGCCGGCAGGGTGCGCAAATCCATGAACAATGCACCGTCAGCACCGTGGCGCACGACGGCCAGCGCTTTGTCGTACAGACCGCAACGGGCCTGACGTTCCACGCGCCCTGGCTGCTGAACTGCGCCGGAGCCTGGGCCAGCCAGTTCGCCGCGCAATTCGGCGAAGCGGTGCCGATGCACGCCGGGCACCCAGCGATGCTGGTCACCGAACCCTTGCCCCTGATCATGGATGCCAGCACCGGCGTCGAGGGTGGCGGTATCTATGCCCGCCAGGTCTCGCGCGGCAATTGCGTGCTGGGAGGCGGCCAAGGCTTTGCCCTGGATGCCGCTCGCGCCCGGCCCGGCCAGAACGCCGTGCTGGAAATCCTGCGCCAAGCCGTCGAGCTCTATCCGTTTTTGGAAGGCGCCCAGGCGATTCGTACCTGGAGCGGCACCGAAGGTTACCTGCCCGATCGCCAACCGGTGATCGGCCACAGCAGCACCCAGCCCGGTCTATTGCACGCGTTCGGCTTTGCCGGCGCGGGCTTCCAGATCGGCCCGGCGGTGGGCCAGGCGCTCGCCGAGATCATCTGCAGCGGGGCTTCGACCACGCCGCTGGATGCGTTTTCCATCACCCGGTTTCACTCCATCTCCGTTGCTTGATAGAGGAAGGTCGCGCCAATGAATAACGTAAAACGCAGTGCACTGTTCGGTTTCTGCTCGCTGGGTTCCGCTTGCCTGGGCGCCCTGCTCCCGGTCACCCAGGCGTTGGCCGAGCCGACGCTTTACCTGGGCATGAACGGCGGCACCATGGAGCGGCTCTACGCCGACAAAGTCTTGCCGGCGTTCGAGAAAGCCAACAATGTCAAAGTGGTCATCGTGCCCGGTACCTCCGCCGACATCCTGGCGAAAGTCCAGGCCAGCAAAGGCAACCCACAGATGCACGTGATGTTCCTCGATGACGGCATCATGTACCGCGCCATCGCCATGGGACTGTGCGACAAGCTCGAGGACAGCCCTACCCTGGCGCAGATCCCGGCCAAGGGGCGTATCAAGGATCAGGCCGTGGCCGTCAGCCTCGGGGTAACGGGGCTGGCCTACAACACCCGGCTGTTCAAGGAAAAAGGCTGGAATACGCCCACTTCATGGATGGACCTGGCCGATCCGCGCTTCAAGGACAAAGTGGTGTTCCAGTCGATGGCCTCGTCCACCTTCGGCCTGCACGGCTTTTTGATGTTCAACCGGATCCAGGGCGGCAGCGAAACCGACGTCGAGCCAGGTTTCAAGGCGTGGCCGAACACGGTGGGGCGCAACGTGCTGGAGTACATCCCGAGCTCGGCGAAGATATCCGAAATGCTGCAGACCGACGAAGCCGCGCTGTTCCCGCTGACACCGACCCAGGTGACCGCGTTGAAACTCAAGGGCATGCCCGTCGAATATGCCCAGCCGAAGGAAGGCGCCGTGGTCCTCAACGTCGCCGAATGCACCATCGCGCAAAACACCCAGCCGGAACTGGCGCAAAAGCTCGCCGCTTTCCTGCTGACCCCGCAAGCCCAGGCCATTGCCCTGGAAGAAGGCGACCAAATCCCTTCCAACCCCAACACCCCGACCACCGACAAGACCCGTGGCCAGGTGGAGGCGATGAAGCAATACCTGGAAACAGCGATTGCCGTGGATTGGGACCAAGTCAACGAACAACGCCCGGCCTGGAACGCCCGTTGGAACCGCAGCATCGAGCGCTAGAGGGAATTTTGCAGTTATCATGCGGCCATCTCACAATCAATTGAACCGATGACCTGTGGCGAGGCAACTTGCTCCCGCGCCACAGGTGTGTCCGCGTTTTTTCTTCTTGACCGACAGCGAACCCTGCCATGCACACCCTCGCCCAACTACGCGCCGGCCAGCTCTCGGGCATCACCCGGCTGGACCTGGCCTGCGGCTTGACGGAGTTTCCCCGGGAAATCTTCGAGCTGACCGATTCCCTCGAGATCCTCAACCTCAGCGGCAATCAGTTGGACAAGCTGCCCGACGACCTGCATCGACTGACTCGCCTGCGCGTGCTGTTCTGTTCCGACAACCGCTTCACTGAACTGCCCGAATGCCTGGGCCGTTGCAACGCGTTGACCATGGTCGGTTTCAAGGCCAACCGCATCACCCGCGTCACGGGCGCCGCGCTGCCACCACGGCTGCGCTGGCTAATCCTGACCGACAACGACGTCAGTCACTTGCCGGATGAGCTGGGCCAACGCCTGCACCTGCAAAAACTGATGCTGGCCGGCAACCGCTTGCAGCAGTTGCCGGCGAGCCTGGGCCAGTGCCATCGCCTGGAACTGCTGCGCATCGCCGCCAACCAACTGACCGAACTGCCGCAATGGTTGCTGGAGCTGCCAAGCCTCAGTTGGCTGGCCTACGCCGGCAACCCACTGGAAACCCAGGCCGATGCCGCAGCCTTGAACACCGCCCACCCCATCGACTGGTCGCAACTGACGCTGCAACGACCACTGGGCGAAGGCGCCTCCGGGGTGATTCACCAAGCGCTCTGGCAGGCGCCCGGCCAGGTGGAACGAAACGTCGCGGTCAAGCTGTACAAAGGCCAGATGACCAGCGACGGCTCCCCCCTGCATGAAATGCATGCCTGCATCACGGCCGGTCGACACCCTAACCTGATTGACGTGTTGGGCCAGGTCTGCGGGCACCCCGAGCAACAGGCCGGGCTGGTCATGGCACTGATCGAGCCCAGCTATCGTAACCTCGCCGGGCTGCCGAGCCTGGCGTCATGCACCCGCGACGTGTATGCCGATGAACTGCGCCTGAGCGCCCCGGTGGCCTTGCGCGTCGCCCACGGCATCGCCTCGGTGGCGGCGCACCTGCACCGCCAGGGCATCACCCATGGGGATCTGTACGGGCACAATATCCTGTGCAATGACCAGGGCGATTGCCTGCTGGGGGACTTTGGCGCGGCGTCGTTTCACCCCACTGCAGACACCGTGCAAACCCGCGCACTGCAACGCATCGAGGTACGGGCCTTCGGGATTTTGCTGGGGGAATTGCTGGCGCGGATCGAACCGACGCTCAGTGCGCAGGACCTTGCATGGCTGCTGGATTTGGAGGCGCGCTGCTGTCAGCCGGAGGTGCTGGCACGGCCAGGGTTCGATGAAATCGAAGGCTTACTGGGCGACCGTGGCGAGGGAGCGAACTCCCTCACCACAGGGCATTGCGGGTAGTGCTTAACCCGCCAACCCGACAAACATGTCCTGCACGTCATCATGGTTGTCGAGGCCTTCGAGGAAGGCTTCGACTTCAGCCATCTGTTCGTCGGTCAAGCCGCTGACCGGGTTCTTCGGCTGGTAGCCCAGCTTGGCCGACAACACGGTGAAGCCCTGCTCCGGCAAAGCCTTCTGCACGGCATCGAGGTCGGCAGGATCGGTGAGAAACAACGTCGCGCCGTCTTCGCCCGGCTCGAAATCCTGGGCACCAGCCTCGATGGCGGCCATTTCCGGATCGGCGTCCGGGCTGTCCGGCGCGGCTTCGATCATGCCGACGTGGTTGAAGTCCCACGCCACCGAACCCGAGGCGCCCAGTTGGCCCTTGCGGAACGCGACGCGAATTTCGGCGACGGTACGGTTGATGTTGTCGGTCACGCATTCAACGATCAGCGGCACCTGGTGCGGCGCGAACCCTTCGTAGGTGACGCGGTGGTATTGCACGGTTTCACCGAGCTGGCCAGAACCTTTCTTGATCGCACGTTCCAGGGTCTCGCGGGGCATCGAGGCCTTCTTCGCCTGCTCGACCACCAGACGCAAATGCGCGTTGGTAGCGGTATCAGCACCGTTACGTGCGGCAATGGTGATTTCCTTCACCAGTTTGCCGAAGATCTTGCCCTTTGCGTTGGCAGCCGCTTCTTTGTGTTTAACCTTCCACTGTGCGCCCATTACTCACTCTCTTGTCTGACGCGCCGAGACATCTGCCGGCCGGCGCTGTGGCGCAAGTTTATACGGCCTAAACCGGCTGATCGACCAAAAAATTCACCCCGCCGGATCGACATTTTCACAGTGTGTTGTAGGGCTTTTCTGAAATAGCGGCTCGCAAGCACCGTTCCCTCCCGCGGTTTCGTACCCTCTGGGCCTCTGTTCCTGCCAGTAGGAGGCGCGATGCGCAACGACATGGAAAGTCCCTTCAGCCTGACGCTCACGCAAAACGACTTGCAACTGCAAGTCTTGCGCTTCAATGGCCGCGAAGCCCTCAACCAGCCATACCGCTTTGACCTCGAACTGATCGGCCTGGCCCCACCGATAAACCCCGACCTGTTATTGGGGCATCCGGCGTTCCTGCGCCTGGACGGCGAGTCGGGCATCCATGGGATGATCCACAGCGTCAGCCTGAGTGCCTCGGCACCGCGGCGCATCGGCTATCGCGTGACGTTGGTTCCCTATCTGCTGCGATTGGAACAAGGTCCGCAGCGCCGGGTTTTCCATCGGCTCAGCGTGGTGCAACTGCTGCAACGCCTGCTGGAAGACAACGCTCTGCCCGCCGACAGTTACCGTTTCGAGCTGCCCCATGGGCAGTATCCGTGTCGCCCATTCTGCATCCAGTACGACGAAAGCGACCTGGCCCTCCTGCAACGGCTGTGTGAGGAAGAAGGTATTCATTACCACTTCGAACACACTCCCCAGGGCCACATCCTGGTGTTTGCCGAAGACCCGAAAAGCTTCCCCGCACGCCCCATCGAGCTGCCCCTGCGCCCGAACGACAACTCAATACCGGCCATCAAACGCTTGTACATGCGCCACCACGCGATGGTCCCTGGCGTGCCTGTCGGGTTCCGTGACCGGGGGGCGAACGAAACCGAGGCACCGGCGGCGAATCAACCCCTCGAACAGATCGACCATGAGGCCATGCACGGCGACCCGGCCCTGACTCACCGTTACCAGGCCGGACGCCGCCATCTGGAACGGTTGCGCTGCCGGCAACGGGAAATCCATGGCCACAGTGATCAACTGGCCCTGCACAGCGGCGACATCGTGCAGATCTGCGAACACCCGGTATCCACCTTCAACGATCAATGGCTGATCACCGAGGTCCAGCATCGCGGGCGGCAGTTTTCGATCCTTGAACCGGACCTGCCCACCACTCCGTCGGCCCGTGACTACCGCAACCGCTTCACCGCCATTCCCTGGTCCACCGTGTTCAGGCCGGCCCTCAAGCATCCCAAACCGTGCATTCCCGGGTATCACCTGGCCCATGTGCTCGGTCGCACCGGCCAGCCGGCCCCGTTCGATGAGCGCGGCCAAGTGAGTGTCAGCCTCTGGGCACCGGACCAGGAAGGCATCACGCTGCCCGTGTCGCGACTGAGGCTGGGCGACAGCCCTCCCCTGATGGCCGGCAGCGAAGTGCTGGTGAGTTTTCTCGATGGCGATCCCGACCGACCGGTGCTGTGCCCAGGGGCTGTCGATACCGGCGCAGGACACGCCGCCCCACCGAAACCGTCCCGTGGCAATCACGACGCCGGGCTGCTGTTGGACTGGCTGCTGAACCCGCCAGACTTCACACCCTGATCCTGCCCTTTGGCTTCTTGCCGGCAAACCTGATCTGGCTCATGCAAACCCAGCGAAACGGGCTTACAGTAAAGACACGCCGCGCTAGACGGCGCTCGACCCTGATGTTGGAGATACCCGCGATGCCCTGGAAAAACTCGGAAAGCCGCTACAGTACCGTCACGGTAACCTTGCATTGGCTGATGCTGGTCCTGCTGGCCGTGGTTTATGCCTGCATTGAGTTGCGGGGAATTTTTCCCAAGGGCAGCGGCGGCCGGACATTGATCAAGGAAGCGCATTTCATGCTCGGCCTAACGGTGTTCGTGCTGGTCTGGCTACGCCTGTTCGCCCGCAGCATGGGCAAGGCGCCGGCGATTTTCCCGGCATCGCCTGCGTGGCAAACCGTCCTCGCCCGCCTGATGCACTGGGCGCTGTACCTGTTCATGATCGCCATGCCGCTGCTGGGCTGGCTGATCACCAGCGCCGAAGGGCACCAAGTGATGTTCTACGGTTTCGATCTGCCGTTGCTCATCAATCAAGACAAGGAGTTCGCCAAGCAACTGGAAGGCTGGCACGTGCTGGGCGGTACCATCGGCTATTGGTTGATTGGCCTGCATGCCTTGGCGGGGCTGTATCACCACTACGTGGTACGGGACAACACGCTGCTGCGGATGATGCCCAAACGCGGCTGATTGCCCGTCAATCGAACCCTCGGCGGCCTTGCAAACCGCCGGTGTGGACAAAGACCAGGCGCGTGCCGGGGGCAAAGCCCCCCGCCTCGACCCGCGCCTTGAGCACCATCAAGGCCTTGCCGGTGTACAACGGCTCCAGTTCGATGGCCGTCGTGGTTTCGATGAAGGCCGTGAGCTCGGCATCGACCCGGGCGAACCCGCCACGGCTGCCGTCGAACAACTCATGACGCGGGCTGCAAAGCCCCGCTTCCCCCACGATGCGCTCGACCTGCCGGGCCACGCCATGGTCCGGGGGCACGGCCAGCACGCCGTAGACCGGGCGCTCGCCCGCTTCGGCCAGCACCAGTCCGGCCAGCGACGTCCCAGTGCCGCAGGCCAACCACCAGCCGTGATAATCCGCCCATCCCAACGCTGCCAGTTGTTCACGGACACTGGCCACCCATGTCATGCAACCTTGCGCCCCAGGCAATCCCGAACCGCCCTCGGGCACCGGATGCAAATGTGGATAGCGAATCTGCCACGGCTCCCAGAAATCCGCGGCGTGCCGCTCCCGGTATCCGCCATAACCCAACCAGTGCAGGTCCATGCCAAACGCTTTCAGGTCGCGCACCGTCGGCGTGTCCAGGGGATGGCCGCGCAACAGCCCGAACGTGGGAAAGCCGAAGCGCTTGCCGGCCGCCGCCAACGCATGTAAATGGTTGGAATAGGCACCGCCCAGGCTCATGACCCCTTCGGCACCGGCCTCATGGGCGGCGCGCAGATGCGGGAGCAGCTTGAACCACTTGTTGCCGCTGATCAGCGGATCGATCCGGTCCAGGCGCAACACCGCCACTTCGACACCGGCACGGGCGAGCCAGTCCAGGTGAAGGGGTTCGAGTCGAGGCTGGGGATGCCAGTCGAGGGCGGGAAGCAGCATGGCGGCAGGCCGGGTGGAAACAGGCCGGTATCTTAACAGCTTGGTGGCGGGTGACTTCAGGTTCACCCTCCCCACTGTGGGAGCGAGCTTGCATGCGATAGCGACAGATCAGCCAACATCCATGCAACCGACTCACCGCAATCGCGAGCAAGCTCGCTCCCACAAGGGTTTTCCTGGGATTGAGCCTTACAACTGCGCCGCCAACCGCGAACCCTGGTTGATCGCCCGCTTGGCATCCAGTTCCGCCGCCACGTCGGCACCGCCAATGAGGTGAACGGTCTGCCCCGCCGCTTCCAGGCCTTCCTGCAACTCGCGCAGCGGATCCTGGCCGGCGCAGATCACGATGTTATCCACGGCCAGCACTTGCGGCTCGCCGGTTTCGCCGATGCGAATGTGCAGTCCCTCATCGTCGATCTTCAGGTACTCGACGCTGTTGAGCATCTGCACCTGCTTGTTCTTCAGGCCCGTGCGATGGATCCAGCCGGTGGTCTTGCCCAGGCCGTCACCGACCTTCGAGGTCTTGCGTTGCAGCAGGAACACCTGGCGCGCCGGTGCATGGGGTTCAGCCTTGATCCCGGCCACGCCGCCGCGGGCCTCAAGATGGGTGTCGATGCCCCACTCCTTCCAGAACGCCTCACGGTCCTGGCTGGTGGCGACGCCCTGGTGAACCAGGAACTCCGACACGTCGAAGCCAATACCGCCGGCACCGATCACCGCGACGCTGCGGCCCACCGGCTTGCGCTCGAGGATCACGTCCAGGTAGCTCAAGACCTTGGCATGCTCCACCCCGGGAATCGCCGGCACGCGTGGGGCGATGCCAGTGGCGAGGATGATCTCGTCGTAACCGCCCGCCACCAATTGCGCTACATCCACCCGGGTGTCGAGGCACAGCTCGACATGGCTGGTCTGCAATTTGCGCTTGAAGTAGCGCAGGGTTTCGAAGAACTCTTCCTTGCCCGGCACGCGCTTGGCGATGTTGAACTGACCACCGATTTCACTGGCCGAATCGAACAGCGTCACCTGGTGCCCACGTTCGGCCGCCACCGTGGCCGCGGACAACCCGGCGGGGCCGGCACCGACCACGGCGATTTTCTTCACCTGTGTCACCGGCAAGTAGTTCAGCTCGGTTTCATGGCAGGCCCGTGGGTTGACCAGGCAACTGGTGAGCTTGCCGCCGAAGGTGTGGTCCAGGCACGCCTGGTTGCAGCCGATGCAGGTGTTGATTTCATCGCCGCGACCGGCAGCGGCCTTGTTGACGAACTCTGGATCGGCCAGGAACGGCCGCGCCATGGAGACCATGTCGGCATCGCCTTCGGCCAGGATCTGCTCGGCTACTTCCGGGGTGTTGATGCGGTTGGTGGTAATCAGCGGGATACTCACCGAACCGCGCAGCTTGGCCGTGACTTTGCTGAACGCCGCCCGCGGAACCTTGGTGGCGATGGTGGGAATTCGTGCTTCATGCCAACCGATACCGGTGTTGATGATCGTCGCGCCGGCCTGCTCGATGGCCTTGGCCAACTGGACGACTTCGTCCCAGGTGCTGCCGCCGTCCACCAGATCGAGCATCGACAGGCGAAAGATGATGATGAAATTCGGGCCCACCGCTTCGCGCACTCGACGGACGATTTCCACTGGCAGACGCATGCGGTTTTCATAGCTGCCGCCCCAACGGTCGGTGCGGTGGTTAGTGTGGGCCGCCAGGAACTGGTTAATGAAATAACCTTCCGACCCCATAATCTCGACGCCGTCGTATTCGGCCTTCTGAGCCAGGACCGAGCACGTGACGAAATCGCTGATCTGCTTCTCGATACCCTCCTCGTCCAATTCCTTGGGCTTGAACGGGTTGATCGGCGCCTGGATCGCGCTCGGCGCCACTTGCTTGGGGCTATAGGCATAGCGCCCGGCGTGAAGAATCTGCATGCAGATCTTGCCACCGGCCTCGTGCACGGCCCGGGTCACGATCCGGTGCTTGAGCGCCTCTTCTTCCGTGGTCAGCTTGGCCGCGCCGGAATAGACACCGCCCTCGTCGTTCGGCCCGATCCCACCGGTGACCATCAGGCCCACGCCACCCCGGGCGCGCTCGGCAAAATACGCCGCCATGCGTTCGAAGCCGCCGGGTTTCTCTTCCAGGCCGGTGTGCATCGAGCCCATCAGGGTCCGGTTGCGCAACGTGGTGAAACCCAGGTCCAGCGGGGCCAGCAGATGCGGGTAATGGGAGGCGGTCATCGGTAACTCCACAACGGGCGATCACGGAAAAAGCGCAAGCTCTGCGGCTTGCGTCTGTCATGGCCCACAGCGTAAGAGTCCGGATGCGGGCGCTCAATGACCGTAACTGACAAGTTAATGATCCAAATGTGCAGAGCGTCGATCAGCTGTGCGTGACTCTCAGCGCAATGCACCAGTCCTATCAACGCTGGCCCAGGTGCTCAAACCTGAAATAACCCTAATAAAACGGTCGCCCTCGCATGCATCCCCAACGAAAAATGCTGCACAACGAATTGCACGCCCGCCCGTCGCTGTATTTCGACGAACCGGCTCACGTCTTTCACCTGGCGTTTCTGGGCGACAACGCCCAGTGCGACGCGCTGCTCGAGCGACTGTGCCCTGATACCGTCACCGCGCAGGCCGCACAAGGCATCACCCGCCTGGAAGGACATCCGCTGAAGTGGGAACGCCACGCCGAGTTCTTCACGCTGACCCTGGTCGTGCCGGCCAGCAGCAATGAGTTGCAATGGACGACGCTGCCGGAAAGCCTTGCCCGGGGGATCGAAGGTCACGCCCAGCACCTCATCAATGCCGTTCAGGTGGTGGTGCGCGCAGAAGCCGGTCTCGACCTGCCCAGCTACGGTTTCAAGGATCCTTGCGGTTCATGCGTGGGCGGTGGCGATGCCGTGGTCTGGAGCGATTTTCGCCTGACCGAGGACGGCACCAATCGCCTGCTCTTCATCAACCGACGGCTCAACGCGTATCGCCAGGGGCGCATGATCCGGCGCCTGCTGGAAATCGAGACCTATCGCATGATGGCATCCTTGTCGCTCAATATCGCCAAGGCGCTGGACCCGCAACTGAACGAATTCGATCGCACCCTGGTGAGCCTGTCCGAACGCAACGCCAATGCCAGCGGCGTACATGCCAAGGCCCTGCTGGAGGACATCGCCCTGCTGTCTCGCCAGGTGGTCAGCAGTACGGTCAGGAATCGCCACCGTTTCAGCGCGACCCGCGCCTACGCACAATTGGTATTCGAACGCCTGGGGGAGTTGCGTGAAAGTCACCTGGGGGATTGCCAGCGGCTGGGCGTGTTCATCGAGCGGCGCTTCAAACCCACGGTGCGTTATTGCGCAGCCACCGAACAGCGCCTCGAACAACTGGCCATGAGCGTCGCCAACCTGGGCGATCTGCTGCAAGCCCGCGTGCAAGTGGAGATGGAAGACCAGAACGCCGAGATCCTGCGCAGCCTCAATGCCCGTGCCGATGCACAGATCAAGATCCAACGCGCGGTGGAAGGCCTGTCGATCATTGCCATCACCTACTACCTGATCAACCTGTTCAAGTTGGTCTATAGCGGGTTGCAAACCCTGGGCGCAAACCTCTCGGCCCGTGACGCGCTGCTGGGCATGACACCGCCGGTGCTGTTGATCATGCTGCTGATTCTGCTCCGGATCAGAAAGGCCAAAAGTCACTAGCGCGTCTGGTCAGCACAAAAGGGTGTCCAAGACGCCTTGGACACCCTTTGTGTGTGCTTGCCGTGCGTACAAATCAGCGCTCGCCCTTCGCTAATCCCTTGTTTTACCGTACCCTGCCCCGTAGCTCCTGATGAAAAATCACGAACCTGCACACGGCCGCTGACTGTTCCCCCATGCGCAAATTTCTGTACCTGCTGTTTTCACTGGCCTTGATTGCCGTCCTGGTCACTTACGCACTGTGGACGACCGATCGTCCGGCGGGTCATTACCTGTCAGACCTGCGTATCAACCTGGCGGTCGACCAGGGCACGCCCGCCGACCGCGGCAATCTGCTGGGCATCCAGCCCGAACTGTTCCCCACCGACTACCAGAGCCCCGAGCGCCTGCACCGCAAACTGGCGGCCTACCTGCAGGCGGCTCGCGACCAGGGTTTTCTCAATGCCAAGACCGTGGTGGTCCTGCCCGAGCACATCGGCACCTGGCTGATGGTCGGTGGCGAAAAAGACGAGTTGTACCAGGCCACCACCCTGAAGGAAGCCATGCACTGGCTGGCGGTCAGCAATCCGCTGGCGTTTATCCAGGCACTCGTCGGCGCTCAAGGCGATAACCGCCTGGAGGATGCCTACCTGCGCATGAAGGCCGATAACATGGCCCGCGACTATCAAGCGCTGTTCGGCGGACTGGCCAAGGAGTTCGGCATCACCCTGGTGGCCGGCTCCATCGTGCTGCCCGAGCCCAGCGTCAGCGACGGCGAGCTGAAGATTGGCCGCGGCGCGTTGTACAACAGCAGCCTGGTGTTCAGCAGCGATGGCCGACCGATCGGCCAACCGCAACGCCAACGACATCCGGTATTCGAACAGCAGGATGTGCTGGGCGCCGACCATCCGGTCCCCCCGCTCGTCATCGACACCCCTGCCGGGCGCCTGGGCGTGCTGATTGGCAGCGACAGCTGGTACCCGCTCCACTACCGGCAGCTCAACGAACAGGGCGCGCAACTGATCGCGGTGCCCGCCTTCGTCATCGGTCGCGGCGCCTGGGAAAAACCCTGGAGCGGTTATAAAGGCCTGTCCACACCGAGCGAAGTGAGCCTCAAGCCCGGTGAAGTGAGCGAGGGGCAAGCCTGGCATCGCCTGACACTGACCGGCCAATTGCCCATTAGCCAGGCCCGGGGCGGTGTCAGCGTATTCCTGCGTGGCCAGTTCTGGGACAGCGGCAGCGCCGGCCAGAGTTTCATCAGCCACAACGGCCAGCACTTCCCCGATGGCGAAGCCCGGGGCGCGCGCCTGCTTAACCTGTGGTTATGACCATGAAACCGCAGCCGATGCGCCTGGGGGACCTGTCAGTTGGCTTCGTCCACAGCCTGGCTGAGGCAATTGCCAGCCATGGGCAAGACCCCAAACCTTTGCTGGAGCAGTACGGCCTCGATGCCGCGCGCCTGGCCGAGCCCGGCGCACGCCTGTCGATCCCACGCTACATGCGCCTGGGCCATGCCGCGATTCAACAGACCCAGGACCCGGCCCTAGGCTTGCGCATGGGCCAGCTCGGGCGCTTGAGCCAGGCCGGGCTGGCGGGCGTTACCGCTGCCCAGGCGCCGACCGTGCGCGAGGCGGCCCGCTGCATGATCCGCTTCGAGCCGCTGTATGGCTCCAACTACCGCGGCCAATCGAGTTTTCATGAGGATGCCCGCGGCGCTTGGCTACGGTTCTATTCCATCAGCCCGTACAACGCCTACAACCGCTTCGTGGTGGATTCGATCATCGCCGGCTGGCTGGCCCAACTGTCGAGCGTCAGCGGCATCGCGCTGCGGCCCGAACGCATCGAAATCGAATTCGAGGAACCGGCGTACCTGGAGGCTTACCGCACGCTCGGAGACTGCCCGATCCAGTTTGGCGCCGAACAGAATCAACTGCGACTGGGCCTGGACAGCCTCGCCCAGCGCAACCCACAGCATTGCCCCAGCACCTGGCACCACCTGGTTCAATTGTGTGAACGGGAACTGGAACAACTGACGCGCACCCGCAGTCTGCGTGAGCGCATCATCCAACTGCTGGGACCGTTGCTCAGCGGGGGCCGGGAACCCGACCTGGAAGAAGTGGCGGCCCGCCTGAAACTGCCGACCTGGACCTTGCGGCGCAAGCTGGCCGAGGAAGGCACGCAATTTCGCGCCATCCTCAACGACACCCGCCGCGACCTGGCCATGACCTACATACGCGATACCGAACTGGCGTTCGGCGAAATCGCCTACTTGTTGGGGTTTGCCTCAGCCGAGGCCTTTCAACGAGCCTTCAAGCGCTGGAACGACCAGACGCCTGGGGAATTTCGTCGGAGTCACAGAGGGCGTTGAGCTTCAAGTGCTAGCTTGCTCTCACAACTCCGTTGCATCTTCGGCGGGTTCCAGCGGGTCCAGTTCATAGGCCTGGTATTCCAGCAGCTCTTCCTGATAATCGTCCATTACGTGTCCTTCCCCTGTCATTGAATCCAATGCCTGATGGCGCTGGCATCAGCATAAAGCTGCTTTATGAACAAAACATGAAGCAAAGGCTTCATGAATTAAACGTAGCACAGGGTCGGGAAATTACCGCGTGAAGTGTGACAGGGCGTAACACCCTGCCACGGGGCTCTCAGGAAGCCGGAAGCGGCTGGATCGGCTCGCTCGGGGCCGGTAACGAGCTGGACGGTGGCGGCGGCGGTGTCACGGTTTCCGACGTCGGCGCGGACTCGAACGACTCTGGCGCAATCGGCGCTGGCTCGCTCGGCGGTGCGACGGGCTCCGACACCGCAGGGGCGGTTTCGACAGGGGCCGGCGCAGCCTCCCCTACCGGCGTGACCGCGGCGGGCGCAGGCGCAACCGGCTCCGACGCAGGTGCTGCAGCTGGAGCCGGAGCCGGCATCAAGGCGGCCGGCTCAACCTTGGTTTCCGGGACGCCCAGCTCCGTTTTAGGCTTATCGGTATTCTCAGCCTTCTCGGCAGCTTTCTTCGCTTCGGGGGGCAGGAACAGCTCCACCAAGGCAAAGAAACGCTCATAGAACTTGGCCGCCGACACGGTTTCGCTGGCGACCTTGACCATCGAATCATCCGAAGAGCCGATCGGCATCGACACCGAACCCAGCACGCCCACACCGAGGCTGGCGGAGTTGTTGGTTTTCTTCAGGGCATAACGGTCCTGCAAGGCGTTGGCGAACATGGTCGCACGGTGTCCGGCACCGCCGTCCTCGGCACAGACCAGGTTGAAACTGATCTCCATGTGGGTCTCGCCGGTCTGTTGGAAACTCTTGTGGCCACTGACCAGCTTCGGATCGCTGCTGGTGATGATGTAGCCCTGGCTGAGCAACGCCCGGCGTCCGGCCTCGCAGGTCGCCGTGTCGCTTACTGCGTACGTGCGCGAGAACGTGCCGGAATCATCGAAGTTCTCGTGCTCGTAGATGGCGGCTTTCTTCGACGAGCAACCGGCTGCGGCGGCCAGCACCAATGCAAGCCCGACGGTGCGCATGTGAAATGATTTGAACATTGAACATCCTGAGAGAAACGGTCCGGGGCGTATTGTGCAACAGAACGCGACCTGGCAGCGTGGCTAATCTTGTTTCAAGGGGGTTACAAGTTTACTGGGGGTTGTTTGCAGGAAAAAGACGCTAATCCGGTAGATCGACGAACACCCGCTTTTGGGCAACAAGCAGATACAAAAACCCTGGCATTTTGGCCCGATGCCGTTCAGTTGAGCCGTTGCCGAAGAAATGGATATCCCCCAAAAAAACCAAAAAAAACGGCGCTTCCCATTTCTGAAGAAGCGCCGTTTTTAAGTCAGCTGCATCACATCACAGCCAGGTTTGAAAAAGCATCAAGCGATTAGAAACGCTTGATATCCGCCTGACTCTCCAACTGCTTGCGATAGGCCGCGAAGTCCTGCTGACCCACACGGGACGCAAGGTAACGACGATATTCCGCCTTCTCTTCGTCAGTCGGCGCCGCCGCTTCGTTCACGCCGTTCAGACGCACGATCACCAGGCTGCCGTCAGGCAAGGTCACGCTGCTGAACGTCGGCTTGTCCTTGGACTCAGGCTTGGGCATGCGGAACAGTGCTTGCAGAACCGCCGGGTCGATGCCTTCCTGGTTGCGGGTGGCCGCCTCGGTGGCTTTCCAGCCTTGGCCGTCAACCGGTTTGTCCAATGCTGTCTTGCCGTCGCGCAGGCTGGCGATCAGCTCGTCGGCGCGGGTCTTGGCCGCGGCGCTGGCATGTTCCTTGGCCAGTTGAGCACGAATCGGCCCGGCCACTTTTTCCAGCGGCAGTTGCTCAGGCTTGCGGTGCTCCTTGGCACGCAGCACCACGACAGTTTCCGGGTCCAGCTCGATGGCGGTGCTGTTGGCACCTTCATCCAGCACTTCCGGGCTGAACGCGGCAGTGACCACGGCGCGATTGGCCGCAATCCCTTCACCGCCTTCACGACCGAACGGGGCCGATGTGTGAACGGTCAGCTTCAGGTCCTGTGCCGGCTGCGCCAGGTCGGATGCTTCGAACGAGGCATCCTCCAGTTGCTTGGTCGCTTCCACGAAACGCTGCTCCACCTGCTGAGTCTTCAGCTCGCGAGTCAGCTTATCCTTGAGACTGGCAAAGGTCGGCACCTCAGGCGCTTCGACACCCAGCAGCTTGATCAGGTGCAGGCCGAAATCGGTGCGGACCGGTGCTGAGACCTGGTCCTTGCTCAAAGCGTACAAGGCCTTTTCGAATTCCGGATCGTAGACGCCTGGGCCGGCATAGCCGAGATCGCCGCCGTTGTTCGCCGAACCCGGATCCTGGGAAAACTCCTTCGCCAGGGCTTCAAACGACTCGCCTTTGGCCAGGCGAGCCTGGATCTCTTCGATCTTCGCCTTGGCCTGGGCTTCGGTCACCTTGTCGTTCACTTCGATCAGGATGTGCGCAGCGCGACGCTGTTCGGACAGGTTGGCGATTTCTTTCTGATAGGCCGCTTGCAGGTCTTCGTCCTTGACGCTGACCTGATCGAAGAAAGAGGCTTTCTTCAGCTCGAGGTAATCGATGACCACCTGGTCAGGCGTCATGAACTCCTTGGCGTGTTGGTCGTAGTAAGCCTTGACCTCATCATCGGTCAGCTTGACCGACGCAGGATCGGCCTTGATGTTCAAGGTGGCGAAATCACGGGTCTGCTTTTCCAGGCGGGCGAATGCCAACACTTGGGCATCGGTGACAAAACCGCTGCCCGCCAGGCCGGCGCGCAACTGACCGATCAGCATTTCCTGAGCCAGCATCTGGCGGAATTGCATACGGCTGTAACCCAGCTGGCGGATCACCTGATCAAAACGCTCGGCGCTGAATTTGCCATCAACCTGGAACTCAGGCGTTTGCAGGATGACTTGATCAAGCGCAGCTTCCGAGAAAGCGAATTTCGCATCGTGTGCGCCTTGCAACAGCAACTTGCGATCGATCAGGCCTTTGAGCGCCGAATCGCGCAGCATTTTTTCGTCCAGCAGGGAAGCGTCGAAATCCTTGCCCAACTGTTGCATGAGCTGACGGCGTTGCATGTCGACCGCCTGGCTCAGCTCGTTCTGGCTGATTTTTTCGCCGTTGACCTTGGCCGCGTCATTGCTGTTGGTGGTGGCTTGAAAAATGGCATCGAAACCGGTCAACGCCATCAATGCGACGATGACCCCGATGATGGTCTTGGCAATCCAGCCTTGTGAATTGTCCCTGATATTCTGCAGCATGCGTCCCCCAGAAACGGTTGAACTTCAAATTTAGGCAACCGTGGAGCGTGGGTAGAATCCGGATAGAAGAAAGGCGCATCCGAGGATGCGCCTTCTCGTAACTGGCGGAGCGGACCGGGCTCGAACCTGCAAGCCCTGGCGTCACAAACCGGTAGCAACCGGTCGCATTACCGCTCCGCTGCCAAGCCAGGCATGACCCCGACCCGGATAAACTCAATGAAACCTTAGTTAACGGCTTCTTTCAGCGCTTTACCAGCTTTGAAACCTGGCTTTTTGGCAGCAGGAATCTCCAGCGTCTTGCCGGTCTGCGGGTTGCGACCGGTACGAGCTGGGCGATCAGTCACGGAGAAGGTGCCGAAACCAACCAGAACAACGGAGTCGCCAGCCTTGAGAGCGCCAGTGACGGATTCGATTACAGCGTCCAGCGCACGGCCAGCAGCAGCTTTCGGGATATCAGCGGATGCAGCGATAGCATCAATCAGTTCCGACTTGTTCACTCTAAGTCCCCTTATATCTATTTGAGATGATTCTAAGTTTTTTTGGTGAAAGCAAAAACGAGTGCTGAATGGCCTGCAGACACTTAAGAGCCGCTTTATAACAAGGGCTCTAAAAAACTGTCAAGGAAGGCCCCCCAGACAAATGCGTATTAATGCGTGCTAATTCTTTCCTTAGAGTCAGACTCTCGCTTTTCTTCCTTTGCGACAATCTCCGGAGCCACATCCGGCAAGGGCTCCGGCGCGTATTGCAGCGCAATTTGCAGGACTTCGTCAATCCATTTAACCGGTTTGATCTGAAGATCTTGCTTGATGTTGTCAGGAATTTCCTTCAGATCGCGGACATTCTCTTCAGGAATGATCACGATCTTGATCCCGCCACGGTGTGCCGCCAGCAGTTTTTCCTTCAGGCCGCCAATCGCCAGGACCTGGCCGCGCAGCGTGATTTCACCCGTCATGGCGACGTCGGCGCGCACCGGGATGCCGGTCAATGCCGAGACCAGGGCCGTGCACATGCCTACGCCGGCGCTTGGGCCGTCCTTGGGCGTAGCCCCTTCAGGCATGTGGATGTGCGTGTCGCGCTTTTCATGGAAGTCCAGGGGAATGCCCAGGCTCCGGGCACGACTGCGCACCACCGTCAGCGCTGCGGTGATCGACTCGACCATCACGTCGCCCAGGGAACCGGTCTTGATCAATTGCCCCTTGCCCGGTACCACCGCCGCTTCGATGGTCAGCAATTCACCGCCGACCTGAGTCCACGCCAGGCCAGTCACCTGGCCGATCTGGTCCTGCTGCTCGGCCAGGCCGTAGCGGAACTTGCGCACACCCAGGAAGTGCTCCAGCAGGTCCGCAGTGACCTTGACCGCGAAGCGTTTTTCCAGCGCATGTTCCTTGACCGCCTTGCGGCAGACCTTGGCAATCTGTCGCTCCAGGCCACGCACGCCGGCTTCGCGAGTGTAGTAGCGGATGATGTCGCGAATCGCTTCCTCGTCGAATTCCAGCTCGCCTTTTTTCAGGCCGTTGGCCTGGATCTGCTTGGGCGAAAGGTACTTCACGGCGATGTTGATCTTCTCGTCCTCGGTGTAGCCCGGCAGACGAATCACCTCCATCCGGTCCAGCAATGCCGGCGGAATGTTCATGGAGTTGGAGGTGCAGAGGAACATCACGTCCGACAGGTCGTAGTCGACCTCGAGGTAGTGATCGTTGAAGTTGTGATTCTGCTCAGGATCGAGCACTTCGAGCAACGCAGAGGCGGGATCGCCGCGCATGTCGCTGCCCATCTTGTCGATTTCGTCCAACAGGAACAGCGGATTGCGCACGCCGACCTTTGTCATTTTTTGAATCAATCTTCCTGGCATAGAACCGATGTAGGTCCGGCGATGACCACGAATTTCCGCCTCGTCACGCACACCACCCAAAGCCATGCGTACAAATTTGCGGTTGGTCGCATGGGCAATCGACTCCGCGAGGGAGGTTTTACCGACCCCGGGAGGACCGACCAGGCACAGGACCGGGCCGCGAATCTTTTTCACGCGTTTCTGTACGGCGAGATACTCAAGGATGCGTTCCTTGACCTCTTCCAGACCGTAATGGTCGGCGTCGAGGATGTCTTCGGCGCGTGCCAGGTCCAGACGCACCTTGCTCTGGGCTTTCCACGGCACCTGGACCAGCCAGTCGATGTAGGAGCGCACCACGGTGGCCTCGGCAGACATCGGCGACATTTGCTTGAGCTTGTTCAACTCAGCCTGAGCCTTGGCCAAGGCATCCTTGGGCAAGCCAGCGGCATCGATGCGCTTTTTCAGCTCTTCGATTTCGTTGTGACCTTCGTCGCCATCGCCCAGCTCTTTCTGAATGGCCTTCATCTGCTCGTTCAGGTAGTACTCGCGCTGGCTGCGCTCCATCTGCTTCTTGACGCGACCGCGAATGCGTTTCTCGACCTGCAACAGATCGATCTCACCGTCGAGCAATGCCAGCACGTGCTCGACACGGGCCGACAGGTCGATGATCTCGAGGATTTCCTGCTTCTGCTCGATCTTGAGGGCCATGTGGGCCGCCATCGTATCGACCAGCCGCCCAGGCTCGTCGATGCTGTTGAGCGACGACAGGACCTCTGCAGGCACCTTCTTGCCCAGTTGCACGTATTGTTCGAACTGCGACAGCAGGCTGCGGACAAACACCTCTGATTCACGCTCGGGCGCATCGACTTCTTCGATCAGCGACACTTCGGCCCGGCAATGGCCGTCCACTTCGCTGAAACGCTCGACAGTACCGCGCTGCTCGCCTTCGACCAGGACCTTGACGGTACCGTCGGGCAACTTGAGCAATTGCAGAACCGTTGCAATCGTACCTACGCGATACAGTGCATCTTCGCCGGGATCATCGTCGGCTGGATTTCTCTGAGCCAGCAGAAGAATCTGCTTGTCACCCGTCATCGCAGCCTCGAGGGCTTCGATGGACTTCTCGCGCCCCACGAACAGCGGGATAACCATGTGCGGATACACCACGACATCGCGCAATGGCAGGAGAGGCAATTCGATGGTTGTCTTCATGATTTCGCCTCTACGGCGGCCCTAGGGCCGGAAACAGATGGAAGTAAGCTTGAAACCAAGATGGGGGCAGCCTTGAAAAAAAACAAGCGCTAAGACACGTCTAAAACACGCTAAAAGCAAAGGGGCCCGAAGGCCCCTTCTTTATTCCGGCAGCGGGACGCTTATGCGTCCGGTGCGGCCTTGGCAGCCGGCTCACTGTTTTCATAGATATACAGTGGCTTGGACTTGCCTTCTATAACGCTTTCGTCGATCACGACTTTACTCACCTCGGACTGCGAGGGGATTTCATACATCGTGTCGAGCAATACGCCTTCGAGAATCGAGCGCAACCCACGGGCACCGGTCTTACGCTCCAGGGCACGTTTGGCGACCGATTTCAGCGCGTCGGAACGGAATTCCAGGTCTACACCTTCCATTTCGAACAGCTTGGCATACTGCTTGGTCAGGGCGTTTTTCGGCTCGGTCAGAATCTGCATCAACGCCGCTTCATCCAACTCATCCAGCGTCGCCAGGACTGGCAGACGACCGACGAATTCCGGGATCAGACCGAACTTGACCAGATCGTCAGGCTCGACTTCACGCAGGGACTCACCGACCTTCTTGCCCTCTTCCTTGCTGCGTACTTCGGCATTGAAACCGATGCCACCACGGGTGGAACGGTTTTGAATAACCTTTTCCAGTCCGGAGAACGCACCACCGCAGATGAACAGTATGTTACGGGTGTCGACCTGCAGGAATTCCTGCTGCGGATGCTTGCGACCACCTTGGGGTGGAACGGAAGCGACCGTACCTTCGATCAACTTGAGCAAGGCCTGCTGCACGCCTTCACCGGAAACATCCCGGGTGATGGACGGGTTGTCGGACTTGCGGGAAATCTTGTCGATTTCATCGATGTAGACAATACCCATCTGGGCTTTTTCCACATCGTAGTCGCACTTCTGCAACAACTTCTGAATGATGTTCTCGACGTCTTCACCTACATAACCCGCCTCGGTGAGGGTGGTTGCGTCGGCGATGGTGAACGGAACGTTCAGCAAACGAGCCAGGGTTTCGGCAAGCAGGGTCTTACCCGAGCCTGTCGGGCCAATCAGCAGGATGTTGCTCTTGCCGAGTTCGACCTCGTCATTCTTTTTGTCACGCTGGTTCAGGCGCTTGTAGTGGTTGTACACCGCTACGGCCAGTACCTTTTTCGCACGTTCCTGACCAATCACATACTGATCAAGGATGCCGCTGATTTCTTTAGGCGAAGGCAATTTATGCGCGCTGCTTTCGGCCTGGGCTTCCTGCACCTCCTCGCGGATGATGTCATTGCACAGGTCGACGCACTCGTCGCAAATGAAGACCGAGGGGCCGGCAATCAATTTGCGCACTTCATGCTGGCTTTTGCCACAGAAGGAGCAATAGAGCAGTTTGCCGTTGTCCTCGCCGTTGCGGGTGTCAGTCATTCGATCGATCCAAATCCGATAGGCTTGCAACACAAGATGAAGGCAATTGCGGGCTTTTTCAAGCCCGCAGGCGGCCGGTCATCCCAACCACCTGCATTTTGAGCGGCTTAGGCAGGCATTTGACGCTTGTTGATCACAGAGTCGATCAGGCCGTATTCGGCTGCACGCTCGGCGCTCATGAAGTTGTCACGTTCGGTGTCGCGCTCAATGGTTTCGAGGCTCTGGCCGGTGTGATGGGCCAGCAACGAGTTCAGGCGCGAACGAATGTGGAGGATTTCCTTGGCATGGATGTCGATATCCGACGCCTGGCCCTGGAAGCCACCCAATGGCTGGTGAATCATCATCCGCGAGTTAGGCAGGCAGTGACGCTTGCCCGCTGCGCCACCGGCGAGCAGGAAGGCCCCCATGCTGCAGGCCTGACCGATGCAGATGGTGGAGACGTCAGGCTTGATGAACTGCATGGTGTCGTAGATCGACATGCCCGCAGTCACCGAACCGCCAGGTGAGTTGATGTACAGATGGATATCCTTGTCCGGGTTTTCCGCTTCAAGGAACAACAGCTGCGCCGCGACCAGGTTGGCCATGTAGTCTTCAACGGGGCCGATCAGGAAGATGACGCGTTCCTTGAGCAGACGCGAGTAGATGTCATAGGCACGTTCGCCGCGGGCGGACTGCTCGATAACCATCGGGACCAGGCCGCCTGCGGCCTGGATGTCAGAGCTCTGCTGATAAAAAGAATTGCGGGACATGTCTCGCAGTCACTCCCAAATAGTTATGTCTTGAATACGCATAAGCCAGCGCGAAGGCTGGCTTATGGGTGTGTATTTCTTACCGCAAAACAATCAATCGGCTTGTGGAGCTTCCACCGGCTTGACCGCTTCTTCGTAAGAGACCGCTTTATCGGTCACGCTAGCTTTCTGCAGAACAGTATCCACAACTTGTTCTTCCAGCACAACCGAACGGACTTCGTTCAGTTGCTGGTCGTTCTTGTAGTACCAGGACACGACTTGCTCAGGCTCTTGATAGGCCGAGGCCATTTCCTGGATCAGCTCACGAACGCGGGCTTCGTCAGGCTTGAGCTCGAACTGCTTGACCACTTCGGCAACGATCAGGCCCAGCACGACGCGGCGCTTGGCCTGCTCTTCGAACAGCTCGGCCGGCAGTTGGTCCGGCTTGATGTTGCCGCCGAACTGCTGAACAGCCTGAACGCGCAGACGGTTCACTTCGTTGTCCAGCAGGGCCTTTGGCACTTCGATCGGGTTGGAGGCCAGCAGGCCGTCCATGACCTGGTTCTTGACCTTGGACTTGATGGCCTGGCGCAGCTCGCGCTCCATGTTCTTGCGAACTTCGGTGCGGAAACCTTCCAGACCGGTTTCCTTGATGCCGAACTGGGCGAAGAACTCTTCGTTCAGCTCAGGCAGTTTCGGCTCGGAAACGCTGTTGACGGTCACGGTGAACTCGGCGGCTTTGCCAGCCAGGTCCAGGTTCTGGTAATCCTCAGGGAAGGTCACGTTCAGAACGCGCTCTTCACCGGCCTTGGCGCCAACCAGGCCATCTTCGAAGCCAGGAATCATGCGACCGGAGCCCAGTACCAGCTGGGTGGCCTTGGCGGAACCGCCAGCGAACACTTCACCGTCGACCTTGCCGACGAAATCGATGTTCAGCTGGTCTTCGTTCTGGGCAGCACGCTCGGTCACTTCGAAACGGGTGTTCTGCTTGCGCAGGATGTCCAGCATCTTGTCCAGGTCGGCATCCGACACGTCAGCGCTCAGGCGCTCGACAGCGATGGACTCGAAACCGGCAACCGTGAACTCCGGGAATACTTCGAACGTGGCGACGAATTCCAGGTCCTTGCCTTTTTCCAGCACTTTAGGCTCGACGGACGGTGCGCCAGCCGGGTTCAGCTTCTGCTCGACGACCGCTTCGTAGAACGAAGACTGGATCACGTCGCCCACGGCTTCCTGACGCGCATCAGCTTCGTAACGCTGACGGATCACGCTCATTGGCACTTTGCCTGGGCGGAAACCTGGGATTTTGGCCTTTTGGGCAGTCTGCTGCAGACGCTTGTTGACCTGAGTCTCGATGCGCTCAGCCGGCACGGTGATGCTCATGCGGCGCTCAAGAGCAGAAGTATTTTCAACAGAAACTTGCATGGATATTCCTCGTTGCACAGACGTTGGCCGGGCGTTTCCGACCCCAGAATCAAGGGCATGCATTCTAGTAGGTCAAACTCAAGAAGTCACCCTACTGAAAACGCGCTGGAAACAGGCGCCGGATTTAGGCTGGGGCAAATGGTCATGCCCCACCCGGATTGCAAATACCGTCGATTCAGTCCAAGGCTCTGCGCCAACGCTTCTATATATAGAAGCGGCTTGTCCGGTCGCGCAGCACCCCGCCCCACAAGGAGACCAACGGGCATACCGCGCATCATCACGAAACACATTCGCGACAAACCGACCGTTGCGCACAACCGCAAAAACAGTATCGACGCCAAACACAGAACCACTGGAAACAAAAACGGCGCAGTCCCTTTCAGGGACTGCGCCGTTTTCTGCTATTTAAATAGCCACTTGTATGGTGCGGACGGAGAGACTCGAACTCTCACACCTTGCGGCGCTGGAACCTAAATCCAGTGTGTCTACCAATTCCACCACATCCGCGTATCAAGCTTTTAAAGCAAAGGCGCCAGATTGTTAGATCTGGCGCCTTTCTAGAATATGGGGTGGACGATGGGGATCGAACCCACGACAACGGGAGTCACAATCCCGTGCTCTACCAACTGAGCTACGCCCACCATATTGCCTTGTTGCCTTACTTGTGCCAAAGCTGCCTAATTGGCGCACCCGGCAGGACTCGAACCTGCGACCATCCGCTTAGAAGGCGGATGCTCTATCCAGCTGAGCTACGGGCGCCTTTTTAATCTGTATTCTTGGACGATTACAAACTAAGTGCTTTCAGTTTTGCCGAGTTGAAACAACCAACTCCGCTCCACCTTCTTAACCAGTGCTAGGCTGTGCCCGACAAGTGCGACGAATGTTATAGACGGCCTGATAGGTCGTCAACTCTTTTTTAAAAAAAATTCATTTAATTAAAGGGGTTAGGGGAATTTGCAGACCAAGCGCCTTTGCCCTCACGCCCCGGCATGCGAGAATGCGTTCTCTTTTTTTCCCCTCTCGATGGTTAACCACGCGCAATGACTGCACAACTTATCGACGGCAAATCGATCGCCGCCAGCCTGCGCCAGCAGATCGCCCAACGAGTCACCGAGCGCCGCCAGCAAGGCCTGCGTACGCCCGGCCTTGCGGTGATCCTGGTCGGCAGCGATCCTGCCTCTCAGGTTTATGTCTCGCACAAGCGTAAAGACTGTGAAGAGGTCGGCTTCCTTTCCCAGGCCTACGACCTGCCTTCCGAAACCACCCAGCAAGCGTTGGCCGATCTGATCGATCGCCTGAACGACGACCCGAACATCGACGGCGTGCTGCTCCAGTTGCCGCTGCCTGAACACCTCGACGCCTCCAAGCTGCTGGAGCGTATCCGCCCGGACAAAGACGTCGACGGTTTCCATCCTTATAACGTCGGCCGCCTGGCCCAGCGTATCCCACTGCTTCGTCCCTGCACCCCCAAAGGCATCATGACCTTGCTGGAAAGCACGGGCGTGGACCTGTATGGCCTCGATGCCGTGGTGGTGGGGGCGTCCAACATCGTCGGCCGTCCGATGGCCATGGAGTTGCTGCTGGCCGGCTGCACCGTGACCGTAACCCATCGCTTCACCAAGGACCTGGCCGGCCATGTCGGCCGTGCCGATCTGGTGGTGGTGGCCGCCGGCAAACCCGGGCTGGTCAGGGGCGAATGGATCAAGGAAGGCGCCATCGTCATTGACGTGGGCATCAATCGCCAGGACGACGGCAAGCTGGTGGGTGACGTGGTCTACGAGACCGCCCTGCCCCGCGCTGGCTGGATCACCCCGGTACCCGGCGGCGTAGGCCCGATGACCCGCGCCTGCCTGCTGGAAAACACGTTGTACGCGGCCGAGACGCTGCATAGCTGATCGACACGCCAACAAAGACCCTGTGGGAGCGATCTTGCTCGCGATAGCGGTGCACCGGCCAACATCCAAGTTGACTGACACACTGCTATCGCGCGCAAGCTAGCTCCCACAGGTGTTTCCGGGGTCCGGACTTAGTCGCCAGGTATCAATCGCGCAAACTACAAAATTTTCAGATTTGATTCGCCAGAATCCCCCTTCATTAAACTTTATTTATTCACAAGCCTTGGCGATACAGGCATATAGCGCCGCCATCGCCCATACTCCTAAAATGCGACGTTTTTTTTAAAAGTCGTTGCTCAACGGCACCTTCAACTCCATCGAGTCTACTCGCGTGAAAATCCGTCTTTCGATCATCAGCCTGTTCATCGCTTTCACAGGCCCCTTCATCACGCAAAATGCCGTTGCACAGGAAACCATCGCGGCCCCTCGGGATGCGGCCAAGCTGCAAGTCGCCTCGGGCAGCGCGATGCTGTTGGATTTGCAGACCGATAAAGTCGTTTATTCGAGCAATCCGGACGTGGTAGTGCCCATCGCTTCGGTGACCAAATTAATGACCGGCCTGATTGTGCTGGATGCCAAACAGAACCTGGACGAATACATTTCCATCACCATCGCCAATACCCCAGAGATGAAGGGCGTGTTTTCCCGGGTCAAGCTCAACAGCGAACTGTCGCGCCGCGACGTACTGCTGATCGCCCTGATGTCTTCGGAAAACCGCGCCGCCGCCAGCCTCGCCCACCACTACCCGGGCGGCTATGCGGCGTTCATCGCCGCCATGAACGCCAAGGCCAAGGCACTGGGCATGACCAGCACCCATTACGTCGAACCCACAGGCCTGTCGATCAACAACGTCTCCACCGCCCGGGACCTGACCAAGCTGTTGATCGCCGCCCGCAAGTACCCGCTGCTGAGCGAACTGAGCACGACCAAGGAAAAGACCGTTACCTTCCGCAAGCCTGTGTACAGCCTGGGATTTCGCAACACCGACCATCTGGTCCACAAAGCCAACTGGGATATCCAGTTGACCAAGACCGGCTTCACCAACCAAGCCGGCCACTGCCTGGTGCTGGTGACGAAAATGGGCAATCGCCCGATGGCGCTGGTGATCCTCGACGCCTTTGGCAAGTACACGCACTTCGCCGACGCCAGCCGGATTCGTAGCTGGGTGGAAACCGGAAAAAGCGCCGCCGTGCCCGCGGTGGCCCTGCAATACAAGGCCGCCAAGAATCTCAAGAGCCGCCAAAGTGGCGTGGTGGAAGCATCCAAGTAATCCAACGGCACAATAAAAAGCCCCGACTCGTCGGGGCTTTTTTATTTATGGCTTCAAGTCACCCAGCGGATCATAGGACTTGGGCTTGCGTTCATCCTTCTTGTCCAGGGGCGCCTTGGCCGGCCCTACCGGGTCGACCTGAGGATCCTCAAGGTCCGGCGAGTCCGGATCGAATCCCAGGTCATCACCGCTGGAATGCTCTGATGAATGTGGCCCCGTAGGTGTTTTCGACTGTGCCATGCGTGCCTCCTCCAATCACGGTCGGAAAAATCCCCAACCCTGACGATAAGAGCCTCAAGCCCGCCGGGTCGTGCCCGGCAAGTGACGAACGGGGCGATCGATCAATGCGCAGCGCCCAGGGCCTTGGTGGCCCGCGCCGCGGCTTGCTCCTGCCCTGCCCCACCCAGATCAGCCGCCGCTTTCAGCCAACGCTGCGCGTCGACATTGGCGGGAAGCTGTGTGGGTCGCTGGACCAGCACCGCCCAACCGCCCGCGCTCTGGAAGGCCGATTCGAAGGCACTGAAGCTCATCAACTGCCGCCGGTTCATGCCGGCACGTAGCAACACCGTCTGCTTCTGGCGGTTGTAGCCGGCGAGGATCCCATACCGAGGCGTGGCCCAGAACGCCGAACCGTCGATATAGCGCACCAGCACCGGATAGCCCGCCGCGACCTGCTCCAACAGCGCAGGCAGCTTGGCGTCCAGGGGATACACCAGCAACCCGTACTCCCGCGCCAGGGTGGGCATATTCTGCTGCAAACCGGCTTCGCCACCGGGCAGGTGCAATGGTTTTTCCAGCAGCCCCGGGGTGATGACAGTGCCTTGCAACGTCAGCAAGGCGGCCAGGGACTGCGGAGCCCCCTGATACATTTCGCCACGATAGAACGGCACGCTGTTGAGCTCCACCCGCTCGGGCAGGCGCTGGATCTGCGGCGATACGCTGCCCGCGCAACCCGCCAGGGCGACGAGGCAGGACACCGCCAGTACCAGTGATCGAAACGATGAAATGACCGGCGACATGACGACTCTCTTGTTCAGGCACCCGGCATCCGGGCCGGGCTTGGGTCGACGATCATAAGGTGCGCACAGCCCTGGGTATAGCCATAACCATCGTTTTACGGCGGCAATAGAACGAACCGATCCGAACCCCAACGCCATGGATCGATTAGCTGCAACACTTGAGCGACTAGACTGTCCATTGTACTAGGTGCGATATCCCGAACCGGGGATAGAAGGAGGCACAAATGAGCCTGACGACGACAATCCTGATGCTGATATTCGGCTGGCTGAGCGTAGCCACGGCCATGCTGTGGGGGGTGCTTCGAATCGCTCGGCGCCATCATCATGCGCCACCTGCGCCATCGGAAAAGGCCGCCAAACCTGCCCGGCGCCACGCCGCCGCACACTGACCTTTCACTTTCAAACCCGTAGCGCTCATCCAAAAAAAAGCCACCCGGGCCTGGACCCGGGTGGCTTGTGTGTGTATGGAATCAAGCCTTGTCGGCCACCGCCTTTTCCCTGGCCCGACGGGACAACATGTTCAACACCTCGATCGCCGCCGAGAACGCCATGGCCGCGTAGATATAACCTTTCGGTACATGGGCACCGAAGCCTTCGGCGATCAGCGTCATGCCGATCATGATCAGGAAGCCCAGGGCCAGCATGACCACGGTCGGGTTGTCATTGATAAACTTGGCCAGCGGTTCAGCCGCCAACAGCATCACCAGCACCGATACAACGACGGCAATGATCATGATCGGCAAATGCTCGGTCATGCCCACAGCGGTGATGATGCTGTCGATGGAAAACACCAGGTCCAACATCAGGATCTGACCGATGGCCGCGGCAAAGCCCAGGGTCACGCCGGACGTGGCCGACTTGGGATCATTTGGCGCTGGGTCCATGCTGTGGTGGATTTCAGTGGTCGCTTTCCACAACAGGAACAAGCCACCGGCGATCAGGATCATGTCTTTCCAGGAGAACGCCTGGCCCAGGATTTCGATGACCGGTTCGGTCAACTGCACAATGAAGGCAATGGTGCTCAACAAGCCCAGGCGCAGGATCAGTGCCATGCCGATACCGATCCGCCGCGCCTTGGCACGATGCTGTACGGGCAGCTTGTTAGTCAGAATCGAAATGAAGATCAGGTTATCGATGCCAAGCACGATTTCCATCACGACCAGAGTCGCCAGGGCAATCCACGCGGTGGGGCTGGCGGCGAGCTGTAAAAGATAATCCATGGGTCAGTCCTGACTGATGTGACGCGTTAAATGGTTTTGGTAGGGGTTTGTGTTTCGTCAGCTTCTTCCGCCGGCTTTTTCTTCGGGCTGATCAAGCCACCGGTGGCTTCGCTGATCGCCTGTTCGGCGGCCTTGTGGGTATCGTCGATGGCCTGCTTGGCGGTTTCCGCGGCCTGTCCCATCAGTTGCTGGGCACTTTTTTCAGCCTGTTCACAACCCGCCAGTGTCGTTACGGACATCACCAACAGGGCTGCCAGCCCCAGAGATTTGTATGTCATGGAATGAATGCCTCTTGGGAGAATAAAAGGAGCACGAAAGTGGCCCACCAATGGCGAGGCATTCTAGAGACGCGGATACTTCAGGAAAATTCGTATTTTTAGCGGTTATACTTCGGTTTTTACGAATCAATGTGAACCCATGCTCAATTATCGGCAACTGCATTACTTCTGGGTGGTGGCGAAAACCGGCAGCATCGTGCGCGCGTGCGAACAGTTGAACCTGACGCCACAGACCATCAGCGGCCAGATTTCATTGTTCGAGCAGACGTACAACATCAAATTGTTTCGTCGTGTCGGGCGGCAACTGGAACTGACCGAAGCCGGCCGCCAGACGCTCCCCTACGCCGAACACATGTTCCAATTGGGCGGTGAGCTGGAACTGATGCTGCGGGCCCAGCCCAACGAACAGCAAACCCTGTTCCGGGTCGGGGTGGCGGATGTGGTGCCCAAATCCATCGTCTATCGACTGCTGGCACCGACCATGGAGTTGAGTGAGCCGCTGCGCATCACCTGCCGCGAGGACAAGCTCGAACGGCTCCTGGCGGACCTGGCGATCCAGCGTCTGGACTTGGTGATTTCCGACAGCCCGATGCCGACCCACCTGGACATCAAGGGCTACAGCCAGAAACTGGGGGAATGCGGGATCAGTTTTTTCGCTACCGCCGCGCTGGCCGAACGCTACGGGCAGGATTTCCCCCATGGCCTGCATGACGCCCCGCTATTGATTCCCGGGCCGGAAACCGTGGTGCGCAGCCGCTTGCAACGCTGGTTCGCCGAACAACAGATCCAGCCGCGCATCGTCGGTGAATTCGACGACAGCGCACTGATGCAGGCCTTCGGTCAATCCGGCAGCGGGATTTTCATCGGCCCGAGCGTGATCGCCGAAGAGGTCAAGCGCCAATACGGCGTAGAAGTGATCGGCCAGACCGATGCGGTGAGTGAATCCTTCTACGCCATTTCCGTGGAACGCAAGGTCAGCCATCCCGGCATCGTTGCGATTGCCGAAGGTGCGCGTCGCGAGTTGTTCAGTGCTTAGCCATCCATGCAAGTCGCGCGGGGCTTGACGGTCATCAGCAGCAACGCCAGCAGAATCGATACAAAGATGAACCCGGCTGCCGCGAACCCGACACTGCCCAGGCCCAGGTTATCAATGACTCGGCCACCGACCATCGCCCCCAGGCCAATCCCCAGGTTGGCCCCGGCAATGTTCAACGAGGCGGCAAACGCCGGGGCCTGCGGGGCCGCCTTCATCAGCCGCACATGACTGACCAGGAACAACGCGGCCTGGGTCACGCCCCAGATGCCCATCGCCGCCGCCAGCGCGAGGGGCGAATGAATGCTCGGCACCAACGCCACCATGCCGCCGATCAGGAACAGGCAGAACACCATCGACGCAATCAACGGATGCCGGTCCACCGCACGGCCGCCCAGGGAATTGCCCAACAACCCGACTGCGCCAAAGCCCATCAGGCACCAGCCCACCAGGGTGCCATCGAATCCGGCGAGGCGCTCGAGGATATCCGCCAGATAGGTGTAGGCGGTGAACATGCCGCTGAACACCAGGATCGACAACAGCACGTGCCCCTGCATCAGTGGGCTGCGCAGAATCTTCAATTGGGAGCGGAAGCTCACCTGATGCTGGTGCAAATTGGTTTTCGGCAAATAGATAAACAGCAACAGGGCCTTGGCGAAGGCAATGACCGCCAGGATCGCAAACGCGCTGCGCCAGCCAAACGCATCGGCAATCAACGTGCCCACTGGGATGCCAAACACTGTGGCGCAGACGATGCCGAAGCCGATCCGGGCGATGGCTCGCCCAGCCAACTGCGGCCCGACAATGTCCACCGCCGTTTCACTGGCCAGCGCCCAGAACACCGGCAGGCCCAGGGCGGGGATCAACCGGGCAATGGCCATCACCCAGATGTTGGGGGCGAAGGTGGCCAGCAGGTTGGCCAGGCCGAACATCACCAGCACGCTGATAAACAGCTTGCGCCGCTCGAAGCGAGCGAACCAGGCGGTCAGGAATGGCCCGAATGCCGCCACCGTAAACGCAAACAACGTCACCAGCAGCCCAGCCTGGGGAATGGTGACGTGCAGGTCCCGGGCGATGGACGGTAACAGGCCAACGATGACGAATTCCGTGGTCAGCACGGTAAAACCGGCGGCCGACAACAGAAAAATGGGTAACAACATGCAGAACTCCAGCAAAACGACGACACCAGCGCGAGTGGCCTGTGTGGTTAGTTCGTTAGTTCAAGTTCGGATGACAGGAGTCCATAGCCAAGGCGCTGCGACGAGTCATAGCCCGCTATGGCGAGGAGCAGCAACGCAGGATATGGGCTTCTGGCGCCGAACTTGACTAACAGAACTGACCACACAGGCCACTAAAGGCCCGCTGGCGGAAAGAAAGTGAGAACGACAAAGCCTAACAGAATGCGCGCCTCATACAAACGCTCGGCATGACCCGGATAAGGGTGACGGACTGTCACAGGTCCGTCAGATTTTTCATCGGCTGTGATAAAGTCCGCGGCCTGCAAATGCCGTACTTTCTCTCGGTCCGCTCATGTGGCCTGCCCGCTTGTTGCCCTGATTCGTCGACCGTTGAACACAATAAAATCAGAGATGCCGCTATGACAGCTTCGTCCGTTACCCCTTTGCAACGCCTCAAACGCACCAGCCTGGTGGCGCAAATCATCATTGGCCTGATCGCCGGTATTGTCCTGGCATGGCTGGCGCCCGACCTGGCGAAATCCACCGCATTCATTGGCAAGGTCTTCGTGTCCGCGCTCAAGGCCGTGGCGCCGATTTTGGTGTTCGTACTGGTCATGGCGTCCATCGCCAACCACAAACACGGCCAGGAAACCCATATCCGTCCCATCCTGTTCCTCTACCTGCTGGGCACCTTCGCCGCAGCGGTGGTCGCTGTGGTTGCCAGTACGCTGTTTCCGTCCAGCCTGGTGCTGTCGACCCAAGACGTCGCGGTCACGGCGCCCGGTGGCATCAGCGAGGTGCTGCAAAGCCTGCTGCTGAGCGTGGTGGATAACCCGGTCCGGGCGCTGATGGACGGTAACTTCATCGGCATCCTGGCCTGGGCCATCGGCATGGGCATCGCCATCCGCCATGCGGGCCAGACCACACGTACCGTGCTCGAAGACCTGTCCAACGGCGTGACCGTGATCGTGCGCCTGGTCATCCGCTTCGCCCCGCTGGGGATTTTCGGGCTGGTGGCCTCGACCCTGGCCACATCCGGCTTCGGCGCCCTGCTCGGCTACTTGCAACTGCTCACCGTACTGATCGGTTGCATGCTGTTCGTGGCGTTAGTGGTCAACCCACTCATCGTGTTCTGGAAACTGCGTCGCAACCCTTACCCACTGGTGTTCACCTGCCTGCGGGAAAGTGGCATCACGGCGTTTTTCACGCGCAGCTCGGCGGCGAATATTCCGGTGAACCTGGAACTGAGCAAACGCCTGGGCCTGCACGAAGACACCTATTCGGTATCGATCCCGCTGGGCGCGACCATCAATATGGCCGGCGCCGCCATCACCATCACCGTACTGACCCTGGCGGCCGTGCACACCCTGGGTATTGCGGTGGATCTGCCAACGGCCGTGCTGCTGAGCGTTGTCGCCGCCATTTGCGCGTGCGGTGCATCCGGGGTGGCTGGCGGTTCGCTGTTGCTGATTCCCCTGGCGTGCAGCCTGTTTGGCATTCCCAGTGAAATCGCCATGCAAGTGGTCGCGGTGGGTTTCATCATCGGAGTCCTGCAGGACTCGGCGGAGACAGCGTTGAACTCGTCGACGGATGTGCTGTTCACGGCAGCGGCGTGCCTGGGTGAGGAAGAGAAGCTCGCCCGTACAGCTTAACCACCGTGGAGGCTGTTCGGTCGCCATCGTCGGATCGCCCCCGGAGCAAGCTCCTGTGGGAGCGAGCTTGCTCGCGATAGCGGCGCCGAGGATGTAACAGACAGCCACAAAAAAGCCCGGGAACGGCCCACACCGTCCCGGGCTTTTTCATGCCCGCGGGGTTAGAACGCGCCCATGTAATCGCGCTTGCCCACTTCCACGCCATTGTGGCGCAGCAATGCATAAGTGGTGGTGACGTGGAAGAAGAACTGCGGCAAACCGTAGGTCAGTAGATAGTTCTGGCCGCTGAAGCGTTTTTCCTTCGGCGTCCCCGGACGGGTAACGATTTCGATGCCTTCCTTGCCATCGATCTGCGCAGGGCTGATGCCGTCGATAAAGGCCAATACCTTGGCGATCAGGGCTTGCAGCTCGGCGAACGTGGTCTCGCTGTCCTCATACTTCGGCACCTCGACCTCGGCCAGGCGTGCGGACACACCCTTGGCGAAATCCACCGCGATCTGCACTTGGCGCACCAGCGGGAACATGTCCGGGTACAGGCGGGCTTGCAGGAAAGCGTTCGGGTCGATGTTCTTCGCGGTGGCGTGGGCTTCGGCCTTGTTCAGAACGTCGCTCAACGCGTTGAGCATCTGCTTGAAAACCGGGACGGAAGCGGCGTACAGGGAAATAGTCATGGCAATCTCATGCAGGTGGCAGGAAAGAATGAATCAAACGGCTGCGATTATAGCCACGCCTTGTTGTGCGGCTTGTCTTTTATTGCGCAAGGATTAGGCTAGGCGGCTTCCACAGCATAGGGAACGCGCGATGAGCATCGAAGAACAACAGCAGGCTGAAGAACCACGGCTCAATAGCACTGAAATCCGCATCCTCGGCGCGCTGGTCGAGAAACAGGCCACCAACCCCGAGACCTATCCGCTGACCCTCAACGCCCTGGTATTGGCCTGCAACCAGAAAACCAGCCGCGAACCAGTGATGAACCTCAACCCGGGCCAGGTCGGCCAGAGCCTGCGGGCGCTGGAAGGTCGCGGTTTTACCAAGCTGGTGATGGGCAGCCGCGCCGATCGCTGGGAGCATCGGGTCGACAAAGCCCTGGAGCTGGTACCGGCCCAAGTGGTCCTGATGGGCCTGCTGTTCCTGCGTGGCCCGCAAACGGTCAATGAGCTGTTGACCCGCAGCGGACGGATGCACGACTTCGAAGACGCCGAACAAGTGGTGCACCAGCTCGAACGTCTGATTGCCCGCGGACTGGCGTTGCTGGTGCCACGCCAGGCCGGCCAGCGCGAAGACCGCTATGTGCACGCCATGGGCGACCCGGCGGACATCGAAGCGATTCTCGCCGCCCGCCAGCACCCGGTGGAGCGTGGCGCCGGCGGCGGTGTCTCGCTGGAACGCATCGAAGAGCTCGAAGCGCGGATCGCGGCACTGGAAGAACGCCTGGCGCGGCTGGAATAGCAGCGTCTACGCCGACCGGGCGAAGGCCACGGCCTTTTCGAATTGCTCCAGATTGGGCCGCACACCGGTGTACAGCACAAACTGCTCCAGGGCCTGGATCGCAATGACTTCCAACCCGGTGATGACCCGTTTGCCTTCGGCCCGGGCGCGTACGATCAGCGGCGTTTCCGACGGGATCGCCACCACATCGAACACGGTCTCGGCCGCGGCGATGGTCTCGGGTTCAAACGCCAACTGATCGGCCTCCGGGCCGCCGGTCATGCCGATCGGCGTGACGTTGATCAGCATCTGCGGCCGCCGGGCACCCAGTTCCGCTTGCCATTCATAGCCCAAGGACTCGGCCAGGGCTCGCCCGGTGGCTTCATTGCGGGCAACGATCAGCCCATTCTGGTAGCCCCCATCGCGCAAGGCACTGGCCACCGCCTTGGCCATACCGCCGCTGCCGCGCAGGGCAAAGGTCGAACCCTTGGGCACGGCGTGGCTTTGCAACAACTGGACGATGGCGATGTAGTCCGTGTTGTAGGCCTTCAGATGGCCGTTGGTATTGACGATCGTGTTGATCGATTGGATCGCGGCGGCGGAAGGATCCAACTCGTCCACCAGGGCGATGCAGGCTTCCTTGAACGGCATCGACACACCGCAGCCGCGAATGCCCAGCGCGCGGATACCGCCCACCGCCCCAGGCAGATCCTGGCTGCTGAATGCCTTGTAATAGAAGTTCAGCCCCAATTGTTCATACAAGTGATTATGAAAGCGCAGGCCGAAGTTTCCGGGACGCCCCGAGAGCGACATGCACAGTTGGGTGTCTTTGTTGGGATTGATCTGCATGCGTGTCTCCTTGCATTCACTTTCGGACAGACGGAAGCACCGTCGCCAAAGGTTTATTCGATGATGATACCGCCGGGCCCGGCCCGATCTCAGGCCGCAGGATGACGCGGCGCGGTAAAGAAAGGCGCTACAGACCTTACACAATATTTACCCAACGGCGTCGCAAATCCTGAAAAAATCGCTGTCATAGCAAGTATCCCCGCGACCCTCATCGGGTCTGTTGCAGACCACAGGCGCCGGGGCCGAAACGAGGAACAGCCATGAATCGTAGACTTCCCATCATCGCCCTGCTCATGGGGGCACTCGCGGTCACCGGCCAGGCATCCGCCCACGGTCGTGGTGGTTGGGAGGGGCCCGCCGTTTTTGGTGCCATCGTCGGTTCGGCCATCGTTGGCTCAGCCATCATCAACCGTGATCGGCCGGTGTATGTGCAGCAACCGGTCTATGTCCAGCCGCAGCCGGTCTACTACCAGGCCCCGCCACCGGTCTACTACCAGCCGCAGCCGGTGTATGTAGAGCGACCGATCTACTATCGTCCGGCACCGGTGTATTACGGGCCACCACGGGGCTATTACTACGGCCCACCCCGGGGCCATTACGGCCGCTGGTAAACGGTTTCTGGGCGGCACAAAAAAGCCTGTGATCATTGATCACAGGCTTTTTCATGTCCGCTGGATAAACCGGTATTCGTCAGACGTGCTCGCTGCTTTTCAACCGGATCGGACCATGCTCCGCCTGCTCGTGAACAGGTTCCACCACGGGAATCTCGTTGCCATCACAATCATGCAGCTTGCCGTCACTGAAATAGTCGCCTTCGCGCAGCGCCGCCAGATCCTGGTAGCGCAGCACCCGCTCGGTGCCGGCGGCGAAGACTGACTGCTGGTCGGAATTGCCCGTGGTGAAATGATTGAACGCCAGGTTCAGCACGATCGCCATGATTGCCGAAGAACTGATGCCCGAATGAAAGATGGTCGCGAACCAGCTCGGGAAATGGTCGTAGAAATTCGGCGCGGCAATAGGAATCATGCCGAAGCCGATGGAGGTGGCGACGATGATCAGGTTGACGTTGTTGCGGTAATCAACTTTCGACAGCGTGCGGATGCCGCTGGCTGCCACCGTGCCGAACAGCACGATACCGGCACCGCCCAGCACCGAGGTCGGAACTGCGGCGATCACCCGGCCCATGAACGGCAACAGGCCGAGCACCACCAGGAACACCCCACCGGTCGCCACCACGAAACGACTCTTGATTCCCGTCACGGCCACCAGCCCGACGTTCTGGGCAAAGGCACTCTGGGTGAAGGAACCGAAGATCGGCGCGATCATGCTCGACAGCATGTCAGCCCGCAAGCCGTTACCCAGGCGCCTGGAGTCGACTTTGGTGTCGATGATCTCGCCCACCGCCAGGATGTCGGCAGACGTTTCCACCAGGGTCACCATGATCACAATGCACATCGACAGGATCGCGGCGATATGGAACGTCGGCATGCCGAAATGGAACGGTGTCGGGAAGCCGAACATCGGGCCTTGGCTGACCGATGAAAAGTCCGCCATGCCGAGGAACACCGCGATGACCGTCCCCATGACCATGGCCAACAGAATCGACAACCGGGAGATGGTTGCGCTGCCCATTTTGCTCAGCAACAGCACCAGCACCAGGGTCACTGCGGCCAGGCCAATGTTCGCCATGCTGCCAAAATCGGCGGCGTGGCTGTTGCCGCCCATCGCCCAACGCGCCGCCACCGGCATCAGGGTCAGGCCGATGGTGGTGATCACAATGCCAGTGACCAGTGGCGGAAAGAACCGGGTGATGCGTGAAAACACCGGGGTGATCAGCAGACCAATCAGCGACGCTGCGATCACCGCGCCGAGGATGGCTTGAAAGCCCCCTTCCCCGCCGCTGCCGACAATCGCCACCATGGTCGCGACGCCCGAAAACGACACGCCCTGCACCAAGGGCAATTGGCAGCCGAAAAACGGCAGGCCGAGGGTTTGCAGCAACGTGGCCAAGCCCCCCGCGAACAATGACGCGGCAATCAACAGGCCGATGTCCGCCGGCGAAAGCCCGGCCGCCTGGCCGATGATCAACGGTACGGCGACGATGCCACCGTACATGGTCAACACATGTTGCAGGCCGTAAGCCATATTCGCGCCGACGCCGAGGTTTTCGTCCTCGGGCCGTGGGAGTGAAACATGGGGCGTTTTCATGGTTCGGGGATTCCCTGTTTTTTGTTATGGGCACACTGTATTCAAAACTCAGGACAAATGTCCATAGAGTTGTATACAATTTACAGTATGCCCATCCGCAACAGGCCTGCGGCCAACCGCCTGTTTATTCCTGGAGCAACCCCACAAGCGCGGGCCGCAACAGCTCCCGTGGCGGCACGCGCAGGCTGAACTCCTGTTCCAGCAGATCGATCAACTCATCGGCATCGATGATCACGCGCCGCTCGCTCTCCTGCCCTATGCGGTGTACAGCGTAGCTGTTGCCGTTCAGGGTCTTGCGCAATCCGTCACCCGTGCGGGCCACCATCAACCGGCCCATGAACGGCGACTCCGGATGGTTGCAGACGTACCAATTGCCGACGATGTAGTCGATGTCTTCCTGGCGTTGCAGGTCGAACAGGTACATCGGTCGCCATTCGCCAGCAACGTTGGCGCGCAACAGATAGCCGTCCGCAGGGGTCTCGATGCGGTACGGTTCATGGGGCGTTAACTGGGTCTCACGGCTGTCCAGCAGCAGCGGCGCGGTGGGCACCATGCCGCCAAAACCGACGTCGGTGATGTAGCGCACACCGTCGATCGTCACCAGGCTCAGTCGATGGGTCCGGGCAGGCCAGGCGCCCTCAGGCGCATTCATCACTACGCGCCCAGTGATGCCGCGGGCATCGAAACCCAATGCCTGCAACAGCGCCAGGAATAATTGGTTGAGTTCGTAGCAATAGCCACCACGCCCCTCTTCAAAAACCTTGCGCTCGACCGATTCAAGGTCGATGGGCACAGGCTGACGCAGCAGCGTCGACAGGGTTTCAAAAGGAAATTCAGCGGTATGGCGCCATTGCAGCTGACGCAAGGTGTCGAGCGTCGGCGCCGGTGGTGCGTCGAAACCCAGGCGCCGCAAATAACGGGTCGTATCGCTCAGTTGGGGATGACTCATGGCGGGTGTCCTTTTCCGGGGTCGGCCAACGCTCACAACAAGCGCACGGCTCATGGGCGCAGGTATAAGGCATTCCCTTCACGGAGACAACAATCGACCGTCCCCCTGTCCCGTCAGCGTCGTTTACGCGAAGCCAGCCGGATCCAGGTGGGGGCATGGTCGCTGGGGTGGGGCTGGTTTCGAACCCAGGCATCCACGCCGCCTTCGCTCAGGTAGGCGCTGGCGACCGGGTTGAGCAGCAGATGATCGATGCGCAGTCCGGAGTTCTTTTGCCAGTGCTGGCGGAAATAATCCCAGAAGGTATAGAGGCGCTCGTCCGGATACAGATGGCGCAGCGAGTCGGTCCAGCCCTGGTCCAGCAACCGCTGGTAACACTCGCGGCTTTCGGGCTGCAACAGCGCATCCTTGAGCCAGGAACGCGGGTTGTAGATGTCCATGTCGGTGGGCACCACATTATAGTCACCGGCGAGCACCACGGGATGGTCACTGGCCTGCAGCCCCTGGGCGTATTCGATCAGCCGTTCGAACCAGGCCAACTTGTAGTCGAACTTGGGACCCGGTTGCGGATTGCCGTTGGGCAAGTAAAGGCACCCCACCAGCACACCGTGCACCGCCGCCTCCAGATAGCGACTGTGGCTGTCGTCATCCCCGCCGGGCAGGCCACGGCGGCTCTCCAACGGCTGCGCGTCACGGGCCAGGATCGCGACACCGTTCCAGGACGCCTGCCCGTGCCAGATTGCCCCGTACCCCACCGATTCCAGCTCTGCCGCCGGGAAATCCTTGTCCACTGCCTTGAGTTCCTGCAAGCAGACAATGTCGGGCTTTTCCCGCTCCAGCCATTCCAGCAGGTTGGGCAGCCGTGCCCGGATGCCATTGATGTTGAAGGTCGCGATCCGCAGGTTTTTCATAGGGCCAACACTCGAAATGCCACGTCACTAGCTGTGACCGGCAACTGGACGCGGTGGTTGCAACGATCTTCATGAGCCTGTTTTCGGCAAGGGCTTGCCGTTCTCCAGCAACTGCGCGAAGGCGTGTTTGTCGATCGGCCGACTGAGGAAATATCCCTGCACTTCATGGCACTGGTCCGAGCCCAATGAACCGAGCTGGGCCAGGGTCTCCACGCCTTCGGCGGTGACCGTCAGCCCCATGGCCTTGCCCAGGTTGATGATCGCCTGCACCACCGCGCGGTCGTTGCTGCTGTTGCTCATGGAAGCGATGAAGCGCTTGTCGATCTTGATGCCGTCGAATGGATAGGTGCGCAGGTAACCGAGGGACGAATAACCGGTACCGAAGTCGTCCATGTTCAAGCGCACGCCCAGCTCCTTCAGGGCATTCATGACCTGGAGCGCCCCATCCACATCGTTGAGCATCACGTTTTCAGTGATCTCGAGCTCCAGGCGGCTCGCCGGGAAACGGGTTTCGATCAGCGCCTTGCGCACATCTTCCACCACATCGCTGCGCTCGAACTGCGCCGGCGACAGGTTGACCGAAACCATCAGTTCCCCCGGCCAGGTCAGCGCAGTTTCGCAGGCCTCGCGCAACACCCAACGAGAAAGCGGGACGATCAGGTCGGTTTGCTCGGCCAAAGGAATAAAGGCATCAGGGCCCAACATGCCTTGGGTCGGATGCTGCCAGCGAACCAAGGCCTCGACCGCCACGATATTGCGCCCATCGACGGTGTAGCGCGGCTGGAAATGCAGGATGAATTCGTTGTTCTTCACGGCCTGGCGCAAATCGTTTTCCAGTTGGCGACGCTGCTGGATCTGATCGTTCATTTGCGAGGCGAAATAACACCAGGTTTTCTTGCCCTCGGACTTGGCCTGGTACAAGGCAATGTCGGCGCAACGGATCAGTTCACCGGGCACATAACCCTGGCGGCGGCTCACCGCGATACCGATGCTGGCGCCAATGTGCAGCGAATGGGTTTCGTAGAGGATCGGTTGCTGCAGCCTGTCGATCAGCCGTTCACAGAATCGATCGATCTCAGTGGTGTTTTCCACTCCGCTGAGCACCACCACGAACTCATCGCCCCCCAGGCGCGCCACCAGGTCTTGCTCGCGGGTACCGTCGCGCAAGCGCTGGGCCACTTCCAGTAATACCGCGTCGCCGGCCGGATGGCCGAGGGAGTCGTTGATCGGTTTGAAGTTGTCCAGGTCCACCATCAGTAATGCCAGGGGGGCGGAATGCTCCTTGGCCACCAGCGCATCATCCAGGTGCCGCGCCAGCTTGTTGCGGTTTGGCAAACCGGTCAGCGCATCGTGCATCGACAGATGCTGGACCTGGGCGTGGGCCGCCACTTCGTCGGTGATGTCACTGGCGGTGCCGCGATAACCCACCACCTCGGCCTTGCTGTAGATCGGGCGCGCCGACACCCGACAGAAGCGCAACTGCCCGGAATGATCGCGGTAGGAGCAGCGCAAGTTGCTGGCGCTCTGTTCTTCCGTCAGCTTGCCTAACCAGAGGGCAATTGGCGTGGTGTCGCAATACAACAGCTGCTCAATGTCCTGCCCCAGCCATTGCTGGTCGGAAAACCCGGTGACCGTACTGAAGCGCCCCGACAGATAAGTGATGCGCTGCTGACCGTCGATTTCCCAGATCCAGTCGGAGGCGGCCTCGGCCACAGCCCGGAAGCGCTCTTCGCTGGCCTCGAGGGCGTGCGCCGATCTTTCCAGGCTGTCGTAACTGGCGTCCACGTGCCGTGCCGTGCGCAATGCATAGCGAAAAAAGTAAGCGGTCAGCAGTGCCAGAATCAGCAATGCGCCCCCCAGCGGCGGCACCAGGGACCAGAGCAAGTGCTGGCCCGGACGTTCCAGTCGGGACACGAGGCTGTAGCCGGTACTGTCCAGCGGTACGGCGGGCTGGCCGGGCTCAAGTTCGGTGTCCTTCTTGAGATTCAAATCGGTGAGGCCATAGCTCTTGCCCAGTTTGCGTAGCTTGACGGGCGTCAGTTGGTCGACGAACAACAGGACCGAGGTGCCTTTGGCCTCGACCTGAGGCCGTTCATCGTTGGGCAGAATCACCGAAGCGGTGACGACGGCCGGCCAGCCCTCGAACAACGTGTAACGGATCGTCGACATTGTCAGGTCGGGCTGCGCCTGGAGCTGGTCCACCAGCTCCGTGAGCGGTGCGTTCACGTAAACCCCGGCATCACCTTGGACATTGCGCCCACGCACCACGGCATATTTGGTGCGTTGCCGATCGATGACAAACACGCCTTCGTACTCATCGTTGGTGAACAGGGTCTTGCCCATGTTTTGTTCGGCGTAGGCCCATTGCACATCGACTTCACCGTTGAGGCGCTCGTAGCCCGTGGTCCAGTAGGCATAACTGGCGATGTAGTTTTTCGAAGCAGTGATGCGATTCTCGAGGGCGCGTTCGATATAGAAATGCGTCTTGCGCACATCCTCCGCGTCGAGCTTTTGCGCAATGTTGAACAGCGCGGCAATCGCCACCAGGACACCCAGGACAAACAGCCCCGCGACGGCCACGACCAGGCGACGGGTAATCGGGGTATGCCGTGCAGTGCTCGAAGGGGTATCGGCAGTGGAATCCATTGACCTGCTCCTATCCTGTCAACGCTGGCTTCGATACCTGGAAAGGTGAGGACCGAGGCCAGTCACTCCGAACCTTAGCAGCCACTACTCGATCAGTTGGCGAGCCCACGGTCTTTTGCGAAAGAGCCTACACACCTTTTGAAGGTCACCAGCGCGATGCCTGAATAGTTGACCGTGGCCCACGGCCGATGATTCCAATCGATCTCAACGATCCGAGCGTGCCAACGTATCGAGCCCGCTTTCTGTCGATAACACCGCCACCCGGTTGCGGCCATTGTGCTTGGCCTGGTAAAGCGCCGCATCGGCGCGCTGGATGAAGACTTCGATGTTGTCCAGGCTGCTGGGCACAAAGGCATAGCAGCCCAGACTCACCGTGAGAAAGCCGGTCGGGGAGCCGGAATGGGTGATGTGCTTGTCGATGACGCTGCGGCGGATCTGCTCGGCCAACGCCATGGCCCCCGAAAGGTTGGTGTCGGGCAGCAGTACCGCAAATTCTTCGCCGCCATACCGCACCGCCAGATCGGCCTTGCGATGGCAGCAATTCTTGAGCACCTTGGCCACTTCCGCCAGGCAGTGATCCCCGGCCACGTGCCCATAGGCGTCGTTGTAGCGTTTGAAAAAATCGATGTCGAGCATGATCAGGCTCAAGGGACTGCGCTGACGAGCGCCCCGACCGAACTCGATATCCAGGGCCCGTTCGAACAGACGTCGGTTCGCCAGCCCGGTGAGGCTGTCATGGGTGGCGATCAGTTCCAACGCCTCCTGCGCCTTGCGCAAGTCCGCTTCGATCTTTTCGCTGTTGCGTACCTGGCGCACGAAGACCCAGCCAAACAAGCAGATGCCCAGGACCACCAGGCCCACGATGAGGCTGGATTGGAAAGCCCGGTCGTGCCAGCCCGCCAGGATCGATTCTTCGGACAGCGCGGCGGTGACCACCAACGGATAAGCCTGTAAATGTTGATGCCCATACAGCCTGACGACACCGTCGACATCTGAACGGATGATCGCATCGCCAGACATTCCTCCCGAGAGGGCATGGTTGTAGATATGTTCCTCGGCCAACGGGCGACCAATCCGCGCCTCATCGAAGGGGCGCCGGGCCAACAGCGTCCCGTCGGCCAAAGCCAAGGCCATCTCGCCTTGCTCATCCAGGCTGAAGCTTTTGAAGAACCGGTCGAAGTAGGACATTTTGATGCCGGCCATCAACACGCCCTGGAAATTGCCGTCTTGATCATTCAAGCGCCGGGAAACCGGGATGATCCACTCACCGTTTTGCCGACTGCGGATCGCCGGGCCGATATGGGCGATCAGGGAGGCATTCTGCTGGTGGAAAACGAAATACTCTCGATCCGCCACCCCTGCCCCCCTGTGCAGGTCCTCAAAGGAGGTAATGACCCAATGACCGCGCTTGTCGAACAGGAACAAGCCATGCAGCTGTTCAAGCGATTGCACGCGGCGGGCAAAGGTTTGCTGCAAGCGTGGTTGAACCGCAGGACCAAAACCGTCGACCTGCATCCAATCCGCCAGACTGGCCAGGACCAGATCGGCCTGGAGGAAGGTATCCTGGGCCTGCTGGGCCATGGCCCGGGTAAGGGTGGCCGAGGCGATGCGGGCCGACTCCACGTCGTGGTTGCGAGATTGCTCCAACTGCAGGTAAAGCAAACCACACAGGCACAGGCACACTGCCGCGATAAACGTAACTGCGGCTTTGAGCAGCGGCAGGCGTTTCAGGGCATCGGCAGGGATATGAAAAGGATCGTAGATGGAGATTGGCAAGCGAATTCCTGAAGAGGGCAAAGCATGCGCGAATTCGCGCATAACCCCAATATTCGTGAGCTTAGCCTACCGCTTGTGAGGCGGCAATTTGCCTGTGCAGTGGAGCCGATGGGTGGCTGGAGTGGATCCAAAAACCCGCCCCTGGGCCAGTAAAAATGCCCGTTTCAGAACGAAGAAACTCCCGCTTGTCGAAGGGGGGCTGCCGAAGGCTGCGATCTTTTGATCTTGATTTTGATGGTTCACTTTCGACGCAATTGCCTGGGACAAGATCGCAGCCTCGTTGCACTCGACAGCTCCTACACGGAGCAAGCTCCCCTCGCTACCGATGCTCTTTACAAACAAACCTTCCTGGGGGCTATCTAAATTGCGTAACGCCCCATAACGTATGGTCGCCTTTGACTTCCAGGTGCAACGTCGACCATGAGCCAACCGACCCGAATCGCTGATGAACAAGCCCTGACCCGACCCGGCGCCGTCAGCCTGCGCGAAGCATTCTGGTTCTGGCTCAAACTGGGTTTCATCAGTTTCGGCGGCCCAGCGGGGCAGATCTCGATCATGCACCAGGAGTTGGTGGAACGGCGGCGCTGGATTTCCGAGCGGCGCTTCCTGCACGCCCTCAATTACTGCATGTTGCTGCCCGGGCCTGAGGCCCAACAATTGGCGACGTACCTGGGCTGGTTGATGCACCGAAGCTGGGGTGGAGTGATCGCCGGCGCGTTGTTCGTACTGCCTTCGCTGTTCATCCTCATCGCGTTGTCGTGGCTGTACATCGCCTTTGGCGAAGTGCCGGTGGTGGCGGGAATCTTCTATGGCATCAAACCGGCCGTGACGGCCATCGTGGTGCATGCCGCCCACCGGATCGGCTCCCGCGCACTCAAGAACAATTGGCTGTGGGCGATTGCGGCGGCATCGTTCATCGCGATCTTTGCCTTTGATCTCCCCTTCCCATTGATCGTGCTGGGGGCGGCTGCCATCGGTTATTTCGGCGGTCGCTGGGCACCGGAAAAATTCAGCCTGGGCGGTCACGCTACCCAGCACAAATCCTTCGGCCCTGCCTTGATCGACGACGACACGCCGACCCCGGACCACGCCCGGTTCAGCGCCGCCAGATTGGCCCGCCTGGTGATCGTCGGTGCCCTGTTGTGGATCGTGCCCATGGGCCTACTGACCGCCGTATTCGGCTGGGGCGGCACATTGACGCAAATGGCCTGGTTCTTCACCAAGGCCGCGCTGCTGACCTTCGGCGGTGCCTATGCGGTCTTGCCCTACGTGTACCAGGGCGCCGTCGGGCACTTCGGCTGGCTGACGCCGACCCAAATGATCGACGGCCTGGCCCTGGGCGAAACCACGCCCGGGCCGCTGATCATGGTCGTGGCCTTCGTCGGTTTCGTCGGGGGCTACGTGATGCAGGTGTTCGGTCCCGAGCAGGCCTTCCTCGCCGGGGCCGTCGCGGCCACGCTGGTGACCTGGTTCACGTTCCTGCCCTCGTTCCTGTTCATCCTGGCTGGCGGCCCGCTGGTGGAGTCGACCCACAATTCGTTGAAATTCACCGCACCGCTGACCGCGATCACCGCGGCGGTAGTCGGGGTAATCCTCAACCTGGCCTGCTTCTTCGGTTACCACGTGCTCTGGCCCAACGGTTTTGCAGGTGCCCTGGACTGGCCGTCAGCGGTTATCGCGATTGCCGCGGCCGCTGCGCTGTTTCGCTACAAGCGCGGGGTGATCCAGGTGTTGCTGGCGTGTGGGCTGGCCGGGCTGGCGGTGCATTTGCTGCGCTAAACGAGGCGCTTGCTCAGGTACGTCGCCGAGGCCGGGCACAAGGTCTTGAACTGGGCCGTCGCGCTGATCGACGCGGGCGCCAGCGAGCGATCCTCCGGCAGATAGCCCTGGCCGGTAAAAAAAGCGGCGGCACTGTCGGTCAACAGGTGGAGCCGCTCCACCCCCTCGCGTCTTGCAAACGCTTCGACAGCGGCCAGCACCGCCACACCAACCCCCCGGCCCCGCTGCCCCTCAAGGACAACCAACGAGCGCAGCAACCGCTCGACCCCCTCCCCCTCGATGCCAGCAAACCCCACGTCGACACCCTGTTGGTTGAAGCTGAAGAACTGTCGACCGGAATATGACAGGTCGTCCACGGGTAGCCCGGCCTGGGTGAGTGCATCGCGCAAGGGTCCCAAGTCGTTATTGCTCAGTGCTTTCATGTGCATGGCATGTCCTCGTGGATGTCTCGGTGATCGAGATCGCATGAAACTCCCCCCACCCGCCATGACCCAGCGCAATGGGCACTCCAGCCCATCAGCTAAGCTCAAAACCTATCATCACGCCAAGGAATCGACATGAGCAAGGCAGACGAGCTAGCGGCCAAACTGAGGAAAACCCAGCAGACCCGCGCCGATACCGACAACTGCGCCGACCTGGCGATCGAGCACTGGCCGGCCCAGGTCTACGAGCTGTATCGCCAGATCGAAACCTGGCTGGCGCCCGTGCGCGAGGCGGGCCTGGACATCCGGCGCAACCCCACCCACGTCTTTGAAAGTCATTCCAGCGGTTTGACGTACAACTACGCCATCGACCAACTGATGATCGAAGGCAATCATCGCCGCATTTCATTCGACCCGATTGCGCGCTTCTCGGCCAAGGGAGAGGGCTGCATTGAAGTCCATATGAAGGGGCAGGAACACTGCATCGTGCGCACGCTCGGTGAGCATGGTGAATCGCGCTGGCATATCCAGGCCCTGCGCTCGACGGGGCAAGAGCGCCCTGAACCTGCCACTCTGGACGAAGACGCCTTGCTCTCGCTGGTAGAAGAAGGCCTTGGCCTGTAACGCAAATGGGCGACCCTTGGTCGCCCATTTTCATTGGAGAGCACGCTAGATCTGCGGCGCTGATTCGAGTGCTGGATCGCCTCCGGGCACCGGCAGCGTCAGTTCTTGGGCCGGCCTTCCCACAAGTCCATTCAAGGCATTGTCGATTTCGTCAGCCGCACCTTGCGCGTATCGAACATCCGCCCAGCTCCAGTAAGGATCGGATATCAGCCCGCCCACGGCCTGTGCGCACAATTCATCGCTGCTGATGCCTATCTTCCCGGCCGCGGCGATCACGGCCATAAGGGCTTGCTCTAATTGGGAAATTCGCTCGGTCGTCACAATGAACCAACGTGATGGATAACAAACCCAAAGCATAACAAGCCATCAATGTGCCACCAACTCCAGGCGCCCAACGGTCGCCCTTCCTGACGACGACGTTTCACCACCACTTCCGCCAGCTCACGGCGATGAGCCCGCTGCAATACCAGAAGTGGCTGCGGTTGAACGAAGCCAAACGCTTGATGCTCAACGAATACATGGACGTGGCAAGTGCGGCCTTCAAGGTGGGCTGTGAAAGCCCTTCGCAATTCAGCCGCGAATACGCCCGCTTGTTTGGCGTCCCGCCCAAGCGGGACATTGCGGCGTTGCGTGGGCCGGCCAACCACACCAAGGCGGTTTGATAGATTCAGGTTTGACTCATTGTGGCGAGGGAGCTTGCTCCCTCGCCACAATGGCCAAATTTCAACCGTCAGATAGCAGCAACATCCTTCGACGTTTTCAGAACGCTCATCGGCTTGTCAGCCCTCTGCGCCAACGTCACGCACCTCAACGCCAAGATCATCGTCGGATCAACCAGCGCCACCCTGTGCCCATTGATATCGAACGCTTCGCAATGTTCCAGCACCAGCGGCAACTCCGTACACCCCAGGATCAACACCCCCGCCCCCAACTCGCACAGGTGCTCAGCCGCCAGCAACAATTGCTCCCTGCAGAGCCCCTGTGTGAAGCCAGCCTTGATACCCCGCGGTCCGTAGATGGCGTCCATGACCATCGCCTGGTAATCGACACCTGGCGTAAGGAGCTGGAGCCCGGCATGACGCGCCGCCTGGTGATAAACCTGACTCTGCACCGTACCGGACGTCGCCAGCAGGCCAATCGCCTTTCCCGAACCATAAGTGCGCGCGATCCACGCCACCGTCTCGCTCAGCATGTTCACGATGGGCACCCTCAGGTGCGCCTGGATCCGCTCGACGAAGGCATGGGCGGTGTTGCAGGGAATTGCGATGGCGTTGGCGCCGGCACTTTCGAGACGTTTGCACGTGGCGTACATCGCCATCGTCGGATCGGTCTCATCCCGCAACAGGTTCGCCGTCCGGTCCGGTATCTGCGGATTTTGCTCGACCACCATCTTGATATGGTCCTGGTCCTTTCCCGCTGGCGTATTGGCCACCACCTTGGCCATGAAATCCACCGTCGCGGCAGGCCCGACGCCCCCCACGATGCCCAGCTTGAAGGGTGGGCGCCTGGGCTGCTGGTCCAGCGTCGCGAAGTCGGCATAGATCTCATTGATGTCCAGCACGGTGACCCCGCGACGTTGCAAGTCGGCACAGACCAGGGAAAGCTCGGTCATGCCGGGCAGGATCACCGTCGCACCCTGGGCCTGCAATGAGAGACACGCCCGATAGACCGCCTCAAGCGGCACGCCTTCGAGATGACCGTCCTTGATGCCATTGAGGCCGTACATCGCCTCCATCAACCCTGCTTGAGCGTCTGCATCGGGGTAAACGATCTGAAAGTCTTTGCCGAAATGTCGCTCGAACAATCCGCAATGGCGCACAAAGTCCGAGGCGATCACCCCCAACATCGCCTGGGACGGCACCGTGTGGCTGACGTGCTGGATCAAGGCGGCCATCATGTCCAGGACGGGAATGGCCAGCGCCTCCTCGATTTCAGCGCGAAAGGTGTGGCTGGCGAAGCATGGAAGCATCACCGCATCGAAGCCACTGTCCTCGAACGACTTGCACACCTGGAACACATAGAACTTGCGCGACGTCATGTTCGCGCCCCGGTCCAGCGGCAGCAGCACATCCTTGAAGGGGTGCTGCTCGAACAGGAAATGGTAGCGCCCCTGATCCTCGAGCACCGCCCGGGACTTGACCAACTTGTAGAACAGATCGCCCCCGGCCAGTGACCCAAGCCCACCGACGATCCCCAACTTGCGCACCACAGAAGTCTTGTGGCTCGACTTCGCTTTAGCCTTCATGAGTCTCTCCTCAAGCCACCGGCACCGGCTCGGATCGCGACCGAGCCGGGGCATGTCCACCCTCTTCCTCGTCGACGTCTTCGTGGGGTTCGGACTTGGCGACAACCGCCGTCGCAATGCTGTTACCCACCACATTGGTGGCCGTACGGGCCATGTCGAGGAACTGGTCGATGCCGATGATCAACAGCAGCCCCGCCTCGGGAAGATTGAACATCGGCAACGTGGCGGCGACCACTACCACCGAAGCCCGGGCGACACCGGCCATGCCCTTGCTGGTGATCATCAGTGTCAGAAGAATCAGCAACTGCTGAGTGAAACTCAGATCAATGTTGTAGGCCTGGGCGATGAATAGGATGGCAAACGCCTGGTACATCATCGAACCGTCAAGATTGAACGAATAGCCCAGGGGCAATACGAAGCTGGACACACGTTTTGGCGAGCCAAACTTCTCCAGCGCCTCGATGGTTTTCGGGTAGGCGGACTCACTGCTGGCGGTGGAAAAAGCCAGGAGAATCGGTTCACGAATGAGCTTGCCGAGGTGGAAAACAGAGCGGCCGAGGAACAGGTAGCCGGCACCGAACAGCAACGCCCAGAGGATCAGGATCCCCAGATAGAACTCGGCGATCAGCTTGCCGTAATCCACCAGCAAGCCAAGCCCCTGGGTGGTGATTGCCGAGGCGATGGCGGCAAACACGCCAATCGGCGCGAAGGCCATCACGTAGTCGGTGATCTTGAACATCACCTTCGCCAACTCTTCGATGGAATCGCTGATCCGGGTGTAACCCGCCCGCTTCACCCCCGCCAACGCAAAGCCAAAAAACAGCGAAAACACCACGATCTGCAGGATCTCGTTGTTGGCCATCGCTTCGGCGATGCTGCGGGGAAACACGTGGCCGATGAACGCCTTGAGACTGAAGTCGCCGGTATTGACCGGCACGGCCGCCGTTGCGTGCTGGGCCACGTCCATGTTCAGCCCGGCACCGGGTTGAAACAGGTTGACCAGCCCCATTCCGATCAGCAGCGAGACGACCGAGGCGGTGACAAACCAGGCCATCGCCCGGGCCCCGATCCTGCCGACAGAGCGAGAATTGCCCATGCTGGCGATACCGCCCACCAACGTCGCGAATACCAGGGGCGCGATGATCATCTTGATCATGCGCAGGAAAATATCAGTGACCATCGAGAAGTAACTGGCGATCTCTTTGGCACTTTGCTCGCTCCCTGCGAAATGGTGACACACCCAACCGACCAGCACGCCCAGGGCAATGCCCATTGCAATTCGACGTGGGAGCTTATTCTTCTTCACGGTGCTGTCCTCAAGTAGTTCTTGGAGTTTTTTACTTGGCAGGATCGATTCTAAGGAGCGTATCCGGGAGGATGATGAGTAATCCGGCTAACCCCATGCGCTTTCGGAATAGTTAGCGAAAGGCCGCGCTATACCGGTGGCTTTCCCAGTAAAATCGCGCCCTCACAGGGGGGAGTTTCTCGATATGCAACTCAAATGGCTGGATGATCTTCTGGCGATTGGTGAATGGAAAAATTTCTCCCGCGCGGCCGAGGTTCGATGCGTGACGCAATCGGCCTTGTCCCGACGTATCCGTTCACTTGAGGAATGGGTGGGCGTCAAACTGGTGGACCGGGGCACCTACCCTGTCCAACTGACCCCCGCGGGAGTCACCTTCTGCGATGAAAGCCGAGAGGCCCTCGCCGGATTACTGAGGTTGCGCTCGACGCTGCGGGATGTGGAACGAATGCCGGGACGCTCTATCCAGATCACCGCCGGCCACAGCCTGTCGATGACCTTCCTGCCCAAGTGGCTCTCGCAATTCCAGCAACACAATGAGCAGTTCAACGCCCGGGTGGTGGCCGCCAACATTCATGACGCCGTCATTGCCTTGGAGGAAGGCAGTTGCGACTTGATGATGGTCTACCATCACCCGCTTGCCCCCATCCTGCTGGACGCCGAGCGTTTTGGCAGCCTGGTGCTCGGCCACGACGCGTTCATCCCCTTATGCGCGCCCAACCGCAAGGGCGAACCGCTGTTCCGCCTGCCCGGTCGTGCCGGCAAACCGGTGCCCTACCTGGCCTATACGGCAACGACATTCCTCGGGCGCGTCGCCGACATCGTCATCAACAACGGCCCCGAACCGATCGCGCTGGAGCGCTGTTATGAGGCGGACATGGCGATGCTGCTGATGCGCATGGCCATCGAGGGCTACGGCGTGGCCTGGTTGCCGCAGAGTGCGGTGGCCGACGAGTTGGAGCGTGGGTTGTTGGTGCGGGCCGGCGGCGAGCAATGGAGCACGCGATTGGAGATTCGCTCGTACTGTGCAATTGCCAATCGCAATCCGACGATGCGCAAGTTGTGGAAGACGTTGGAGGGTGCTTCGTTGCATCGGCTGGGCAGCACACCGAGTGCGAACTGATCAACACCACCCAAGCGTTGTTCGCAAAGGGTAGGTACACACCGATTGACTGTGAGAGCGAGCTTGCTCGCGAAGACGGCAGCACATCCAGCATCGCCATCAACTGAACCACTGCTATCGCGAGCAAGCTC